>MHEU01000050.1:10909-19212 GCA_001805245.1 Nitrospirae bacterium RIFCSPLOWO2_02_FULL_62_14 | reverse complement strand
GTCGTCTTTGGCGGACCGTCCCTGCTGAAGACGTTCGTGTAATTTAGCGCGGAGAACCAGGGCTTGGCGGTTGGCCGGATCCACGCGCAACACGATCGTCAGATCGTCCACAGCCTGCGGCAGCTTGTCCATGCGGGCATAGACCTGACTGCGCAGAATGTGCGCCTCCCGCTTGTCAAAAGTCCAGCTCGGGGGTCCGTCCTGCCGCAGCAGGGGGTCGAGCGTGGCCAGGGCCTGGCGCCATTGCCGTGCGGCGACCTGCTTCTTGGCGGTTGCCGTGTGCAGGGCGATCAAGCGCTGTTGGGCGATGTCGAACAGGGGATCGATCTGCAACGCCCGTTCGTAATCTTTCGCCGCCTCCTCCGTTTTTTTCAGCCACGTATAGGCGTCGCCGCGGCCCAGCAGCGACCAGGTGCTGGACTGGTCCAGCGTCAGCGCCCGGTCGAAGTCGGCGATCGCACGGTCCACATATTCGTTGAGCTCGGCGCGGGGGCTCTTCTTCGAATTCGAGGAGGCGATGCTGAGGTAGGTCTGCCCCCTGACGACATACGCGTCCACGTACTGGTTGTCCATGGCCATCGCCTTCGTGGTCAGCTCGATTTTTTCCGGGAAATGCCGGCTCTGGACCGCGGCATGCACCAGTTCCGTGGCGGCCCGGTGGTTCCGGATCAGTCCCTTCAGCGGCGCCACCATGCGCGATCCCCGCAGTTGCGCGCGCAGCGCATCCAGTTCGGATTTGAGCTGCACGTTCTCGTTACGCAGTTGATGATGGTGCTCGGCCAGTTGTTCATAGGCCTTCTGGCGCTTGATGGCGTCCTCAAGGGTGTCCAGATTGATCGTGGCCCTGATCTTCACGTAGAACACGATCCGGTCGCCTTCCAGCGCACGGCGTTTTTCGAGAAATTCCGTCTCGGTAATGGCGGCGACGATCGTCCGGATGCTGAGGGAATTCAGGCGGGTCGTTTTGCCGTCGGCATGTTTTTCGATGTCCTGGGAGGCGGCCTCGATGTAGACGCCGGTCTCCTCCACCGCCTTTCGTTTCGCCCGCGTCAGCGCATTGTCTTCCGCGCCGGCCAGCGTGTCGCCGTCGCCCATGACATAGGACGCGTCGGCCGTGACGACTTTGACGTGCGGGCCGGCGGCCTGGGCCGGCAGGCTCAGCGAGAGTGCTGTCAGGAGGGTCGGTATCAGGATGCGCAGGCGCATATTTTCATGATAACCCGATACTCCGGTTCCGACAACGCCGGTGGAGTTTCGAACAACGGCGGGGAACCGCGTCAGGAGGCACCCTCCGTTTTAGCCCGCATTATTCATGACGGCTTCTACTGCACCCGCCGATACGCCGCTCCGACAAGCCTGGCCGCTGGCTGAGCGCGGCCAGGCGGACGGGCTCGCCGCTCGGTCGGTCAACAGCCTGTTCGGGGGCTGGCTCCGTCGTCCTCGACGGTGCCTGTCCCGGTTCGGACGGGGACGGACACCACGCGCAGACGCGGGGAAGGGTGTCAGTCCCTAGGCTCCACGCGCCCGTCTCGCCAGGCGTCTCAGCGGTTTCGTCACGAACCCTCATGACTAATGCGGGCTAGGGAAAACCTGCATGAACGGATGGACTTCCACCCTGGCGAAGACTCCCTGCACTGTATAGGGATCGGAGTCCGCGAAGGCCTGGGCCTCGGCCAGCGATCCGGCTTCAATGACGATCAGGCTGCCGGTTTTGTCGGTGAGCGGTCCGGCCAGAACGACCCGGCCCTGCCGGACCAAAGGCTCCAGATTGGCAAGGTGCGCCGGACGGTGGATTTTGCGCTTGGCTTCCCCGTCGGGGCCGTCGAATCCGAGAATGACGAATTTCATGGCTGCATCGCCGCGAGCCGACTAGTTGTCTTCTCGCAGGATGTTCAAAAAGGCCGCCCAGCGAGGCCGCAGCGAGCGAGGAGGCGAAGCGTACTCTTTTCCGTACGTTGAGACTCCGAGCGATGCGAGAACAAAGCTGGCGGTCTTTTTCAACATCCTGCTACTGGTCGCTGCTGAGCGGCTGGCGGCTGGCATAGCCGCTATGGACTTCGTGCCACCAGCCGACTTCCGATTCGCCCAGCTTCCAACAGAGATACACGACACGTCCTTCATGCAGATGCGGAAAGTCGCAGAGGCCCATCTCGACGTCCTTGACCACCACGCCCAGTTCCTGGATTTTCTGAAGATGGTCGTTGATCTGTTCCAGGGCGGAGATATAATGGGGAGCCATGAAGCTTCCCCCTCCGAACTGTGCGTTTTTACTGGCCTTTTTTATTTCGTCCTTGGTATGGACGAGGACGGCCTTGCCTTTCTTGACGGCTGAGAGGTGCTCCTCCAGGCAGGGGATGAGACGGTTGGCTTCAGAAAGACTGAAGAGCCGATCCGGGTATTCGTCGTCGTGTTCCGCCATGGATGTCCAGACTGCGCGCCCACTCATAACACAACCGCGAGAGTTCGCGCAATGAACGCCTGCCGGAGGAAAATTGTATTGACAAACCGGACCGCCGTGGATACTATGAGTGCGTCATACTTCCCTGAATTCAAATAGACTTCCAATCCAGTCAGCTTCCCGGACGGCATCGAACCAAATCAATTTTATGAGCGGGCGGAAGTAGACGGAGTGCATCGCGTTCCCGCGCAAACAAAGCGCGGGAGTTGGCTGGCAAAGAGCACCATTGAAGGAGAGGAGCGCGCAGGGCCGGAACCGGGTTGCCGCGAGACATCCTCCTCAGAGAAGCGAACAACGTCGTAAAGATCTTCGTCAGTCATCCAGAACAGCCTCGCAGACAGTCAGCAGGTAACATCAGGCCGGGGCGGGCGCTCCGGTAGCGTGGAGGTCGGGTTTAATATGTTAGGAGAGAAGACCATGCATCTTGCCGAATTGAAACAGAAGACGATAGCCGATCTGAACGAAGTCGCGCGCGACCTCAAGATCGAAGGCGCGGCGAACCTGCGCAAACAGGAGCTGATTTTCGCCATCCTGCAGGCGCAGACCGAAAAGAACGGCTCGATCTATGGCGAGGGCGTGCTGGAGACGCTGCCGGACGGCTTCGGCTTCCTGCGGGCGCCGGACTCCAACTACCTGCCGGGTCCCGACGATATTTACATCTCGCCCTCGCAGATCCGCCGCTTCAATCTGAGAACCGGCGACATCGTCTCCGGCCAGATTCGCCCCCCGAAGGAGAGCGAGCGCTATTTTGCCCTGCTCAAAGTCGAGAAGGTCAATTTCGAGGAGCCGGAAGTCGCACGGGACAAGATTCTGTTCGACAACCTGACCCCGCTTTATCCCGAAGAGCGGATCAAGCTGGAATTCGACCAGGAAGAATACTGCACGCGGATCATGGAGCTGACCACCCCGATCGGGAAGGGGCAGCGCGGACTGATCGTCGCAGCCCCCCGGACCGGCAAGACCATGCTTCTCCAGGCCATCGCCCGCGCCATTCTGAAAAATCATCCCGAAGTCATGCTGATCGTGCTGCTGATCGACGAGCGGCCGGAAGAGGTCACCGACTGGCAGCGGCAGGTCAAGGCCGCGGAAGTCATCAGCTCGACGTTCGACGAGCCGGCCCAGCGCCACGCGCAGGTGGCCGAGATGGTGCTGGAGAAGGCCAAGCGTCTCGTCGAGCACAAGCGGGACGTCGTCATCCTGCTGGACAGCATCACCCGGCTGGCGCGGGCCTATAATACGATCGCGCCCCCGAGCGGCAAGGTGCTCTCCGGCGGTCTGGATTCCAACGCGCTGCAGCGCCCGAAGCGGTTCTTCGGCGCCGCGCGCAATATCGAGAACGGCGGGAGCCTGACGATCATGGCGACGGCGCTGGTCGACACGGGCAGCCGCATGGACGACGTGATCTTCGAGGAATTCAAGGGCACCGGCAACATGGAGGTCCATCTGGACCGCCGGCTGGCCGACAAGCGGATCTTCCCGGCGATCGACATCAGCCAGTCCGGCACCCGCAAGGAAGAACTGCTGGTGGACAAGGACCGGCTCAACAAGATGTGGATTCTCCGGAAGGTGCTCAGCCCGCTGGGCACGATGGAAGCGATGGAGTTCCTGATCGACAAAATCAGCGGCACCAAGACCAACCAGGAATTCCTGCAGTCCATGAACAGATAATAAGCTAATAGCTGACAGCTCGTAGCGAATAGCTTCGGGCAATCCGGCTGCTGGCTATTCGCTATGTGCTACTTGCTGAGGAGATTGAAATGAAAAAGGGTATTCATCCGGTGTACAGGGAAGCCACCATCAGCTGCGCCTGCGGGGCCAAGATCAAGACGCGCTCGACGGTCGGCGACCTCAAAGTGGACATTTGCTCCCATTGCCATCCCTTCTTCACGGGCACGCAGAAAATCCTGGATACGGAAGGGCGCGTGGAGCGGTTCAAAAAGAAGTACGCCAAGAAGACGAAGTAAGGGTGACGCCGATCGCAAATCGGACGCATTAGCGCAATCACCAGAGGGACCCTGCTTCGTTGAGGGGCAGGGTCCCTCTGTTTTTTCGGTCCGAATCACGGAGACGGACGAAACACGTAAGAAAAATAAGAGGGACGCTAATTCACGAGCGGGCAGGGTCCCTCTTGTTTTTCGGACCGGAATAAATTGCGGAGACGGATGGGCAGTGGGTTCTCTGTTTTTTGGAACGGAACAAGATGGCTGAAACGAACACGACAGAGTCCAGGGAAGCGTTGCTGCTGGCCAAGTGGGAGGCCACGGCCAAGCGCTACGACGAGCTGACGCATCAGCTCACGGAGCCGTCCGTCCTCAGCCAGCAGGACCAGGTGCGCAAGCTCAACAAGGAGCGCAGCGACCTGGAAGAGACCGCGCACCTCTTTGCCGAGTACCAGGCCCTGCTCACCCATCTGAACGATGCGGAGCAGATGCTGAAGGATGCCGGCGCCGACGCCGGGCTGAAGGGGCTGGCGACCGAAGAAGTCCGCACGCTGCAGGACAGGCGCCGCCAGATGGAAGAGCGCGCGACGGAGCTGCTGGTGCCGAAGGATCCGCGCGACGACAAGAACACGTTCGTCGAGATCCGGGCGGGCGCAGGCGGCGAAGAAGCCGCCCTGTTCGCCGGCGACCTGCTGCGGATGTACACGCGCTACGCGGAGCGCAAGCGGCTGAAAACGGAATTGATGGAGGCGGACGAAACGGGCATCGGCGGGTACAAGAACGTCGTGCTGCTGGTCGAGGGCAAGGGCGCCTACGGCCGGCTCAAGCACGAGAGCGGCGTGCACCGGGTGCAGCGGGTGCCGGCCACGGAAGCCAGCGGGCGCATCCACACCTCGACCGTCACGGTCGCGGTGATGCCGGAGGTGGAGGAAGTGGACGTGAACATCAATCCGAACGACCTGCGGATCGACACCTTCTGCTCATCCGGCGCCGGCGGGCAGAGCGTCAATACGACCAAGTCGGCCGTGCGGATCACGCACATTCCGACCAACGTGGTCGTCACGTGCCAGGACGAACGGTCGCAATTGAAGAACCGCGCCAAGGCCATGCGGACGCTGCGCACGCGCATCGTCGAGGCGGAGCGGGAGCGGCAGGAGGCCGACATCGCGCAGCAGCGGAAGTCGCAAGTCGGCACCGGCGACCGGAGCGAGAAGATCCGGACCTATAATTTTCCGCAGAACCGCGTGACCGATCATCGCATCGGCCTGACGTTGCACAGGCTGGAGCAGGTGCTGGACGGCGACATGGACGAGCTGATCGAAGGATTGAAAACCGCGCAGACGAAGCAGATGGTCTCGGAGGCCTCATGATCGGGACGGACAGGTCCCCGCAGGCGATGTCCATCGGCGAGCTGACGCGCGAGGGCGCCATGCTGCTCCTGCGCGCCGGCATCGAGCAGGCCGGCCTGGAGACGGGCTGGCTGCTGGAGCATGCCTTGCGCCGCACGCCGCTCGACCTGCGCACGAACGAATCGCTGCAGGTGGAGGGCGAGGGGTTGCGTCGCGCGCTGGATCTGCTGCAGCGCCGCGCGAACCGGGAACCGCTGCAGTATCTCCTGGGCACGCAGGAATTTTGCGGGGTGGAATTTGAAGTGGAGCCCAGCGTGCTGATTCCGCGTCCCGAAACGGAACTGCTCGTGGACGCCGCCGTCCGTTATGCCGGCATGCAATCGGCGGCGGGGCGCCGCCCGGTGATCGTGGATATGGGCACCGGGTCCGGCTGCATCGCCGTGTCGCTCGCGCGCCGGATGCCGCTGGCGGTGCTCTATGCGACGGACCGTTCGGCGGAGGCCCTGCGCGTGGCGAGGCGGAACGCGGAGCGCCATGGCGTGGCCGGGCAGGTGACGTTCCTGGAGGGCGATCTCCTGCAACCGCTTCGTGCCTGTGGGGTGTCCGGCCGGGTGGACCTCGTCATCTCCAATCCGCCCTATATCGCCGAGCGCGAATGGGAGGCGTTGCAGCCGGAGGTCCGGCTCTTCGAGCCGCGAATCGCGCTGGCCGGCGGCGAGGACGGCCTGGCGATCTATCGCCGGCTCGTGCAGGAGGCTGCCGAACTATTGCACACGGCCGGCTGGTTGATCATGGAAGTCGGGCAGGGGCAGGCGGAATCGGTGCGTGCGCTCATTGAGGCGACGGGACGGTACGGGACGATGGACGTCCGGCCGGACCAGGCCGGCATCGACCGGGTCGTCTGCGCTCAAAAACAGTAACGAGTGATGAGTCATGAGTGACGAGAGCTGGATGCACAAGCGGGAAGTCAGAATAACTTCCCTCTCATCACTGATCACTCATTACTGATTACGGGCAAGTATGGACAAAATCATCATCTCAGGCGGGCGCCGGCTGCAGGGCGACGTCGCGGTCAGCGGGGCGAAAAACGCCGCGCTGCCGATTCTTGCGTCGGTGATCCTGGGCGGCGGCGAATGCACCGTGACGAACGTCCCGCGCGTGGTGGATGTGGTCACGATGAGCAAAGTGCTGGGCATCCTGGGCGCGACGGTGAAGGCCGAGGGGAACCGCGTGACGATGAAGATGGACGCGCTCCGCTCATCCGAAGCGCCATACGATTTAGTGAGAACCATGCGCGCGTCGGTGGTCGTGCTGGGTCCGCTGCTGGCCCGCTGGGGCGAGGCCACGGTCTCGCTGCCCGGAGGCTGCGCGATCGGCTCCCGGCCGGTGAATCTCCACCTGGCGGGATTCGAGAAGATGGGCGCGACCGTCACGGTCGAGCACGGCTACATCAAGGCGAAGGCCTCCCGCCTGAAAGGCGGACGGATCTGCCTGGACTTCCCGACGGTCACGGGGACGGAGAATCTGATGATGGCGGCCTGCCTGGCCGACGGGACGACGGTGATCGAGAATGCGGCTAAGGAACCGGAGATCCTGGATCTGGCGGCGTTTCTCGTCAAGCGGGGCGCGCGGATCGCCGGCGCCGGGACCGACATGATCACGATCGAGGGGGTATCCGAATTGCGCGGGGCCGATCATGAAGTGATTCCCGACCGGATCGAAGCCGGCACCTATCTGGCGGCTGCGGCGATCACAGGCGGCGACGTCTGCGTGAAGGACTGCCGGCCCCGGCACCTCGAAGCGGTGACGGCGAAGCTGCGCGAGGCGGGCGCCGAGGTGACGGAGAGCAAGGAATCGATCCGGCTCAAGGCGGCGAAGCGGCTCAAGAGCGTGGACGTGAGGACCTATCCCTATCCGGGCTTTGCGACCGACATGCAGGCGCAGATGATGGCGCTCATGTGCGTCACGCAGGGCACCAGCGTGATCACGGAAACGGTGTTCGAGAGCCGCTTCATCCACGTGCCGGAGCTGCAGCGCATGGGCGCAGAGATCAAGGTGGACGGCAGCCATGCGGTGGTGACCGGCATCGCGAAGCTCAGCGGCGCGCCCGTGATGGCGTCGGACCTGCGGGCCAGCGCCGGGCTGGTCGTCGCGGGACTGGCGGCGGAAGGCGAAACGGAAATCGCGCGGGTCTATCACCTGGACCGGGGCTACGAGCGGATCGAAGAGAAACTCAACGGGCTGGGCGCGGCCGTCCGGCGGGTGCCGGGCGCGGGGCAATCAGGCCAGGCCGCTCAGGCGGCAAAGGGGCGGGCATGATCACGGTCGCGCTGTCGAAGGGGAAACTGCTGGAGCCGGCGATCGAGTTGTTTCGGAAGGCCGGGTATGTAGGGAAAGATTTGTCCCCGGGCAGCCGGCGGCTGATCATCGAGTGCCCCGAAAAGGATCTGGTCTTCATGATCATCCGTCCGAGCGACGTGCCCACCTATGTGGAGTACGGCGCGGCGGACGTGGGCGTCGTCGGCAAGGACATGCTGCTGGAGCAGAACCTCGACG
>MHEU01000050.1:9691-10865 GCA_001805245.1 Nitrospirae bacterium RIFCSPLOWO2_02_FULL_62_14 | reverse complement strand
CCGATGGATCTCAAGTTCGGCCGGTGCCGCCTCGCCGTCGCCGCCCGGAAGGGGCACGAGGTGCGCGAGCGCATGTCCGCGAAGCTGCGCGTGGCGACGAAATATCCGAACGTCGCGGAGCGCTACTACAACCAGAAGGGCATTCCGGTCGAGATCATCAAGCTCTACGGCTCCATTGAACTCGCGCCGGTGGTGGGTCTGGCCGACCGCATTGTGGACCTCGTCTCCACCGGCCGCACGCTGAAGGCGCACGACCTGGAGGAGATCGACGTGATCGCCGAGTCCACGGCGCGGCTGATCGTCAACCGGGCGAGCCTCAAGTTGAAGCACGGGGAAATTTCAGAACTGATGGCGCGCCTGCGTCGACGCCCTGCGGCGCGATTGAACGGACGTCGCGCCGGCCGCCGCACGACCACGCGGCGGGTGCAGCGAACGAAGAAGCGGAGCGCGAGATGATCAAAATTCTGTCGAGCACGGACAAGGCATTCAAGACCGCGCTGAAGCGGATCGCCGGACGCGCGGGCCAGTCCAGCGGGAAGGTCGAAGCGACCGTCAGGACCATCCTGAAGTCGGTGGAGCGTGGCGGGGACGCGGCCATTTCGCGCTACACGAAAAAGTTCGACCGGGTGTCGTTGAAGCCGCCGCAGTTCCGGGTGAGCCCGCAGCAGATCAAGGACGCCTACTACCAGATCCGCAAGGAGGAGGGCGACGCTCTGCGGTATGCGGCGCAGCGGGTCATGGCGTTCCACGAGCGGCAGCGCGCCAAAACGTGGATGTACCAGGACAACGGCGCCACGCTGGGGCAGATGGTCGTGCCGATGGACGCGGTCGGGCTCTACGTGCCGGGCGGCAAGGCGGCCTATCCGTCCTCCGTCCTCATGTGCGCGATCCCGGCCAAGGTGGCGGGGGTCAAGCGGGTCGTCATGTGCACGCCCGCGCCCAAGGGCGTGATCAGCCCGTATCTCTTGGTGGCGGCGGACATCGCGGGCGTGGACGAGGTCTACCGGATCGGCGGCGTGCAGGCGGTGGGCGCCATGGCCTACGGCACGAAGACGATCGCGCGGGTGGATGCCATCGTCGGTCCCGGCAACATCTTTGTCGCGACGGCCAAGCGGCTGCTCTACGGCACGGTGGCGCTGGACATGGTGGCCGGGCCCAGCGAACTGCTCGTCGT
>MHEU01000050.1:0-9682 GCA_001805245.1 Nitrospirae bacterium RIFCSPLOWO2_02_FULL_62_14 | reverse complement strand
CGGCTCGCGCGCGACGTCGTGAGGCAGCTCCACGAGCAGGCGAAGCGGCTCAAGCGCGGGCAGATCGTCTCCAAGTCGCTGGCGCGCCACGCGGCGGTGCTGGTCGTGCCGAACATGGAGGAGGCGGTCGCGGTCGCCAACGAGATCGCGCCCGAGCATCTGACGCTGACGGCGGAGCGGCCGTTCGATTACCTGGAAAAAATCCGGCACGCGGGCGCGATCTTCCTCGGGCGCTACACGCCGCCGGCCGTGGCCGACTACGTGGCCGGGCCCAACCACGTGCTGCCGACAGGCGGGACGGCGCGGTTCTTTTCGCCGCTGTCCGTGGACGATTACGTGAAGAAGAGCAATCTCATTTCCTACAGCAAGGACGAGCTGATGCGGGTCAAGGATCACCTGATCCGCATTGCGAACATGGAGGGGCTGGACGCCCACGCCAAATCGCTGGAGAGCAGGTTCTCATGAAAAAGACACGCCGGACGCCGGCACGCCGCGCCCGCATCGCCGACTCCGCGAGGCGTGCGGTCATCAAGCGGGCGACAAAGGAGACGAACATCCGCGTCGAGTGGGCGCTGGACGGCGCCGGCCGGACCAAGATCAAGACGCCCATCCCGTTCCTGGACCACATGCTGGACCTGCTGGGCCGGCACGGGTTCTTCGACCTGACCGTCCAGGCCAAGGGCGATACGCACATCGACGACCACCACACGGTCGAGGACGTCGGCATCGTGCTGGGCGACGCGCTCAAGCAGGCGCTGGGCGACAAGAAGGGCATCCGGCGGTTCGGCTTCGCCTCGGTGCCGCTGGACGAAACACTGGCGCAGGTCACGGTGGACCTCAGCGGCCGGCCGTACCTCGTCTACAATGCCCAGTTGCCGAACCGGCGCATCAAGGATTTCGACCTCTACCTGTTCCAGGACTTTTTCGAAGCCTTCGTGGCGCGCGGGGCGTTCAACCTGCACGTGAACGTGCTGTACGGGCGCAATCCGCACCACATCATCGAGGCGACGTTCAAGGCGTTCGCGAGGGCGCTGGATCAGGCGACCTCGCTCGACGGGAGGGTCAAGGGCGTGCTGTCGACAAAAGGAAGCCTCTGACGTTTCACGCCTAACGTCTCACGGTGGGCATGATCGCGATCATCGACTACGGCATGGGGAATCTGCGGAGCGTGCAGAAGGCCTTCGAGACGGTCGGGCACCGGGCCGTCGTCACGCGCGATCCCCGCGCCATCGCCGATGCCAGCCACGTCGTCCTGCCGGGCGTCGGCGCATTTGCCGATTGCATGGCAAATCTGGAACAATACGGCCTGGTCGAGCCGATCTGGAAGACCATCGCCTCGGGCAAGCCGTTCCTCGGGATCTGCCTGGGCCTGCAGTTGTTGTTCACGGAGAGCGAGGAGTTCGGACTCCACAAGGGGTTGGGCGTGCTGCCGGGCCGCGTGAAGAAGTTTCCGTGGGGACTGGCTCCCGACAGGGTGCCTGTCCCTGGTCTCAGAGAGGGACAGGCACCGGCAGAACCGGAGCCTGTCCCTCGCCTGAAGGTGCCGCACATGGGCTGGAACGGGGTGACCGTGACGCGCGAAGCGCCGCCGCTGCGGGGGATTGCCTCGGGCGAGCACGTCTATTTCGTGCATTCGTATTATGTGGAGCCGCAGGACCAGTCGGTCGTGGCGACGACGACGGACTACGGCCTGCCGTTCGCCTCGAGCGTGTGGCGGGACAACATTTTCGCCTGTCAATTTCATCCGGAGAAGAGCCAGGCGACCGGCCTGCGCATCGTCAAAAACTTTGGAGAGTGGTCCTAGCAGCCGTGGGGCGTTAGGTGTAAGGGGTAAAAATCAATGAGACAAAACATTGCGAACGCTTCACGTTTCGCGCTCCTGGGCGACGGAGCTCGCTTCGGAGTGCAGGCGCTTTACGTGCTCGCGGCGTTGGCGCTGCTGAGCGCCTGCGCCTTCTCACCCAAGGTCAAGTCGGAGGTCTCGTCGAAGATCGATCAATACCACGTCAAGACGTTGGTCGTGCTGCCGTTCGACGCGCTGAAGACGCCGCAGGTGACGGAGCACCGCCCCTATGACGAGATCGAGCCGCCCCAGGGCATCCGGCGGTCGGACATGTCCGTGTCGGTGCCGCCGGCCGGGGAGCGGCATGCCGTGCAGGCTGCCGCGGTCACGCCCGCCGCGGCCGAGCGGGTGACGCGATCCTTCCACGGCAAGCTGAAAAACTGGGAAGGGCTGAAGGTGTTTTCGCCGGACGACGCCGCGGCCGCGCTCATGACGCTGGCGGGGGCGGGCGGCGACATGACGCCGGAGCAGCGCGCAGCCAGTGTGGCGACCAAGATGACCCTGGATGCGGCGATCGTCGGGCGCGTGCTGGTCTACCAGGAGCGGAAGGGCAGCAAGCTGGGCGGCGAGACGGCGGCGGTCGGCTTCGAAGTCAAGCTGGTTGCAGCCGACGGCACGACCCTGTGGGTCGGCAACTATTACGAGAAGCAGAAGCCGCTCACCGAGGACGCCAAGGGATCCATCGAACGGGGCTTCATGTTCCAGACGGCGGACGAGTTGGTGGAGTACGGCACGACGCATCTGGCCGAGCAGTTTCCGTTCGGCGCAAAGGCGAAGCGGTAGCAAAAGAAAAATCAGTTTGCTTCGAATAAATAGTTTAATAGGATGTTCAAAAAGGTCGCTTTTTCACCCGCCCACCCCGCCCACCCCGCACGCGCCAAGGCGCGTGCTTTTCCCGTGGCGCGGCCGCAGCTAGCGAGAACGCCGCTGGAGGCCTTTTTCAACATCCGCAAAACCTTATGCTGATTATTCCGGCGATTGATCTCAAGGACGGCCAGTGCGTGCGTCTCATGCAGGGGAACATGCACCAGGCCACGGTCTATTCGGACGACCCGGCGGCCATGGCGCGGCAGTGGCAGGACCAGGGCGCGCAGCTCCTGCATGTCGTGGATCTGAACGGGGCCTTCGAGGGCGAGCCGAAAAATCTCGCGCAGGTCGAGGGGATCGTCAACGCCGTCTCCATCCCGGTCCAGGTCGGCGGCGGCATCCGCTCGCTCGACACGGTGCGGATGTATCTGGGCGCCGGCGCGAAGCGGGTGGTGATGGGCACGACCGCGCTGCGGCACCGCAATGTGGTGGAGGAGATTCTCGAGGTCTTCCCGGAGCGCGTCGTGGTGTCCATTGACGCCAAGAACGGCCTCGTGGCGACCGACGGGTGGAAGACGGTCACGAGTGTCACGGCCCGTGACGCCATCGCGTCGCTGTCCGGCCTGGCGCTGGCCGCCGTCATGTACACCGACATTGCGAAGGACGGCATGATGGCGGGGCCGAACATGCTGTCGCTGCAGATCATTGTGGAAGCATCGCCGGTGCCGGTCATCGCCTCCGGCGGAGTGTCCAACCTCGAGGATATCAAAGCCATCAAGGCGCTGGGCCCGAAGGTCGAAGGCGTCATCCTGGGCAAGGCGCTCTATGAAGGCAAAATAGACCTGAAGCAGGCGATCGCCGCCGCACAAGCCGAAGGCTAAGGTTGAGGCTGAGGGTGGGGTTTAGAGAGCGGAGTTTCTTGCCGGCGGATCGTTCTTCAGTCTGTAACCCTTAACCTTAGCCTAAACCTCAACCTGCCGCGGGAGCGGCGCATGCTCACGAAGAGAATTATCCCCTGCCTGGATGTGAAGGACGGGCGCGTCGTCAAGGGCGTGTCCTTCGTCAACCTGCGCGATGCGGGCGATCCGGTCGAAATCGCCAAGGCCTACGATAAAGACGGCGCCGACGAGCTCTGCTTCCTCGACATCACCGCTTCCCACGAAAACCGCAAAACCATCCTCGACGTGGTCGCCAAAACGGCCGAGCAGGTCTTCATGCCGCTCACGGTCGGCGGCGGCGTCCGCACGCTCGAGGACATCCGTAACTTATTGACAGCCGGATCGGACAAAGTCAGTATCAACACCGCGGCGGTCGAGCGGCCCGAATTCGTGAAGGAAGCGGCCGGGCGGTTCGGCACCCAGTGCATCGTGGTGGCGATCGACGCAAAAAGATGCGTGCGGCGGGCCCCCGGCGCGAAGCGTCGGTTAGATGAAACTGAAGAAAGCTGTGGGTCTGCCCACAGCTGGGAAGTCTTCACGCACGGCGGCCGCAAGCCGACCGGCATTGACGCAGTCGAATGGGCAAAAAAGATGGAAGGCTACGGCGCGGGGGAGATTCTGCTCACCAGCATGGACCAGGACGGCCGGTTGAATGGCTACGATTTGGAGCTGACCGCCGCCGTGTCCAATGCCGTGTCCATCCCGGTCATTGCCTCCGGCGGCGTGGGGACGCTGGAGCATCTCTACGACGGTTTTGTAAAGGGCAAGGCGGACGCGGTGCTGGCGGCGTCCATCTTTCACTACCGGACACACACGATTCCCGAAGCGAAAGCATATCTGAGGCAAAAAGGGATTGCGGTAAGGCTTGCAGAGGGCTAGAGGCAAGGGGCGAAAGGCGAGGGGGCGGACCGCGATCCACTAGCCCCTAGCCTCTTGCCACTCGCCTGAATCAATATGATGGACCTCACTCACTTGAAATTCGACAGCCAGGGCCTGATTCCGGCGGTCATTCAGGACTGGCGGGACGGCAGTCTGCTCATGCTCGCCTACATGAACCGGGAATCCATCCAGCTGACGCTGGAGAAGAAGTCCGTCCACTTCTGGAGCCGCTGGCGCAACCGGATCTGGGAAAAGGGCGAGACCTCCGGCAACAAGCTGATCCTGAAGGACATCTTTGTGGATTGCGACGGCGACACCATCCTGGTCAAGGCCGAGCCGCTCGGCCCGACCTGCCACACCAACGAGAAGACCTGCTTCTTCATGCGGCTCCAGGAAGACGGCTCGGTGAGCGGCGTCAAGACCGCGGACGGCTTCGGCGGCGGCATCCTCGACAAGCTCTACCAGACGATCGAGGATCGTAAGGCCCATCCCTCGGCGGAGTCCTACATCTCCAAGCTGTTGCAGGGCGGCGTGGACAAGGTGCTGAAGAAGGTCGTGGAGGAGGCGGGCGAGGTCGCGCTGGCGGCGAAGGGCGGGAAGAAAGAGGAGATCATCTACGAGACCGCCGATCTCTTGTTCCACACGCTTGTCGCGCTCGGCTTCAGCGGCATCAAGCCGGAGGAAGTCTACAAGGAACTGGCGAACCGGTTCGGCACGTCCGGCCTGAAGGTCAAGGCCCTGGCTACGATCGATACGAACGCAAAAGCGAAGTCGAACGGAAAGGCTGAGGCAAAGACCATCGCGCCTAAAAAAGGCAAAAAAAAATGAGCGACTGCATTTTCTGTAAGATCGCCGAAAAGAAGATTCCCTCCAAGATCGTCCACGAGGACGACAAGACCGTCGCCTTCGACGACGTGAATCCCCAGGCCCCGACCCACGTGCTGGTCATTCCCAAGCGGCACGTTGCCTCCCTCACTGAAATGAACGAGGTCGACGCCGGCCTGCTGGGACATCTGATGCTGACCGGCAGCAAGGTGGCAAAGCTGAAGGGCATTGCCGAGGGCGGCTACCGGTTCGTCATCAATACCGGGAGAAACGGCGGGCAGACGGTGTTCCACCTGCATCTGCATATCCTGGGCGGCCGTCCGATGCACTGGCCTCCCGGATAAAGGACGGCGGCTGACGAAGGGCGAACTGCTCAGGCGTCAGGATGAAGCAGGGTGGCAAGGCCTCGCGTCCGCGCTCCCGCAGAGCGGCTGACGAAGGGCGAACTCATCCGGCGTCGGCATGATGCGTTGACCTCTCTTCGCCATTCACGCCATACTGTTGGCCGCTCGCTCAACGGATTAACGGAACCGCTCGCGGCGTTTCACGGCTCCCGGCATCACGCTCCCGCCATGCCGAGCGCCTCTGAGCTCATCCCTTCCAGCCGCTTATAAAAATAGAAAGGCGACGAGTCGCCTGTAAACTCGTCGCCTTTAACGCGTCGCCACGTTCAGTGGGCTGCTCCGGTAACTATTGCCCTCGAAACATTGCTTGCCCTGAGTGCGTCGAAGGGCTTGCCCAGAGCCTGCCCGTCGAGAGCCTCTGGGTCGAGCGATCGAGGGGCCTGCTTCTTTGACCGCTCCTCCTCACAATCCGCCTCCGGCCACAGAGCGCCTTGACCGCGCCGGGGCAGTGGTAGACAATCTGCCCGATCGCGTCCAATTGGAGCGACACATGCACCGATTGCACAATAAAGTGGCGGTCGTCACCGGCAGCAGCAGCGGGATCGGCAAGGCGATTGCGCTGCGGTTTGCGGAGGAAGAGGCCAGGGTCGTCGTCACGGCGCGCCGCTTCAAACTCTGCGAGCAGACGGTTGAGCAGATTAACAAGAAGGGCGGCGAGGCCTGGGCCATCCAGACCGACGTGGCCGATGAACGCCAGGTGGACCGCCTGATCAAGGACACGGTCAAGCGGTACGGGCGGCTGGATATCCTGGTGAACAATGCGGGCATCTTCGGAGGCAAGCGTCTTGCGGAAACGACGACCAAGGCCTTCGACGAGGTGATGCAGACCAATCTGTACGGGACATTTTACTGCTGCCGGGCCGGGTTCAACCAGATGAAGAAGCAGGGCGGGGGGATCATCATCAACATGTCGAGCGTGGCGGGGGTGCAGGCCTGGGCCGGGACGGGGACGTACAGTGTGTCCAAGCATGGCATCATGGCCCTGACGAAAGCGTTGGCCGATGAAGGCCGCCCGCACCACATCAAAGTCACCGCCATCTGTCCGGGCGGCGTGGCGGATGAGCTCGTGGATGCCTCGCCGGAGGAGATTCTCCGCAGCGAGAAGATCGATCCGTTCGACGTGGCCGAGACCGCCGTCTACCTGGCGGCGCTGGGACCGCATGCCGTGGTGCACCAGGTGGTGATCGACCGCCTGGGAGCGGATTGGTAGGAGCGAGCTGGCGGCTTGGGTTCCTTCCATGCTTGCATAGTTCCTAAGTAGGGCATCGAGGCCCTCGCGTACTGCCTCTTGAAGCGACCCTTCCGGGCTTTAGCATGCGGAACCCTTCTGGAATTCCCGCGGCCGCGGTCGTCAACCGCGGTGCCTTGGTCAGTTCCAGCTTTCCTTCCTGCTAAAGCCTCGGTGGGTGCCCCGCTTCTCCGGCAAAGTCCGCTCGACCTCGCCACCCTACTTTTTAGGGAATACGGGAAAAGGCGCCCTCCTGCCTTTTCCCTTTACCGCTACGCGGTTGGTGTGGAGTTGGACGCGCGCAGTCGGAGTAGACCAAGCCGCACTCGCGAAGAGAGAGTTAGTGAGTGACAAGGCGCTCGAAGCCTTGTCCCTCACTCGGACCAAGAAGGCTCCTTGACCGCTCCTTCAATGAAGTCCATCCTTGGGTATAAGGATGTCCACGGACAAGCCATTCTCGATCCGTCGCTGGGTGGCCGACCTGCCGGCCAGTTCGCTCGGCTGGCTGTTTCTGGTGTCGGGCCTGTTGTTCTTCGCCGGAGGCGCCTATCACACGGTCACCGGCCTGGCGCATGACCGGAGCCTGGAGCAGGAGGGGCGCAGCGTGGAGGGCACCGTGCTGGAGAAAACGGTCGGCACCAAGAGCACGGGTCGGTCAAGGCGAACCATGTACACCGTCACCTTCCGCTTTGCGCTGTCGCGTGGAATAGACATCACCGACACGGTCGAGGTGGACTAGGAGATGTGGGACCGGTTACGGGAGCAGGGTCCGATCCGGATGACATATCTCATGGGCGAGCCGGAGATTCACCGTGTCGAGGGACAGGACGCCGAATTCAGCGTCTGGAAGCTCCTGATGTGCGTGGCAGGCGGGGGATTGATGCTGTTCGTCGGCAGGCTCCTGCTGGGCGCTGAACAAGCGAAGTAAAGAGCCGCCGGGGGGGCTGGAAAGGTTCCTGGCGTCTGTTCTTCCCCCAAGGTTTATGCCTGCTTTTCCACCCGATAAATCTGCTATGCTTAAACACGACCCATGAAAAGTGTTCAAGACATCATCGCGACCATTGAGCGGGCGTTCAGGGAAGACCCGCGGCCCTGCTGTCTTCGCTGTCTCGATGTCACCTCCCAGGAACTCTGCGAGCAGGTCGAGAAGCACATTAAAGAAAAATTGAGCAATGTCTATACCGTCGAGGACGGCACCTGCCAGAAGAAAGACCACCACGCCAGAGTCATCCGTCCGAAATCTGCAGGGGCGGCAATGCCGAACTACAAGGATCGCGGCTGACGAAGGGCGAACTGCTCCGGCATCGGCATGGACACTCTGAATAAAAAGGCGGCGGGGTGGCATGCCCTTCCGCTTCAACGCCTCCCGGAACGGCCCTTTCGGACTTTGCCGGGTGGAAATCCTTCGGAAATTCCTTCGCGGACTCAGTCAGTTTCCGCTTTCCTTCCCGGCAAAGTCTCGATGGGCGCCCCGTTCCTCCGGCGAATTCCGCTCCAGGGCATGCCACCCCGGCACGGCAGCCCGAGCCAAAAATAAAATAGAAAGGCGACGGGCCGCTTCACAAGCCCGTCGCCTTTAACGCTTCGCCACGTTCAGTGGGTTACTCCGGTAGTGATTGCCCTCGAACCATTGCCTGCCCTGAGCCCGTCGAAGGGCTTGCCCAGAGCCTGCTTGCCCTGAGCTTGCCGAATGGGTCGAGGGGCTTGCTTCTTTGACCGCTCCTCCAGCGAAGTCCGCCTCCAGCCTTGGCCACCCTTTAGTGAGATGGAAGTGGTAGGCAGTGCGTCATGAGACCTGTTGGTACCTATCAGTGCCGGTAGACCGCTTGACCGTGTCGGAGCAGTGAGAGACAATCAGTTCCATCAGCGATTGCCCACGTTTGCCGCTGGGATAAAAGGTTTTGTGCTCAAACCAAAACGGGCTATACTAGGCGCACGTCGGATGTGTTAGACAGGCACCATCATGAAAAAGATGTCATTTAAACAGCAGGTTGAGAAAGGCCTGCGGGATGTAGCCAAAGGGCGAGTCCTGACTCATCGAGAGCTAAAAGAAAGAACTATGCGATGGAGAAAATCTTCTGACCGTACGCCGACGAAAGAATGTGATCATCTGCAAGGGTCTGCGTGAAATTTTCTGAGCTGGTGCGGTTATTGGAGCAGAACGGGTTCACGCTCATTAAAGAAAAAGGCTCCATTCGCTATTATGGCAAGCCGGGAATAGAGCGATTGGTCCGAGTTGATTATCATGGTACAAAGGAAGTGCCGACGGGAACCTGTCACGCCATTCTAAAGGCGGCCGGGCTCAAGCATCGGGAGGAGTAACGTGATCAACCTCAAATATTCGCTCGTGATTGAAGCCACAAATGATCCCACCTTTTTTGGGTTTTACTCGCCCGATCTCCAAGGGTTCACAGGTGTGGGCCATTCTATCGAAGATTGCCTCTACCAGGCGAGGTGGGGAATGGAAGAACATCTATCGCTTCTCAAAGAGAAAGGTTTGCCGATTCCAGCCCCTGGCCAGAATCCTACCGTCGTCATCCAAGACGAAAAGCGAGTGAAACAAGCCGTCTGAACGCAGTCGCCCCATGCACCGGCTGCCAGGGTAGAGATAACCAACGTGGCGGCTCGAGCTTCCTTCCGTGCTCGCGCAACGCGCGGGGTGGAAAGATGAGCGAGCGGTCTGGTTCCCTTCCTTGCTCGCAGAGGCCGCACGATCAGAATGTGCTCCCTCGATGCGCGCAGTCGAAGGAAACCAGAC
>MHEU01000049.1:20306-22695 GCA_001805245.1 Nitrospirae bacterium RIFCSPLOWO2_02_FULL_62_14 | reverse complement strand
ACACCACGCGCAGACGCGGGGAAGGGTGTCAGTCCCCAGGCTCCACGCGCCCGTCTCGCCAGGCGTCTCAGCGGTTTCGACACGAACCCTCATGAATAATGCGGGCTAGGCTTCAGCCAGCGTAGAGTCCTTGCCTGCCAGGAAGGTTTTTGCAATAATGCTCTAACCGATCGTACACGATTGCGCGCTCGATTCCATTTCCGGTTTCCGCCTCATCCGCTTTTCAGGAGTTCACGTTCTCATGCCTCGTCTCGGCGTCAACGTTGACCATGTCGCCACACTCAGGCAGGCCCGGGGTGGCAGCGAGCCGGACCCCGTGGCCGCCGCCATGCTGGCCGAGCTGGCCGGAGCGGACGGCATCGTCGTCCATCTGCGGGAGGACCGCCGCCACATCCAGGACCGCGACCTCGCGCTGTTGTGCCAGACCGTCAAGACCGGGCTGGACCTGGAAATGGCCGCCGACGATGCGATGGTGAAAATCGCGCTGGCCGTCAAACCGCACTATGTCACGCTGGTGCCGGAACGGCGGCAGGAATTGACGACCGAAGGGGGACTGGACGTCGCCGGGCACAAGCGTCGGCTCGAGCGGGTTGTGGACGCGCTGCAGGACGGAGGCATTCCGGTCAGCCTCTTCATCGAACCAGATGCCGGCCAGATCAAGGCGTCCAAGGCAATCGGAGCCGACTACATCGAGATTCACACCGGCCGTTACGCCAACGCACAATCCGAGCAGGAAATTGAAACGGAATTCCGGGCCATCGTGAAAGCCGCGCAACTGGCGGCCAGACTGAAGCTCGGCGTCAACGCCGGGCACGGGTTGAATTATAGGAACGTTCAAAAGCTGACGGCGATTTCTGAAATCGTGGAATACAACATCGGCCACAGCATCGTCGCGCGCGCCCTGCTGGTCGGATTGGACCAGGCGGTGCGCGAGATGAAGCAACTGATCTCGCGATCAGCAGGCACGGGGCACGGGGCGCGAGGCTAGCGGTATGAGGCGACTGCGATCCCCCTTGCCCCTCACCTCTAACCACTTGCCTGCGCGAAGCGAGCGGAGCGGAGCAACGCGATGATCGTCGGCATCGGTCTGGACCTCGTCAAAATCGACCGCATCCGCGCCATCGCGGAGCGGTGGCAGACGCGGTTTCTCGACCGGCTCTACACGGAGGCCGAGCGCCGTTACTGCCTGGCACGGCCGGAGCCCTACGCCTCCTTCGCCGGGCGTTTCGCGGCGAAAGAAGCCGTGTTGAAGGCGCTGGGTACCGGATGGACGAATGGCATCAGCTGGCACGACATCCAGGTGCTCAACGACCGCGCCGGGCGGCCGCGCGCGACTGTTTCGGGCCGCGTCAAAACGCTGATGAACCGCGCCGGCATCACCATGATTCACGTCAGCCTGTCGCATGACACCGATTACGCCGTCGCCGAAGTGGTCTTAACAAAAGAGAGCTGATGGCTAATGGCTTATAGCTTATGGCCGGAACCATCGGTTATTTGCCATACGCTATTTGCTATAAGCTCTTGTCTCCCATGAAGATCGTCACCGCCGCCCAAATGAAGGAGCTGGACCGCCGGACCATCGCGGAAGCGAAGGTGCCCGGCGCCATGCTGATGGAACGGGCAGGGAGCGGGGTGGTTGCGTCGATGGAACGGGCCGCCGGCTCCCTGGCCGGAAAAACCGTGACAGTCCTCTGCGGCAAGGGCAACAACGGAGGAGACGGGTTCGTCGTGGCGCGGTTGCTCCGGAAGCAGCGCGCCAACGTGCGGGTCCTGCTGCTGGCGCAGCCCGGCGATCTGTCGGGCGACGCCAAAACGATGTATCGGAAATGTCTCTCCGCCGCCGGCGCGAAAGCGGTGTCGGTTTCTCCGTCGGCTGACACGATCCGCACCGCCCTGGCTCAGAGCGATCTGATCGTGGATGCGCTCCTGGGAACCGGCCTCTCGGCTTCCGTCTCGGCTCCCTATCGTGCCGCCATCAACGCGATCAACGACGCATCGGCCCCCGTGGTGGCGGTGGATCTCCCCTCCGGCATCCATGCCGACACCGGCGCGGTCATGGCCGCGGCCGTCCGGGCCGACATGACCGTCACGTTCGGGCTTCCGAAACTCGGCCTCTATTCTGGCGCCGGCCTCGATCATGCCGGCACGGTGCACGTCGTGGACATCGGCATTCCTCCGGCCTTCGTCGAGACCATCGCCAGCCGCGTCTCGCTCATCACCGGGGAAACAGTCCGCCTGCTGATTCCCGATCGCCGGCTGTCTTCGCACAAGGGAACCTACGGCCATGCCGGCATCATCGCAGGCTCGGTCGGCAAGACCGGCGCCGCGGCCATGGCGGCCAAAGCCGCCTTGCGGGTCGGCGCAGGCCTCGTCACGGTCGCCACGCCGG
>MHEU01000049.1:17347-20272 GCA_001805245.1 Nitrospirae bacterium RIFCSPLOWO2_02_FULL_62_14 | reverse complement strand
GGAAGCGATGACCGTGCCCATGCCGGAAACGAAAGCGCGGACGCTCGCGCTGGCCGGCCTCGAAGACATCCTGTCATTCATCAACGCGCGGACCGCGGTGGCGGTCGGGCCGGGCCTCACCACCCATCCGGAAACCGTCGAGCTGATTCACGCGCTCCTGCCCAGATTGGAAAAACCCTCCGTGCTGGATGCCGACGCGCTCAACGCCCTCGTCGGGCGGACGTCGTTGCTGGATGCCTGCAAAATTCCGCCGATCCTCACGCCGCATCCGGGAGAAATGGCCCGGCTGGTGGACGGCGCGTCGGCCCGTTCCATCAACGAGGATCGCATCGGCGCTGCCGTGGCGTTCGCGCAGGCGCGGAACGTCATGCTCGTCCTGAAGGGAGCCCGCACCGTCGTCGCGCACCCCGACGGACGCGCGGCCGTCTGCCCGACCGGCAATCCCGGGATGGCGACCGCCGGAACCGGCGACGTGCTGACCGGCATGATCGTCGGGTTGCTGGCACAGGGATTGGCCCCGTGGGACGCAGCCCGTGCCGGCACCTACCTGCACGGGTTGGCCGGAGACCTTGCGGCCGCCGAACGGGGCATGGCAGGTCTGATAGCCGGCGACGTGATCGAGCAGATCCCCTCCGCCTTGACCGAGACCATCCATGGCGCTTAGCAGGATGTTGAAAAAGACCGCCAGCTACGTTCTCGCGTCGCTCAAAGGCTCAACGTACGGGAAGGAGTACGCTTCGCCTTCTCGCTCGCTGCGGCCTTGCTGGACGGCCTTTTTGACCATCCTGCGGAATACCCTGGCTCTATCTACAATCTCCTGGAACTTTGTGAACCAAGGATACCTCGATGGCCTTTCAACGCTCTGTTAGGCCTCGGGCTCAGCGCAGGCCGCGAGCGGAGCGGAGCACTCCGGCTGGCGGCACGTGGCACTGTCTGTCGAAGTCCGTTGCGGACACCGATCGTCTCGGCCGCCGCATCGGCCGATCCCTGCAGGGAGGCGAAGTCGTGGCGCTCTACGGCGAACTGGGATCAGGGAAAACGGCGCTGGTGCGCGGCATGGCCGCGGGAGCCGGCGCGTCTCCCCGGTCCGTCAGCAGCCCGACGTTCGTGCTGATCCACGAGTACCACGGCCGCGTGCGGCTCGCCCACGCGGACCTGTACCGGCTTGAATCCAGCGCGGAGCTGCCGCACATCGGACTGTCGGACTATGACGACGGGCGAACCGTGACGGCGATCGAATGGGCGGACAAGGCCGGCGACGAACTGCCGGCCGACCGCCTGGAGATCCATCTCCGGCATCGCAGCCCCGACGTCCGTGAGATTGACTTCGTCCCGAGAGGAGCCCGGGCACGCCGCCTGCTGGCGCGTGTACGGATGCAACGACTCTCAGGCCGGACGGCCGGACAGCGGAGACCGTCGTCATGAAAGTCCTCTGGGCGCCCTGGCGCATGGCCTACGTCAAGAACGCGCGCAAGCCCGCCAGGTGCATCTTCTGCATCAAGCCGAAAGAACGGCGCGATGAACACAACCTCCTCTTGCACCGGGGTCGCCACGGCCTCGTCATGATGAACCTCTTCCCTTACAACAGCGGCCACCTGCTGGTGGCGCCGTACGCGCACGTCAAAAATCTGGAGCAGCTTCCCGAGGAGGTCTCGCTCGACCTGATGGCGCTCATGAATCTTTCGCTCAAAGTCCTGCGGGCCGAGATGAAGCCGGAGGGGTTCAACGTCGGCATCAATCTGGGTCGCGTCGCCGGCGCCGGCATCGAGGCCCACGTGCATCTCCACATCGTGCCGCGCTGGAACGGCGATACGAACTTCATGCCGCTCTTTGCCGAGACCCGCGTGATGCCCGAGCATCTGCAGGCGACATGGAAGAAACTTCATGCACGCTTCCAGCGGATGAGCGCGAAGCCCGTTCGTGGAGGATCGAGAAAGCGAGCACGCTCATGATCCACCACAGTGTTCCAAATTGGGATGAGAACACGAACTTCATGCCATTATGTGCCGAGGCCCGCGTGATGCCCGAGCATCTGCGGGCGACGTACCGGATACTTCGCGCACGATTCCTGAAGATGAGCGCGGCGCCGGGAAAACGCCCGAAGAAACGGACCGGCCGATGATTCGCCTGATCCTGGTCTTCATCCTGCTCGCCCTCGCGTTGAGTTTTTTTCTCCAGAACCAGGACCAGGAAGTCACGCTCCGGTACTTCTTCGGGTTGAAGTCGGCGGAGACCAGGGTCTACGTGCCGATCCTCAGCGGATTCGTGATCGGCCTGCTGGTTGCGTCCATCCTGCTGTTTCCCCCCTGGATCCGGGGCCGGATCGAACTGCGGCGCAAGACCAAGCAGCTCCAGGAAGCCGAGGCTGAACTGGAGCAGCTGCGGGAGGCGGAACGCGGCCTGGAATCCGATCAAGCCCCTCCTTCCGCCGGAGATGACGGGCCCCGGCATGAGTGACGCCGATCTCACGCCCCTGATGAGACAGTCTCCGCTGCTCGAATGTTTTGTGCGACGCCAGCTTGACTTATATGGTTCATTGACATGAACGACTCTGATCTGACTCCCTTGATGCGACAGTACCGGGAGATCAAACGCGCCTATGAGGGCGCGATTGTGTTTTTCCGAGTGGGCGATTTCTATGAAATGTTCTACGAGGATGCGGAAGAGGCCTCGCGGCTGCTCTCGATCGCCCTCACCTCGCGCGACAAATCCAGCGCCACACGCGTGCCCCTCTGCGGCGTCCCCTACCACGCCGCCACCGGCTACATCGCCAAGCTGCTGAAGGCCGGCCGGACCGTTGCCCTCTGCGACCAGGTGGAGGACCCGAAACTGGCCAAGGGCCTGGTGCGCCGCGAAGTCGTCCGGCTCTATACGCCCGGCACCCTCACGGATGCCGAACTGCTTCGCCCGGCTGAATCCAACTTT
>MHEU01000049.1:17124-17312 GCA_001805245.1 Nitrospirae bacterium RIFCSPLOWO2_02_FULL_62_14 | reverse complement strand
CAGGCCCGCTGTCGGATTAGCCGCCCTCGATCTCTCCACCGGCGAATTCTGGGTGACGGAGTTTGCGGGAGAACAGGCGGCGCACGATCTGCAGGACGAGCTGGCGCGGCTGGAGCCCAAGGAAATGATCCATCCCTCTTCGCTGGCCGAGCCGATCCGCGCAGCCTGCTGCCGCGCGGGCGGCGCGC
>MHEU01000049.1:4759-17049 GCA_001805245.1 Nitrospirae bacterium RIFCSPLOWO2_02_FULL_62_14 | reverse complement strand
GCCACGGGCCTGGCGGCGCGAGGCTCTGCGCCAGGGATCAGTCCTCATTCGACCTGCGCGACGCGGAGCGGATGCTGCTGGAACAGTTTCACGTCGCCTCGCTGGAGGGATTCGGCTGCAAGGGCCTGACGCTCGGCATTCAGGCCGCCGGCGCGCTGGTGCGGTACCTGCGCGACACCAGGCCGACGGCCAGCCTGGCGCATCTGCGCGGACTCCGTATCCGCCGCTCCGGCGAGGACATGCACCTCGACGGCGCGACGATCAGAAATCTCGAACTCGTCCGGTCGCTGGTTGAAGACCGGCAGGACGCGACCCTGCTGGCGGTCCTGGATCGCACCGTCACGGCAATGGGAAGCCGGCTGCTGAAAGATTGGATCGTCCGCCCCCTGCTTCGGACGGATCCGATCCGGGCCCGGCTCGAGGCCGTCGGCGAGCTGCTGCAGGCCCTCGAAACCCGCGTGGCGATCCGGGCCGCGCTGCGGTCCGTGCAGGATATCCTGCGGCTGAGCAGCCGCGTGTCGCTGGGGGCGGCGTCGCCGCGCGATTTGCTGGCGCTCAAACAGTCGGTGGCGGTCCTGCCGGAACTCCGCGCGCGGGTGGCCTCCTGCCATGCGGCGCTGCTGCGCGAGATGGCCGCAAGCTGGGACAACCTGGCCGACGTCCACGACCTGATCGAGAAGACGATCCTGCCGGACGCGCCCGTGTCAATCAGGGACGGCGGCATCATCCGCGAAGGCCACGACGCCGCGCTCGACGAGCTGCGGACGATCGGACGCGACGGCAAGCACTGGATCGCCCGGATGGAGGCGCGGGAGCGTGAACGGACCGGCATCGAATCCCTGAAGATCCGGTTCAACCAGGTCTTCGGCTACTGCATCGAGATTACGAAAACCAATCTGGCCAGGGTTCCATCCGACTACACCCGCAAGCAGACGCTCGCCAACGCCGAGCGGTTCATCACACCGGAACTGAAGGAACTGGAAGACAAGGTCACCGGCGCCGACCTGAAGCAGAAGGCCCTGGAGCAGGAACTTTTTGAGCGCATCAGGGTGCAACTCGCGCGAGAGACCGCCCGCATCCAGACGATGGGAACCGCCATTGCCGCGCTCGACGTCCGGTCCACGAGGCCGATGCGGGCGGAACGGGCCGGCACGAAGCTGCCCATCTGGGCCATCAGCACGATCAGCGCCACCTGCCTCAGGTACGTGCTCTTGCCGGCCATGTTGGGTCCGGTGAGGACCAGCAGCCGGCTGGCTTCCAGGTCGAGCCGCGTGTCGTTGGGGACGAAACCCTGCGGCAGATCCAGCCGTTCCACGACGGGATGGCGGCCATCGGAAATTCGAATTTCCCCGCCCTCGTCTATGTCGGGCTGCACATAGCCGTTGAGCGCGGCCGTTTCGGCGAGCGAGGCCAGGATCTTCACCCGCGTCGGCGCCTCCGACAATCTCGCCGCGGGCCAGAGCACGTTCATGGTGGAAATGACCGAGACCTCCCAGATCCTGAACAGCGCAACCGGACGCAGCCTCATCCTGTTGGACGAGATCGGACGCGGCACCAGCACCTACGACGGCCTGAGCATCGCCTGGGCCGTGGCGGAATACATCCAGGACCGTGGCCACGTCGGCGCGCGGACGATGTTCGCCACGCACTATCACGAAATGACGGAATTGGCGAACCGGCACGAAGGCGTGAAGAATTATACGGTGGCGGTGAAGGAACAGAATGAAGACGTGCTGTTTCTGCGCAAGATCGTGGAGGGCGGCGCCGACCGGAGCTACGGCATCCACGTGGCCCGGCTGGCCGGCCTGCCTCCTCCCGTCATCAATCGGGCGCGGGAAGTCCTGGCACAACTGGAACAGGGGTCATCTCAACAGACCCAACTCGGCCCTCAGGTATCAGGCCTCAGGCCCACATCTGCCGATCCAACGCTTCCCCCTCCCCATCCGCTCATCGAGGAAGTCCGGCAGATTGATCTTTTCTCGATGACGCCGCTCGAGGCCATGAACCGGCTGGCCGAGCTGCAGCGCCGCCTCGAGGAGGATACAAACAATAAATCCAGTTGATTCTTGGTGAACTCCCGTGAGATCGCAGAGACGCGTCGCGAGACCGGCGCGTGAAGCTGCGAGGGAGGGAGGCGTACTAAACACAGTACGTTGACCGACCGAGCAGCAAGCCCGCCGCCTGCCTGCCCGGTCGTGCAGGCAGGTTTGTCGTAGTAGCGTATATGCGATCAAACAAAGCAAAGGGGCGGTGCTTCGAGAGAAGCACCGCCCCTTCCCAAAAACCAACAAAACGTGCGGATTACTTTCCGCTGTTATACGCTGCAGACCATGGCGTCAAGCCTCCGACGGGCTTGCCACCTGGGAGAATCACATCATACTGCATGCGAGGCTGAGCCTTCGGTGCAGTCGCGAGTTGCTGCTTCTTTGCGTAACACGCCGCGGAGGTCTCATCTGCGCACCCGGCTTTCAGCGCCATGATGCTCGTCGTCTTCTGCGGTGTGCCGGCAACTTCAGGCAACGTCTTGACGGAGGTGATTACCCGGCGGTTCTGCTCCACTTCCTGCGCCACAAACTCGATCAGGGCAGCCTGGGTCGCAGGTGGCACGTCCTTGGCTGCCGCCGGCCCCGCATGGGGACGGGCGAGCTTCTTCAACGCATCCCAGGCGCCCTTGTCGGCGTAGAACTTCAGATTCTTGCCCGGGTGCGTAGCCTGCCACCAATATCCGCTCTCGGCGTTGCCGCCGAACACGGCCACGTTGATCCACACCGCCTCATCGTAGGGATCCAAGACGATCACCCGGCCCTGCAGCGTGGTCGGCTTGCTCATGTCCCCCCACTCGAACCGTTCCTGGAACGCTTCGATGGCCAGCGCGGTGGAGGTCACACCGACCACCAGGGCCATGGCTGCGAGAAACGCCCAGCCTGTCTTATGAACTCTCATAATCGCTCCCTCCTTAAGAACCGAAAATGATTGTCGTCAATAAATGATCGGTTCGGAACGCCGACCTAGTCCTTCTTCAACAACTTGAAATCGGTGATCGTCCGGCCATCCAGCGTCACTTCCATGGCCACGAGATCCTGCGACGCCTTGATGATCCTGTCCATGAGCCCCTTGTCCTTCACTTGCAGGCGGACGGTCTGGGCTGCATGGTACCAGCCGGCATAGGGATTGTTCTTGTCGGTCCCGCCGACGAAGCCCCAGGCGCAGCAGACGAACAGGGGATCCGGAGGCCGCACATCCATATCAGAGGAGGACCGCCCGCTCGGCGTACCCGAGGCCGGCTCAGCCGTGTTCCAGTATTGAATCCCGAAGAGCAACTCCTTCTCGGGGTTGTCCGCCCACTGGGACCAGACGCGGCCCTTGAGCGTCTTGACCGACTCGGCCTTGTAAATCTTGCCCTGACCCGCCACGATCTCGGCAGGCCCTGGATCAGCAGCAGGCGCATCCGCTGCCACAGCCAAACCGGCCAGCGCAGACCCGGCCACAAAGAAGAAGGAAACAGCCGCTATAACGACGCCTCTCTTCATCACTTGTCCCTCCTTACAAAATAAAAAACAACCAATCACAAACTGACTTATAAGCGCGTCAAAATACCGAAGCAGGGGGCAATCGTACTGAATCTCTCAAACCTTGTCAAGGAAATATTTGGCCGATCTACCGCTGTGAAAAACTTTAAAAATACAAGTCCTGTCAACGAGTTATGGAAACGACTGGGCAGGCGTTTAATTCAGTGCGGAGGACAGGGATCGGCGCGACACAGGCCCAAGCGCCGCAACGGAGAGACGGCGCCTGTCAAACAGTTCCCGGCTCAACCCGATCAGCTGGGCCTCGCTCACGCGGTCAATGCCCGCCATGACTTCATCCAGCGACACCCGGCGGCCGTGGTGCAGCTCGTCCTTGGCCAGCTTGCCCATCCGGCTGGACGTGCTTTCCAGCCCCAGCATGATGCTGCCCTTCATCTGATTCTTGGCCCGCGCCAGTTCGTCGCGCCGAATCCCCTTCCTGCACAGCCGCGTGAGTTCCTTCGACACCAGCTCGATGACGGTCGGAGCTTCCGAGGGACGGGTTCCGGCATAGACGGACCACATGCCGCCGTCACTGTAGGCGGAGAGGCAGGAGTAAATAGAATAGGCGAGCCCGCGCTTCTCGCGGATCTCCTGGAAGAGGCGCGAGCTGACGTTGCCGCCCAGCACGGCGTTCAGCAGCGCGGCCGCGTACCGGTCCTTGTGCTCGACGGAGATGCCCTTCAAGCCCAGGCACAGGTGCGCCTGCTCGAGTTGCTTCTCATGCACCTGCAGCCCGCCGTGAATCTCCGCAGGCCACCGGTTCCGCTTCGACGCGGCCGGCCGCTCGAACCGGCCGAAGTAGGCGTCGAGCAGGGACAGCAGTTGCTTCTGATCGAAGTTGCCGGCAACAGCCACGACTGTTTCCTGCGGATGGTAGTAGCGTTGGATGTAGCCGAGGATGTCGCGGCGGTCCAGGTTCCTGATGGTGGCGGGCTTGCCCAGAATCGGCCGGCCCAGGGGATGCGCGCCGAAGATCTGCTGCGTGTGCAGATCCTGCACCCATTCCTCCGGTTCATCCTGGACCATGCGCATTTCTTCCAGGACCACCCGCTTTTCTTTTTCGATTTCCTGTGCCGGAAACCGGGAGTGATGGAACAGGTCGGACAGGAGGGCCAATCCCGGCTTCAACTGTTCGTCCAATACCTTGACGTAGAAGGTCGTCGTTTCGCGGGTGGTGAAGGCGTTCATTTCGCCGCCGAGGGCGTCGATCTCGCGCGAGATCTGGGCGGCGGACCGCGTCGCGGTCCCTTTGAAGAACATGTGCTCGATGAAGTGGGAGAAGCCTTCTTCTCCCGCCTCTTCATCGCGTGACCCGACGTTGACCCAGATGCCGATCGTGACCGACTTCAGCGCCGGCATCCGTTCGGTGACAAGTCGGACTCCATTGTCGAGAATCAGCTTGCGATACACTCTGCTCCCCGGCCCCGCACGTCCACAAGCTTCAACGGCTCATGCGCATAGGAGGCTAAACGGACTGCCCGGCTCGTCCTTTTTGACGACGGTCGGATTGAGATTCCGACCGTGAACGATTCAGACAAAGGCATCCGTTCGGTCACGACCCGCAGGCCGTTGTCGAGCACGATCTTGCGGGACATCAACCGCCGGACGATTCCTTCGCGGCGCCGACCTGCGGCGGTGCCATGGCTTCCTTGCGGCTGAGGCGGATCTTGCCCTGCCGGTCGACTTCCATCACCTTCACCATGATCTGCTGGCCTTCCTGCACCTCGTCGGCCACGGACTGGACCCGGTGATGGGCGAGCTGGGAGATGTGCACGAGGCCGTCCGTCCCAGGGAGAATCTCGACGAAGGCGCCGAAGTCCATGATCTTGCGGACCGTGCCCATGTAGATTTTCCCGACTTCGACCTCCTCGATGATGCTGTTGATCCGGTCGATCGCCTTTTGGGCCGACGCTTCGTCCACCGCGGCGACCGAGACGATCCCCGTATCCTCCACGTTGATCTTGACGCCGCACTCGGCAATGATCCCGCGGATCGTCTTGCCCCCCGGGCCGATGATCTCGCGGATCTTGTCCTGCTTGATCTTCAGCGTGAAAATGCGCGGCGCATAGGCCGAGAGGTTCGTGCGCGACGTCGACAGCGCCTTTGCCATCGCCTCGAGGATGTGCAGGCGGCCCTTGCGCGCCTGCTCCAGCGCGTCCTTCATCAGCGCCGCCGTGATACCGGCGATCTTGATGTCCATCTGCAACGCGGTCACGCCGTTCTTGGTGCCGGTCACCTTGAAATCCATGTCGCCCAGGTGATCCTCGAGTCCCAGGATATCGGAAAGGATCGTCACCCGCTCGTCTTCCTTGATCAGCCCCATCGCAATCCCCGCCACCGATTCCCTGATCGGCACGCCCGCATCCATCATCGCCAGCGACCCGCCGCAGACCGTGGCCATCGAGGACGAGCCGTTGGATTCGAGAATGTCCGACACCAGCCGCAGCGTGTAGGGGAACTTTTCCTTGTCCGGGAGCACCGGCTTGAGCGCGCGCTCGGCCAGCGCGCCGTGCCCCACCTCGCGGCGGCCCGGCGAGCGCAAGGGGCGCGCCTCGCCGACGCTGAACGGCGGAAAATTGTAATGGAGCATGAAGGTCCGGTAGTACTCGCCTTCCAGCCCGTCGATGCGCTGCTCGTCGTCCGAGGTCCCCAGCGTCACCACGGCCAGGCTCTGGGTCTCGCCGCGCGTGAACAGCGCAGAGCCGTGCGTGCGCGGCAGCACGCCGACTTCGCAGGTGATCGGTCGGATGTCGGCCGGCCCGCGGCCATCCGCGCGCGAGCCCTTCTCCAGGATCATGTTGCGGACTTCGGTGTACTCCAGCGAGTGGAAGATCAGCTTGACGTGCCGTTCGCGGTTCGGATCGTCGGACTTGAGCTTCTCCACCGCCTCTTTCTTGATCGCATCCAATTTCTCCTGGCGGGCCGACTTGTTCGGGATGAAGATGGCCTCGCGGATCTGCTTGGCCACAAGGTCGCGCACCTGCTTCTTCAGTCCCTCGTCGATGTGCTCCTCGGGGACGGTCCGCTTCGTCTTGCCGACCTTGGCCTGCAGCTCCAGAATCTTGGCGACGATCCGCTTGATCTCGGCATGGGCCGCTTCGATCGCCCCGAGCATCACCGACTCCGGCTGCTCATTGGCCCCGCCTTCGACCATCATCACGGCGTCGGCCGTGCCGGCCACGATGAGATGCAGGTCGCTCTTTTCCAGCGTCGCCAGGTCGGGGTTGATCACGAATTGGCCGTCCACGCGGCCGACTTTCACACCGGCCACCGGCCCCAGGAAGGGAATGTTCGATACGGACAGCGCCGCCGACGCCGCCGTGATGCCGATGACATCCGAGGTCCCGGTCTGATCAGCGGACAACACCGACGCGATGACCTGCGTTTCGAAATGATAGTTCTCGGAAAACAGCGGACGGATCGGCCGGTCGATCAGCCGGCTGGTGAGCACTTCCCTTTCCGACGGCCGCCCTTCGCGCTTGAAGTAGCCGCCGGGAATCTTGCCGGCGGCGTAGGCCTTCTCCTGGTAGTCGCAGGTGAGCGGCAGAAAATCCACGCCCGGTTTCGCCGTTTGGGACGCGACGGCCGTCGCCAGCACGACGATATCCCCGTAAGACGCCAGCACCGCGCCGTCGGCCTGCCGCGCGACGCGCCCGGTTTCGAGCCGGAGTATTTTCCCGGCCAGTTCAATCTCTACAACATGTGCCATGACATCTGTCTCCTCTTGCTTTCTACTCCACAGATGCCCACAGAGATGGGCTCGGCGCGCGAGCGCATGTCCGTGTTCACCTGTGGAAGCAGCCCGATGATCGCGCCGGCGCGCAGCCGGCGCGTGGGTGGTGAACTACTTCCGAATGCCCAGCCGTTCCAGAACGGCCTTGTACCGGCTCACATCGATCCGCTGCAGGTAATTCAGCAGCCGGCGGCGGCGCCCGACCAGCTCCAGCAGCCCGCGCCGCGAGTGGTGATCCTTCTTGTGCAGCTTGAAGTGCTCCGTCAAATAGGTGATCCGGTTGGTCAGGACCGCGATCTGCACCTCCGGCGACCCGCTGTCGCTGTCATGCCGGCGGTATTGCCGGATCACGCCAGTCTTTGCTTCCTTCGTCAACGCCATCTCGCCCCCCTCTATCGGATGTTGAAAAAGGCCCCCAGCTTTGTTCTCGCTCGCTAAAGGCCTCAACGTACTAAATAAGACCTACTGGCTGCAAAATAACTATCCGCTCGCATCTGATCGAAGCGAGCGGTTCAAATGAAGTTTGGTATGTACCTCCTCACCGCCTTCGCTCGCGCGGCCGCCCACGGGAAAAGCACGCGCTTTGCGTGTGCGGGGTGGGCGGGTGCGAAAGCGGCCTTTCTGAACATCCTGCGCAGCATTCCTACTATCAATTTGAACTGCTCCTCATTTCGTGACTGCATCTACATCAACCAGAACTTTCTCGATCGCCACGCCCGGCACGGTGTCGCTTTCTGCCGGTTCCGCCGACACTTTCCCCACGGCCAGCAGGCAGCCGGCGGCGTCTTTCACGCGCACGACTGCCGGTGTTCCGCGATGGTCCGACGCCCACCGTCCGACACCGGCCGGGATGGCCGCGCCATGCCGCACGCGCCCGGCCGTCCGCTCGTCCACCAGGACAACGGGCATCATGTCGAGCGCGGCATCCAGCGGCAGCAGATCATCCGTCAGCCGGCCGGTCTGCGCGCGCACGCCGATCTCATCCGGCGTGAGCGACCGTTCGACCGTCAACGGCCCGACGCGTGTCCGCTGCAGCGACAACAAATGCCCCCCGACGCCCAACGCCCCGCCGATATCGGCGCAGAGCGTCCGCACGTAGGTCCCCTTGGAACAGCGGACCCGAAGCGTGACGTCCGGGCCGGCGATGTCCATCACGTCCAGTTCGTAAATCTCCACCGTGCGCGGTTCCCGCTCGACCGTTTTTCCCGCCCGCGCCGATTTGTAGAGCGGTACGCCGGCCACTTTCACCGCCGAATACATCGGGGGCGTTTGGACGATCCGTCCCCGAAACGGCGCGATCGCAGCCCGGATCCCGTCGTCCGTCAGCCCGTCGGTCGAATGCGTCGCCAGCACGGTGCCGGTCGCATCCTGCGTATCCGTCGTCTGGCCCAGCCGCAGGACCGCGCGATACTCCTTGTCCCATTCCAGCAGATACTCGGCGATGCGCGTGCCGCGTCCCACCAGGATCGGGAGTACGCCGGTCGCCGCCGGATCGAGCGTGCCCGCGTGGCCGACCTTCGGCCCCTTCAGGAGTCCCCGCATTTTCGCCACCACATCGTGCGAGGTCCAGCCGGCCGGCTTATTGACGTTGAGAATGCCGTCGCCGATGCCGACGCCCTGCGCCACAGGTGTCTCCGCCACCGCCGTCATATCCATCATTTTACAGGCCTTCACCAGGCTTCGCCGGTGTCGCGGATTCGTCCGGCTTCGATTCCTTCTGCCGTTCCTCGTCGAGATGATCGAGGATGGTCAGAAGCCGGTCGCCACGAGGCCCGCTGACATCCTTCTGAAATACAATCTCGGGCGTATAGCGCAGATTCAGCCGGCGGCCCAGCTCGGAACGGATAAACCCGCTGGCCTTGTCCAATCCGATGAACGCCGCGCGCTCCTGTTCGGCGTCAAGCAGGGTCGTCACGAAGACGCGGGCCATCCGCAGGTCGTTCGTGATTTCCACGTCCGTGACGGTCACGGACGCCACGCGGGGATCCTTGGTCTTGCGCATGATGATGTCCGCCACTTCCATGCGAATCTGGTCAGCCACCCTCGTCGCACGCTTGTACGCTGTCTTGGCCATGGTTACCGCCTCACAGCAGCTCGATGCGCGACTGCACGATCTCGACCCTCGGAACCGACCGGATCTGGTTGAGCACCTGATCCAGCACCTGGTTGACGTAGGCCGTCTCGTTGGCGACGCAGGCGATGCCCAGCACCGCCTTCTGCCAGAGATCCTGCCCGCCGATCTCGGACACCGAGACATTGAACTTGTCCCGGAGCCGATCCTTCAAACTTTTCACGACCTGCCGCTTCGATTTCAGCGACTGCCCGTCCGGAATGAACAATTCAACCGTGCAGACGCCCACAATCATTTCACGACTAAGCCGCGCGAACCCACATCGTTCATGGTGGTTCGTGACGAAACCGCCAAGACGCCACGCGAGACGGGCGCGCGGAGCCCGGGGATTGACACCCTTCCCCGCATCTGCGCGAGGTGTCTGTACCCTTTCGAACCGGAACAGGCACCGTCGGGGACGACGGAGCCTGTCCCCACCAGTACGTTGAGGCCGCGAGGGGCGAGCCCGCCCGCTTGGATGCGGCAATCCTGCATCCAAGCTTGTCGCAGCGGCGTATCGGCGGTTGCAGTAGAAGTATCCATGAATGATGTGGGTTAAAGTTTCGTCGCGATTTTATCCACCACGAAGACTTCGAGGATGTCGCCGACCTTGATGTCGTTGAAATTCTCGACGCTCATGCCGCACTCGTAGCCCTGCTGGACTTCCTTGACGTCGTCCTTGAAGCGGCGCAGCGACCCCAGCTTGCCCTGATAGACCGCCACGTTGTCGCGCAGCACCCGGACGCTGGCGCCGGACCGCTGAATCATCCCGTCCGTCACGTAACAGCCGGCGATGACGCCCGCCTTCGGGATCGTGAATACCTGGCGGACTTCCGCGCGGCCCAGCACGCGCTCCTTCAATGTCGGCGCCAGCAGGCCCTCCATTGCCGCACGAATATCCTCGATCGCGTTGTAAATAATGGTGTAGAGCCGGATGTCGATGCCGTCCTTCTCCGCGAGCGCGGAGGCTTTCGGCTCCGGCCGGATGTTAAAGCCGATGATGATCGCGCGCGAGGCCGTCGCCAGCATGACGTCCGTTTCGGTGATTGCGCCGACCCCCGAGTGAATGACGCGGAGCTTGACCGCGTCGGTCGACAGTTTTTCGACCGCGCTGCCCAGGGCCTCCGCGGAGCCCTGTACGTCGGCCTTGATCACCACGGCCAGTTCCTTGACGTCGCCTTCCTTGATCCGCGCGAACAGATCGTCGAGCGTGACCTTGCCCGGCCCGGCGGCGATGTCGGTCGCGCGCTGTTTCTGGGCGCGCGCCTCGGCGATCTCACGCGCGACGCGTTCGTCCTTGACCGCGACGAACAGGTCGCCCGCCCCCGGCACGCCCGGCATGCCGATGACCTCCACGGGGATCGAGGGCCCGGCCTCTTTCGCTTTTTCTCCGCGATCGTTGACGAGCGCGCGCACGCGGCCGCTGAACGTGCCGACGACGAAGGCGTCGCCGACCCGCAACGTTCCGCTCTGCACCAGAACGGTCGCCACCGGCCCGCGCCCGCGGTCCAGCCGGGCTTCGATGACGACGCCCTTGGCGAGGCGGGACGGGTCCGCCTTGAATTCCAGCACATCCGCCTGGAGTAGAATCATTTCCAGCAGGGTGTCCAGGCCGGTCTTCTGCTTGGCGGAGACCTCCACGAAGATCGTCTGGCCGCCCCAGGCTTCCGGGATAAGCTGATGTTCGGCCATCGCGTTTTTCACGCGGTCCGGGTTGGCGCCGGGCTTGTCGATTTTGTTGATGGCCACGATGATCGGCACGTTCGCCGCCTTCGCGTGGTGAATCGCTTCAACCGTTTGCGGCATCACGCCGTCGTCCGCCGCAACGACCAGCACGACCAGATCCGTGATCTTCGCGCCGCGGGCCCGCATGGATGTGAACGCTTCATGGCCCGGCGTATCCAGGAATGTCACCTGCTTGCCGTGCACCGCCACCGTATAGGCGCCGATATGCTGCGTGATCCCGCCCGCTTCGCCCTCGGCCACTTTCGTCTGCCGGATGGCATCCAGCAGCGAGGTCTTGCCGTGGTCCACGTGGCCCATGATCGTCACGACCGGCGGACGCGGCAGCAGCGCCCCGCCCGGTTCGGCTTCGGCGGGCTCCTCGAGCAGCGCCTCGCCCTGCCTGTCGATCACGACTTCGGTCTTGACGCCATAGCTCTCGGCGATGAGCTGCGCGGCGTCCATATTCATCGGCTGATTGAGCGTCAGCACCTGGCCGGTGTCCATGAGCTTGCGCATCACGTCGGCCGGCCGCTGCCCGACCAGTTCGGAAAATTCCTTCACGGTCAGTCCGGCCGCCAACTTGATGGCTTTCTGCCTGGGCTTGGTGATTTCCGTGACGGCCGAGGCTTGTTGATGGCGGGAGCGGTCCTCCCGGCGATGGACGGGAATCGCCCGCAGATCCTGCCACCGGGCGGCATCCTCGCGGAACCGCAGATCGTCCTCGTCCTTGACCCGGCCGGTTTTCTTGACCTTCTTGCCGAGTTTGTCCTTGAGCCCCGCCGCCTCGCCGACCGGCTGGCCGAATTCCAGGTCTTTCTTTTTCCTCGCCCCCGGCTCGCCTGCCACGCTTGGAGCGGACGGCGGCGCAGCGGCGGCCGCCAGGGCAGCCGGCGGCGCAATCCGCGCCGGAGCAGCGCCCTGAGCCTGCTCATGGACGGAAACCGCATGACCGGGTGAGGGGGGAAGTCCTGAAAGAGGCGGCGCGTGCACCGGTTCGGACACCGGCATGGCGGCGGCAGCCTCATGCGCCGGTCCGGCGGGGTGAATCGACGTCATCGGCTGGGGCTCGGCGGAAGCGGCGAGCACATCGACCGGTTCGTCCTCTTTTTTCTTCTTGAAGAGCAGCCGCTTCTTGTCGGCCTTGGGAGCTTCC
>MHEU01000049.1:0-4719 GCA_001805245.1 Nitrospirae bacterium RIFCSPLOWO2_02_FULL_62_14 | reverse complement strand
CGAGCTTGGTCAGCACGGTCTGAACCGCATCGTCATCCAGCGTGCTGCTGTGCGACTTGGCGGCAATGCCGAGCTTCTTGAGTTCGGCGAGCAATTCCTTGCTCTCGATCTCGAGTTGCTTGGCTAGATCGTGTACCCGTGTGCCGGACATGCGTCGTCCAATACTCCCTTAGGCTTTCGACTCCGTCGCGGCCTGTTCGGCTTGAGCCTCCGCCTGTCTCGCCGCGCGCGCCGCTTCTTCCTCGCGCTGCGCTTCGGCTTCCTCGGCCATCGCCGCTTTGATTTCCTTGTCGCGCTCGACCTTTTCCTTCTCGTATTCCGTCGCGCTGATGATGTCGATCTTCCAGCCGGTCAGCCGGGCCGCCAGGCGGACGTTCTGGCCGTTCTTGCCGATCGCGAGCGACAGTTGCGAGTCGGCCACCACGACCAGCGCCGACTTTTTCTCTTCGTCGATGCCCACCTTCTCGATACTCGCCGGGTTGAGCGCTTCCGCGATAAAGACGCGCGGGTCGTTGGTCCAGGCAATGATGTCGATCTTTTCGCCGCGCAGCTCCCGCACCACCGCCTGCACGCGCGAACCCTTGATGCCGACACAGGCGCCCACCGGATCCACCGCCTTGTCGCGCGAGGAGACGGCGATCTTCGTCCGGTCACCCGGCTCGCGGACCACGCCCTTGATTTCAACGATCTTCTCGCCGACTTCGGGCACCTCGAGTGCGAACAGCTTGCTCACGAACTGCGGGTGGGACCGGGAGAGAATCACCTGGACGTCCTTCGGCGTCTTCCGCACTTCGAGCAGATAGGCCTTGACGCGATCGCCCCGGCGGTAGGTTTCGCGGGGAATCTGTTCCTGGATCGGCAGAATGGCTTCGGTCTTGCCGAGATCCACGATGTAGTTGCGCCGCTCCTGGCCGATGATAATGCCGTTGATCAGGTCGCCCTGGCGGGTCGAGTACTCCTTCTCCACCGCCTCCCATTCGGCTTCACGGACTTTCTGGCAGATCACCTGCTTGGCGGTCTGCGCGGCAATGCGCCCGAGCTCGTCCATCTCGATCAGGGAGCCGATCTCGTCGCCCACCTCCGCCCCATCGTCCACCTTGCGGGCTTCCAGGATCGAAATTTCGGCCTTGGGATTCGCAACGGTCTCGACGATGGTCTTCAGCGAGATCACCGAAATGTCGCCCGTCTTGGCATCGAACTCGACTTTGACGTTTTCGCCCTGCCCGAAACGCTTCTTGGCCGCCGTCTGGAGCGCCGTTTCCACCGCGCCGATGATGCGGGCCTTGTCGATGCCCTTTTCCCGGCCGAGCTGGTCGATGACTGCAATCAAATCTTTGCCATTCATGGTCTCTTTCCTCGCTTGCTAGACTCTGCTTTTCTGATTCATCCTAAAATGTGACCTGCGGCCGTCCTTCTGCAATCATGTCCCAGGTCAGCTGCACCGTCTGCTCCGTCCGTTTCTCCTCCACCGACAGCGTCACACCGTCGTCGCGCACCTCACGCAGCGTGCCGACCACCCGCCACTGCCCGTTGATCGGGGTCCGGAGCTTGAGGTTGACCAGCGTGCCGAGCGCGCGGTGATACTGTTCGCGACGCTTGAACGGCCGGTCGAGCCCCGGTGACGATACCTCGAGCGTGTAGGAGTGCGGGATCGGGTCCTCGACGTCCAGCGCATGGCTCAACGAGACATGCACTTGCTGGCAATCTTCCAGGCTCACGCCGCCCGGTTTGTCGAGGAACACCCGCACCAGCGTCCGCTGGCCCTGCCCGACGCACTCGACATCCACGACATCCACGCCGAGGGAGCGGGCGATCGGCGTCGCGATGGTCCGGACGCGTTCCGCGATGAACTGGGTCTCGCGCCCTCTGGCCTTTCCGGCCGGCTCCTGCGTGCTCCAGTTCATGTATGCACCCGTCTCAAACAAAAAGTGGGCCCGAGGCCCACTTTCACGTGCCCCAACCTACCATGTTGGGTATATGAACGCAAGAGGGAAGAGAGGGGGTGTGGCGGTTGAATGGAGACCGGCCGGCGCTCGATTCCATGCTATGATGCCGGCTCTGTTGACCCGATCGTCAACAGCCACCTTGGAGAAGACGTCATGCCACAGGTTCCCGGACGACTGATCGCATGCCTGGCACTGATTGCCGCACTGCTTGCCGACCCGCACACGGGCCTTTCGGCTTCCCCCGGAACTATCGAGGACGACCCACTCGTGGAATGCACCAAAAAGATGGAGAAGATGTTTTCGTACGTCACCATTCAAGTGCAGGAACTGGCACTCGACCGCTTGAGGGTGAAGATCCTGCAACAATTTATCGTGATCATCCCCTTGAAAGAGCCGCGTGGAGGGATACAGGCCGTACAGTGGGCCGCGAAGGAGCCAGGTCAGGCGATGGAATTCGTCCGTTACCTCCGCGCGGGGAAGATCGGCGCCGTGAACGTGTGGCCGTTTATGCATAACCCGGGCGAGCTCTACGTCTCGAAGGGGGTCCCGCTGGAAGTGATCAAGAGCTGTCAGAAGGAGCAACTCCAGGAAGCGTTTGGGAAGTGCATCGAGTGCGACATAGCGGAGTGGTTGAACGTCAAACCGTAAGGCGTCAGGAACCTTCGAAGAATGAACTACATCGGCGTTGGGAGGAGCGGCCAGCAGATGAAAGAGCACGGCTGACGAAGGGCGAACTGCTCCGGCGTCGGCATGATGCGCCCTGAATAAAAGGCGGTGGGGTGGCATGCCCTTCCGCTTCAGCGCCTCCCGGAACGGCCCTTTAGGACTTTGCCAGGCGGAAACCTTCGGAAATTCCTTCGCGGACTCAGTCAGTTTCCGCTTTCCTTCCTGGCAAAGTCTCGATGGGCACCCCGTTCCTCCGGCGAATTCCGCTCCAGGACATGCCACCCCGCCGGTGCGCCCCCCGCTAATAAAAAACAGAACGGTGACAGATCGCTTGAAAGTCTGTCACCGTTAACGCTTCGCCACGTTCAGTAGGCTACTCCAATAGTGATTGCCCTACGAACTTTGAATGTCCCCGTTTTCTCTCCCCCCGGTTTTATGTCACATTCCCCTTATGGCGTTGCACTACTTCATGAATAAAACCGGCAAGGCGTGCACTGTTGATCTTTTTTGCCAACCCCAAAATCTCAGTAGTGACTTGATCGACTTCCGCTTGTGATGGAGCTGCCCCCCCATTGATGGTCCTCCTGTTTAAGAATAATTTCTCCGGCTTCCGTTTGCGACCATGCGGAGTGTAAGAAAGCATTTCGTTTTTCGGATAGGCGTCTTGCGGCTCCCAAAAGAGAGTCGAGCTGAGCCTCCTCTGAGGGAACCGGTTTCTTCTCCTTAAATAGTTTTTTGATTCTTCTACGCACTTCAGAAGTCGAGTCTCCACTTGTGGCATCAAGAGCATTGTTGACTGACAACTCAGAGAGTGTTTTGACGACATATCTGAGAATTAGCTCCAGATGAGTATGGGCAATTGCTAAACGTCCGAGAGCCTCAGTAAGGCCAGGACGTGCAGGAATTGCTAATTTATCCATTGAATGTGGCATGGGCCAACTTTAATTCGACGAGGCGTTGAAACGCGGCCTGGAGCTTCTGCGTCACGAAAAGAAAAACAGGGACATTCACCATTTCGGCGGAAGCAGGCTACGCTTTCCTCAGAATTGCGTCAATGCGCTTAAGCGGCGGGCCCCTCGACAGGCTCTGGGCAAGCAATGTTTTGAGGGCACTAGCTACTGGAGCAGCACACGGAATGTGGCGAAGCGTTAAAGGCGACGAGTTACAAGCGACTCGTCGCCTTTCTATTTTAAAAGTAGGGTGGCGAGGGCGAGCGGACTTTGCCGGAGAAGCGGGGTACCCACCGAGGCTCTGCCGAGAAGGAAAGCGGAAACTGACTGAGTCCGCATAGTAATTTTCGAAGGGCGCACGGCGCGACGAATAAGGAGCGCCACGTTTGTGCGCGCCAGCGAGATGGTGAGCTGGCCGGGGCCAGTTCCGCGAGGCAGAGCCCGGAAGGGTCGCTTCGAGAGGCGAGGGAGCGAGAGCCTCGCTACCCTGCTTACTCTATTCTTTCTAACGCCTCTGCGCTTATCCGACGAATCGTTGAAACACGGCCTGGAGCTTCTGCGTCACGGGGCCCGGCCGGCCGGAGCCGACCTGCCGGCCGTCCACGCGGATGACGGGCAGGACTTCGACGGTCGTGCCGGTGAGAAAAACTTCATCGGCGTGGAGGAGCTCGTCCAGCGTGACGAACCGTTCCTCAGCCGGCAGGCCCTCCTTGCGGATCAGCTCCAGCATGATCGTGCGCGTGACGCCGGAGAGAATCTGCTCCCCCTCCGGCGCCGTGAGGACGCGCCCGGCCTTGACGATCATCACGTTGCTGACGGCGCCTTCGGTCACCTGCCCGTTTCGGATAAACAGAGCTTCGAAGGCGCCAGCCTGCTTGGCCTTCTGCCGCGCCATGACATTGGGCAGCAAGTTCACGCTCTTGATGTCGCAGCGGCCCCAGCGCCAGTCGTCCATGGTCATGACCGCAATGCCAGACGCTTGGAGCGCGGGCTCTACCGGCCTCATCTCGCGCACGGTCATGACCGCGGTCGGCTTCACTGAAGCCGGAAAGACATGATCGCGAGGAGCTGTTCCGCGCGTGAGCTGGAGATAGACTTTGCTTTCCGCGTAGCCGCTCCGCTTGATCCCGTCTCGGGCATGGGTCGCCCACTGCTGG
>MHEU01000048.1:30983-32218 GCA_001805245.1 Nitrospirae bacterium RIFCSPLOWO2_02_FULL_62_14 | reverse complement strand
GTGCTCCTATCTCGTCCAGTTCACGCGGATAAATTGTTCGCCTTCGTCGTGGTGGAAGGTGAACTCGCCGTCATAGGCGTGATGCAGCGCCTCGCCGATGCGATGCGGCAAGTGGTCATCCGTCGTGGTGATGACGGTGCCTTCGTGCCGCTCCTCGATCGCCATGATCCGTACCAGCGGGTGTTCCTTCTTTTCCTTCGCTTCCTCGTTGCGGGCCAGGTTCAGGATCTCCGCCCGGTTGGCGGCGAAGTAGGGGCCCTTCAGGGTCAGCATGCCCTTCGGATATTTGTCGTTGATCCGATGGCACGCGGGACAGACAGCCTCATGCGCCTGCGCCGGACGGGCTTCCCAGGTCCAGCGCCCTTTATGAAAGACCGCGCCGCACTGCGGACACACGGTGGGCTCTTTGAGCTTGCCCTTTTGCTTATACGTGTCGTGCTGATATTCCTGAACGGTGCGATCGCGTCTGGTTCCCAATCCGGGGATGTTCTGTCCGGTCATGTGTCCTCCACCTTCTCCCTAAGCGCATGGTTCATGTTTGCGGGGCCTGGGCCCGTTTGCGGGCCGCAGCCGCTTGTTGCAGGTACTGTACCACTTCGTCGTCGCCGACTTGCGTGAAATCCACATAATGATTGCCGACGGCATAAAACGGCTCCGGCGTCGCCAGGACGATCAGCTTGTCCACATGCCTGCCGATCTCGCTGAGCGTTTCGCCCGGTCCGACGGGGAGGGCGGCGATCAACTGGCGGACCTGGAGATTGCGCAGGGCTTCGACGGATGCCAGAAACGTGCACCCGGTGGCGACGCCGTCGTCCACGAGAAGCACGGTGCGATCCTTCAAATCCGGCAGCGGGCGGCCGTTCCGATACAACTGCTGCCGGCGTTTGATTTCCTCGCGCTGAGCATGAACCATTTCATCGAAGTACCGGCTCGCGGTGGAGAACCCTCCCATCATGCTGCAGGCCTGCTGGTTCAGGTGAATCGAGCCGGTTTCCGCCACGGCGCCGATGGCATATTCAGGATTGTCCGGGGCGCCCAGCTTGCGCGTGATGAACACGTCCAGCGGAAGATTGAGGGCCAGGCTGATTTCATACCCCACCGGCACGCCGCCTCGCGGCAGGGCCAGGATCAATCCGGTCGGATCGTTTCGGTACGCGTTCAACCGCGCGGCCAATTCGAGGCCTGCTTCCGTCCGATCGCGGAATATGCCGTTTCTCAGCCCCGCGGCGCTCACC
>MHEU01000048.1:25477-30911 GCA_001805245.1 Nitrospirae bacterium RIFCSPLOWO2_02_FULL_62_14 | reverse complement strand
CGTCCTTGCATTCGGCCGAGATCTTGCCCGCGTCGGCATCTTCGGGAAGCGTGAAGCTGCGCAGGAAGCTTCCGTAGGCCCGCTCGACACGGTGGTACTTTTTACTTTTTTCCTCTTTCTCGTATTTCCGTTCTCCCGAAATCGAAAGGACGTTGTCGTGCACGTTGAGCTTGATGTCCTCCTTTTTAATGTCGGGCAGCTCCGCCTTGACGAGATATTCCTTGTCGTCCTCCGAGATGTCCACCAGCGGCGACCATTCCGCCACCGTCATCTCTTCCTTCCCGCCTTCCTTGGGCGCCGACGGCCGGCCGAAAATCCTGGACAGACGGTTCTGGACATCCTCCAGTTCCTTGAATGGATCCCACCCGCGTGTTTCTCTGAACGGATCCCAGCGCATTATCGTTCCCATGGCAGCGACCTCCTTATAGAATAGACGATTTGGGTTCGAGCGAACCCATTAGCCTGACTTTTCTTCCCGATGGGCCAGGATGAGAAGATCCACCCTTTCTCCGCACACCACGCATTTCCAGCAGTCCTCATTCAGCTCGGCGACATATTCCCTGACCATCAGCCCGCCGCAGCGCCCGCATCGGACTCCTGCTTTCGTTCTGTGCATTGTGGGCATGGTGGAGGTCTTCATGGTCATTCCCCTTAGCCCTTTTATAAGCATCCTCAATGCCAGAAGCAGCCGCCGGGCCGTTCCGAAAGAGCCCGTAAGAACAGGCAGTTAGAGACTGTGGATTTTCGTCAACTTTTGTGGAAGGGCCGGGCAGTGGTGATTCAGGACATCAATACAGGAGATGCTGTCGCTAAATTCCACAGGCATTTTCCCGCGACCGGGACCGCAGCAGTTGATCCCAGCGGGATCGTGATTAAATTAATGACTGAAAGGAGGTTGTTCCACCGTAAGGTTTTGTTCCCGCCCTCATGCAGCCAGTGTGCAGAGGGCATCGCTCCTGCGCCGGGAGCGAGATCGGTCCGAAGGGACGCGCCACCTCGCAGGTGCCCGTAGGCACAACCGATGCTGGGTGGAATCCCAAGGAGGCGCGGGACAGCTAAGCGGAAGTTAGGCGCTGGGTTGTCCGGAACGATCTCGGCTGTTAGGCAGGTCCGATGGTCCACATGAGGGCGGGTTCTTTTATTAGTGGCCCCAATCCTGCATTACCCCTTCCGAAAGATCTGATACACCACAACATAAGGAAGCAACTCCCGGATGGGTGTTTTCGTTCCCATCCCTGGTTGCCCGATAAACATCGTGTCTGAAAAGCGCATGGGCGACGTCTGGGGCGGTCTTACCGCCATGCTGGTGGCGCTGCCGGCGTCCATCGCCTTTGGCCTCCTGATTTATGCGCCGCTGGGGGGGCGCTACGCGGCAGTCGGCGCGGTGTCCGGCATGCTGGGCGCCGTCGTCATCGGGTTGGTGGCGTCGCTGTTCGGGGGCACGCCGCGCTTGATCTCGGCGCCCTGCGCGCCGGCGGCCGCCGTGCTGTCGGCCATCGTGGTCGAGTTCGTGCAGGCTCCCGCAACGTCCCCCTCGACGCGTCCCGATGCGGACCAGGTGCTGGCCCTCATCGCGGTGATCGCGCTCGCCGCAGGAGCTCTTCAACTGCTGTTTGCCTCGGTGGGCGGCGGCCAGCTCATCAAATACATTCCCTATCCGGTCGTGGCCGGCTACCTGAGCGGGGTCGGCGTGCTCATCGTCCTCTGCCAGATGCCGAAACTGTTCGGCTTCCCGCAGGACACGGGCCTGTGGGCGGGCGTAACCCAACCGGAGGTCTGGCAGTGGACGGCCCTCGGCGTGGGCGCCGTGACCGTGACGGCGATGCTGACAGCCCACCGCGTGTCGCATCTGGTGCCGGCGCCCATTATTGCGCTCGGGGCCGGCATGGCGGCCTACCTGGCGTTCGGGCTTGCGCGTCCGGAGTTGCTGACGCTGGCCGGCAATCCGCATGTCATCGGCGCGCTCGGCGGTGAGGGAGGGGATCGGCTGGCGGCGCTGACGGACCGCTGGGCCTCGTTCACGAGCCTGGACCTGCATCTTCTGCAGATGGCGCTCGTGCCGGCGCTGACGCTCGCGGTGCTGCTGTCGATCGATACGCTCAAGACCTGCGTCATCACGGACGCCCTGACGAGGAGCCGGCACGATTCGACGCGCGAGCTGCGGGCGCAGGGGCTCGCCAACCTGGCATCGTCGCTGGCCGGGGGAATCCCCGGCTCCGGCACGCTCGGCGCCACCATGGTCAATATTGGCAGCGGAGCCCGGACGCGCTGGTCCGGCGTGCTCGAAGGCGCGTTTGCCCTGGCCGCGTTTTTGCTGCTGGGCGGGCTGGTTGCCTGGGTGCCGGTCGCGGCGCTGGCGGGCATCCTGATCGTGGTCGCTGCGCGGATGGTGGACCGCAATATCTTCCAGTTGCTCAGGAAGGCGTCCACGCGATTCGATTTCGCCGTCGTGGCCGCCGTGGTGATCACGGCCGTCGGCGCCAATCTCATCGCCGCGGCGGGCGTCGGCACGGCGCTGGCGATCCTACTGTTCATCCGGGCGCAGGCAGCCAGTTCCGTCGTCAGGAGAAAATCGTCCGGCGATCACATGTTCTCCAAGCGGCGGAGGCTGCCCGAACAGGTCGTCGTGCTGGCGGACAAGGGGAGCCGGACCGCGATTTACGAGCTGCAGGGCAACCTGTTTTTCGGCACGACGGACCGGCTGTTCACCGAGCTCGAGACGGACCTCCAGGCCAGACGCTACGTCATCCTGGACATGCGCCGCGTCCAGTCGGTGGATTTCACGGCCGTCCATCTGCTCGAGCAGATCGAGACGCGGCTCGCCGAAAAAGGCGGGAGCCTGCTGTTCAGCGGTCTGCCGCCCAACCTGCCCTCCGGGCAGGATCTGCAGGCCTATTTCGACGAGGTGGGCCTGGTGAAGTCGTCGGGGCAGGCGTGCATCTTCGACGAACTGGACGACGCGCTGGAGTGGGTGGAGGACCGGATCCTCGAGGAGGAAAACCTGGTGTCAATGTCGCGGGCGCCGCTGGCGCTCCGCGACCTGGACCTGTTCCGCGGGTTCGACGACTCGATGTTCGAGGCGCTGGCCGCCTGCATTCGCGAGCGGTCCTGCGTGGCGGGGGAACGGATTTTCGGAAGCGGGGACAAGGGCGACGAGTTGTTCGTGGTCCGCCGCGGGAGGGTCCGGATCATGCTGCCCATTCCGAACGGCAAGCCGCATCACCTGGCGACGTTCAGTCGCGGCGATTTTTTCGGGGACATGGCGTTTCTGGATCGCGGCGAACGGTCGGCCGATGCCGTGGCGGAGGCGCCGACGGATCTCTACGTGCTGTCCCGGGCGAGGTTCGACGAGATGGCCGAACGGTTTCCCGCCATGGGCAAGCGGGCGTTCTCCCGGCTGGCGCGCGCGCTGGCGATCCGGCTCCGGCAGGCCGATGCGGAGCTGCAGGCGCTGGAGTAGCAGCAATGATCGCAACGCGATGCTGCGCGCGACTGGCGGGACGAGGCGCTCGGTCTTTCTGGTCTATCTAGTCTGTTTGGTCTGTTCAGTCGAAACGATGACCGGATAGACCGAATAGACCGGACAGACAGAATCAACATTCCTACCAGTCGCGCTTTTCGCGCTCGTCCCGCCAGTCGCGCGCGTTTCTCAGACGGCCGCCTCCAGTGCCTCCGTGACCGTCCGCACCACCTTGACTCTGGCGTGAAACTTGTCGTTGGCCTCCACCACCGTCCAGGGCGCCCAGGCGGTGCTGGTTTTCTCCAGCATGTCCTCGACGGCTTCGAGATAGTGGTCCCACTTTTCGCGGTTGCGCCAGTCCTCCTCCGTCAGCTTGTAGGACCGGAACGGATCGAGTTCGCGGGCCTTGAAGCGGCGCAGCTGCTCCTCCTGGTCGAGGTGCAGCCAGAATTTCACGACCACGACGCCGCTGTTGACGAGTTGCTGCTCGAATTCGTTGATCTCGCGGAACGCGCGTTTCCATTCCGTGTCCGTGCAGAATCCTTCGATCCGCTCGACGAGCACCCGGCCGTAATGGGAGCGGTCGAAGATCGCCAGTTGGCCGCCGGTGGGCAGGGCTTTCCAGAAACGCCACAGGTAATGGTGCCGCGCCTCCGCGCCCGACGGCGCGGCAAACGGGACGACGTGGAACCCGCGCGGGTCGAGGGTTTCGGTCACGCGCTTGATGGCGCCGCCCTTCCCCGCCGCATCCCAGCCTTCGAACAGCGCGAGGGCGTTCCGCGTCTCATTGAAGAGCCGCATGGACTCGGTCCGGAGGCGGACCTGCCAGCGCTTGATCTCCTTCCAGTATTTTTGCTTGGGCACCTTGAGACTGAGGTCGACGGTTTCCAGCATGGCTCAATGCCTCCGTGATTCGGATTACGCGATTTTCGGTTTCGACGGCGCGGCGCCCGGCTCGGCGGCGTCTTTGCGCGGAACGGGCGACGGTTTCGCCTGGCGCGCCCGCGCCTCCCGCCCGAGCTTGCTGCGGCCGATCTCCGCGCCCTTGGTCTGGCGCCACTCCACTGCGCCCTCCATGGCCTTGACGAGGGTCTGGAAGACCTTGATCTCGGCGTGCCGCTTGTCGGTCGCTTCCACGATGGTCCACGGAGCGTGGGGCGCCTCGGTCCGCGCCAGCATCTCCTCGATCGCCGTGACGTACTTGTCGTAGTCCTTGTGGTGCTTCCAGTCCCACTTGGTGACCCGCCAGCTCTCGAATTTGTCCTTCTCCAGTTTCGTGAGCCGGCGTTTCTGCTCTTTCTTGGAGATATGCAAGAAAAATTTCACGATCAGCGCGCCGTCCTCCGCGAGCTGGCGCTCGAATTGCGTGATCTCCTCGAAAGCCCGCCGCCAGACCTTTTTCTTGACCAGTTTGCCCACCCGCTCGATGAGCAGGCGGCCGTACCAGGAGCGGTCGAAGAGGGCGATCTCGCCGTCGCCGGGCAGGCGGATCCAGTAGCGCCAGAGAAAGGGCATGGCCTCCTCCTCCGGTGTCGGCGGACGGGCGGGATGGACGGTGAAGCCGCGGGGGTCGAGCCGCTCCAGCAGTTTGGAGATGACGAGCCCCTTTCCCGAGGCGTCCCAGCCCTCGAACACGATCACGATCGGGATTTCCGCGTCCTTGCACCGGTACTGGAGCAGGCGAAGGCTCTCGCGGAGCGGAGGGGCCTGCTTTTTGTACGTTTCTTTGCCCAGCGCAAGGGACAGATCGACGGTTTCCAGCATGGGTTACCTCTTAACCCGCATTATCCATGAAGGCTTCTACTGCAACCGCCGATACGCCCGCTGCAACAAGCCTGGCCGCGAGGCGCGGCATCTAAGCCTACTGGAGGCAAAGTACTACTCCGCCGCGATGTGACCCGTCGAGAGCCTCTGGGTCGAGCGATCGAACGCGCCGCCAGGCCCGTGGCTTCGCCCCGAGGCGAGCGTCGACGC
>MHEU01000048.1:21679-25441 GCA_001805245.1 Nitrospirae bacterium RIFCSPLOWO2_02_FULL_62_14 | reverse complement strand
CTCGCCGCTCGGTCGGTCAACAGCCTGTTTGGGGACTGGCTCCGTCGTCCTCGACGGTGCCTGTCCCGGTTCGGACGGGGACAGACACCTCGCGGAGACGCGGGAAGGGTGTCAGTCCCCAGGCTCCACGCGCCCGTCTCGCGTGTCGTCTCAGCGGTTTCGTCACGAACCCCCATGAATAATGCGGGTTAGTGCCGTTCAGCATGATGCCACAACAATTACTCCGGCTCCAAGATTCTTTCTTTTGCGCCGCCAGCAGGTCAGCCGGGCTCGTGGCGCTCGGCCTCGGCCAGCAACCCGTAGGCCAGCAACCGCGCTTCTTGCATCGACAAAAAGACGAGGGTGTGGTCTTCGTCCTTTTCGCCGTGAATCGTCATGATGAGTCCGTCCGCATCCTGCATGGGTTCCAGCGAAACGGGCTGCACGGAGCGTTCAATAATCATCTTCATGATGTCATCCTTTCTTTTATACCAACCTTCGAGTGTTCGGACGGGGACAGACACCCGCGGGGACTGGCCCCTTTCCCCTTGGGACCTGTCCCCCTCCGGATCAAGACAGGGACAGGCACCGCCGTCCTTCGACAGGCTCAGGATCCCGACTCCAATCGAGGGCAGACGGCGGAGCCAGTCCCTGGAGTCAGCCCCCTCTGCCCAGAAAAGCGGTCCGAATCTTCACGAGGTACGAATCCACGGCCTGCCGGTCGGCATGATGCGCGCACCGGCCCAGCCGTGTTTCGGCCTCGCCGGTCCACTGTTCCGCCAGATCAATGACCTCTCCGGTGCGAAAATCACCGTCCTTCAGACGGGCAATCGTCTTCCCGACCGGCGTGTCCGCGATCCGGACGGTAAACGAGCCGGTTTCCAGCAATTCGCAGAGATTGTAGAGCACGCGGACACAGGCCGCCGCGTATTTTTCCGGCCGGCCGTCCTTCTTTTCGAGACATTTCGTGCGCTGGTTTGCGGCATAGCCGGTGAACGAATCGAAGGCCCGGCGCGGATCCCACAGGACCGGAAACAATGCACGCAGCGAGGTCCCCCACTCGTCGGCGGCGACGACCGGCGCGAGAAGGGTTTCCAGCACCAGCGGATGGCATTGCACCGCGAGCGACAGAAAGGGTCCGACTTCCCAGGCCGTCTCGTCGCCGTCCCCCTTGCTCCAGCGGCTCGCCGGCGGTTTGTACTCGAGGCGGAAAAGCGTCTCGGTCGGGATCACGAAGACGCTGCGATAATCCGCGTCGCTCCCCGGCGCAGCCAGGCCGTGGGCCTGGGAGCCGACGAGCACCTTCAGGATCGTGCGCGCAGCATGTCGCACGTCATCGTGCGCGGGCCTGGACTGGTCGCCGGTTGCCACAACCGGCTTATTGTGCAAACAATAAGCCAGAACCGTCCCCGGGCGCGGCCAGAATCTCCACGGTTTCAGGGGGTTAAAAAGCAGACGGTACGACTGTCTCCGGCCTGTAGCAGAAGTCCTCAGCCGGATAATCATCGAGGTGGAGTTTCGCGCCAAGGGGAAGCTGCAGAGGGACAAAGGTATGGGTGTATTGGCGGTAAATCCCGTGTTCATGCCGTGTTACGCATGGCAGGATATCGATGGCCGAGCATAGTTCTTGCGTTTCCACCAAGGGCATGCAGCCCAGCGGCGAGTCACCCAGGAGCCTGTCCGACATTGACCCTTCTACTGCGGCGAATGATGCCCAGGCATCTGCTTTGTTCTCGGCCCCGAAAAATCCTCAACGTATTGCAGCGAATACGCCTCCGGTTTTTCGGGGCCTGTGGTCGCGCATCTGCCAGAGCCTCCTTCGCCTCGTGACGAACGGCAATGTCAAACAGGCTCCTAGCCACGCGATCAGGCTTCTCATCATGGGGGCCGCCGGGCGTGATTTTCATAACTTCAACGTCGTCTTTCGAAACAACCCCCGCTACCGCGTGATCGTCTTCACGGCGGCCCAGATTCCCAACATCGCCGGGCGCACCTATCCCGCGTCGCTGGCCGGCCGCGCCTATCCGGACGGCATTCCCATCCATCCCGAGGAGGAATTGGAAGCGCTGATCGAGAAACACGGGATCGAGGAAGTCGTCTTTGCCTACAGCGACGTCTCGCACGAAGCGGTCATGCACAGGGCGTCCCGCGTGGTCGCTTGCGGCGCGGATTTCCGGCTGCTCGGAACGGAGACCACGATGTTGAAGTCCCGCCGGCCGGTCGTGTCGGTTTGCGCGGTCCGGACCGGCGCCGGGAAGAGTCCCGCGACGCGAACGATTGCCGCGTGGCTCAAGGACGAGGGCCTGCGCGTCGTCGTGGTCCGCCACCCGATGCCCTATGGCGATCTGGCCGCACAGGCCGTCCAGCGCTTTGCCGCGACGGACGATCTGCGCCGCGCCGACTGCACGATCGAAGAAATGGAAGAATATGAGCCGCATCTCGGGCAGGGCACGGTGGTCTATGCCGGCGTGGACTACGAGCGGATCTTGCGGGCGGCGGAGGAGGAGGCGGATGTGATTCTCTGGGACGGCGGGAACAACGATACGCCGTTTTTCCAGCCTGATCTCGAAATCGTCCTGGTGGATCCGTCCCGCGCCGGCCACGCGCAGACTTATTTCCCGGGCGAAGTGAATCTGCGGCGGGCCGATGTTGTGGTCCTGACCAAGCTCGACACCGCCAGTCCGGAGCAGGCGGAGGCGGCTCGTCGAGCCGTGCGCGAAGCGAACCCGGATGCCGTGGTGATCGAGTCGGTCATGCCCGTGTCGGCGGAGCAGCCGGAACTGATTCGGGGCAAACGCGTCCTGGTGATCGAAGACGGGCCGACGCTCACGCATGGCGGGCTGCGCGACGGCGCCGGCGCGCTTGCGGCGGGGCAGTGCGGAGCGAAGGAGCTGGTCGATCCGAGGCCCTTTGCCGTCGGCAGCATTGCGCAGACGTTCGAGCGCTACCCGCACATCGGCCGCGTATTGCCGGCCATGGGGTACGGCCGGGAGCAGATGCGCGAGCTGGAGCAGACGATCGACCGTGTGGCGTGTGACGCGGTGATGATCGCCACGCCGGTGGATCTGCGGCACGTGCTGCGCATCCGCCAGCCGGTCTGCCGCGTCACGTACGAATTCCGGGAACGGGGCACCCCGTCGCTCCGGGGCATCGTGCGCGACGTGGTGCTGAAGGCCGCCCGCCGGAACGGGTGAGCGAGGCACAGATGCCGTTTATCTGGTTTGTTTCGTTTGTCTGGTTTGTTTGGTTCCGAAGCACCAGACAAACCTCATAAACCAGAAAAACCAGATGAACCAGATAAACGAGACAAACCGGGCTCATTCCATGATCGAAATTGACGGATCGCAATACTCGGGGAGCGGAACGATCGTGCGCCAGGCGGTGATGTTCTCCGCGCTCACCGGACAAGCGGTGCATATCATGAAGGCCCGCCTCCGTCGCGCGAAGCCGGGGTTGCGGCCCCAGCACATCCGTGTCGTGGAGGCGATTCGTGAGCTGGTGAACGGGGAGGCCGGGGGGTTGGTGCAGGGCTCGCAGGAGGTGGTCTTCCGGCCGGGGACGATCGGGACCGGCCGGCGCTATGGCTGGGATATCGGCTCGGCGGGGTCCACGACGATGCTGGCGCTGGCCGTGCTGCCGGTGCTGGCCTTTGCCGCGGCTCCCGTGGTCGTCGAGTTGCGGGGAGGGCTGTTCCAGGATTTTGCCCCCTCCGTGTTTCATCTCCAGCACGTCATGCTTCCATTGCTGCAACGCATGGGGCTGGAAGTGCGCGTGAGCATCGAA
>MHEU01000048.1:12608-21657 GCA_001805245.1 Nitrospirae bacterium RIFCSPLOWO2_02_FULL_62_14 | reverse complement strand
GGGAGGGGATTCTGAACCTGACCGTGACGCCGGCGGGGCGCCCGCTTCGCAGTCTGGCGCAGGAGCGCGCCGGAGCCGTGACGCGGCTCTGGGGGATCGCGCTGTCGTCCCGTCTCGACGCGCGGCGCGTCAGCGAGCGGATGGCCGATGCGGCCAGGCAGACGTTGGAACGCCGGGGCTACGACGCGGAGATCGAGATTCGCAACGACACGACCGCGCTGCAGCCGGGCGCGGCGCTGGCGCTGTTCGCCGACCTGGGGGATGAGGCCCGTCTCGGAGCGGATCGGGCCGGCGCGCTCAGGCGGACGGCCGAGTCCATCGGCCGCCATGCTGCACGGCAGCTGCTGGAGGATGTGGAGACCGGCGCGACGCTGGACCGGTTTGCCGCCGACCAGATCATTCCCTTTGCCGCGCTGGCCGGAGGCGAAAGCCGGTTCCTCATTCCCGCCGACACCGAGCATGTGCAGACCAATGCCTGGCTGGCCCGGACGTTCCTCGACGCCGGCGTCGTGTTGCGCGATCGTCTGCTGGTGATCACGGGCATCGGCCTGAAGAAACCCGTGCCGGCGCCTTCCCCCGGCCGCGGGAAGCAGGTGCCATCATGAAGATGATGCTGACCCACCTGACCGGGAGCCTGCGCGGCCGCACGCAGTATTTCGACACCGAGTCGATCAGTTTCGGAATCGGCAAGCAGTGCGGGATCGTCTTCGACGGCGCCAAGGATGTCGTCGTCTGCCCGATGCACGCGGAGCTGAGGGTCGAGCAGGGCGTGCCGGTGATCCGGGATCAAAGCCAACAGCACGCACTGTTCGTCAACGGGCAGCTGCAGGCCGAGGCTTCGTTGAAGGACGGCGACCTCCTTCAATTCGGGCAGGAGGGGCCCCTGCTGCGGTTCCGCCTGTGCGAGGATGATGCATCGGACGCGAAGCCCTTGCGGGCCATCGTGGCCGACTGCCGGGACATCGTCGTGCGCACGCCGCACCCGCGGTATCTCTCCCCGCTGTATCTGGCGCGCCATCTTCTGGCCGATATCGCCCGCTATGCGTCGCCGGCCGTCAGGATTTCGGCCGCGTTGCTGATTGTCGTCCCGCTCCTGCTCGTCGTGATCCTGGGGGGCGTGGCCTATCGCCAGCACCGCCTGGCGCTCGCGGCCCAGCAGCGGATGGCCGATCTGGTCCGCCAAATGGAATCCGAGCGTCTGACGCAGGGCGACATGGAACGGCGGATCGCGGAAGAGCGCCGGCGCATCGAGGAGCTCAGCCGGCACCATGACGAGCTGATCGCCGAGCTGAAGGCGTCGTTGACAAAGCGGGACGCCGCGCGCACGACGCAGGCGGAGCTTCGGGAGATCCGCGAGCAATTGAGCAAAGTGGAAGGCGAGCAGCGGTTTGCCGAGGGGCTCGCGGCCCGGTTCGGCAGCGGCGTCGGCCTGTTGCAGGGCGGCTATGGATTCGTAGAGAAGGGGACCGGCCGCCCGCTGCGGTATCAGGGATTGGATCAGCTGGGCCATCCCTACGTGGATCAGGACGGCGATCCCCTCGTGACGGTCGAAGGCCTGGGCCCGCCGGTCGTGATTTATTATGCGGGCAGCGGGTTCCTGCTGGATCGTGCTGGCACGATCCTGACGAACCGCCATCTCGTCAGGATGTGGGACTATTACGAGCCGGCGCGCCGCGCCGTCGAGGCCGGCTTTGAGCCGCGCCTGTCCATGCTCAGAATTATTTTCCCCGGCACGCCCGAACCGTTCGCGCTTGAAGTGCTCGGGGTCTCGGATGCCGCCGACATGGCCGTGCTGAAGACCGATCGCGCGCCGGCCGCGTCGACTCCCCTGCGTCTGGCACGGACGGACGAGAGTCCTGCAATCGGGGCGCCGGTCGTCGTGCTCAGCTATCCGGGCACCTTCGACAGCCTCATGGGACGCCTGGCCAAACCCGTGAGCGACGACATCCTCAAGGAGGCGGGAGAAAATCCGGTCGTGCTGGCCGACCTGCTCGCCAGGCGTGGACTGGTCCGTCCCCTGGTCACGCAGGGGCATGTCGCGGACATTTCGCCTGACACCCTCACCTTCGAAGCCGGGGCTGCCGGTGGAAGCAGCGGCGGACCGGTTATCGACCGGGCCGGCCGGGTGATCGCCATCAACCATGCCGCGCTGATCAAGGTCGGAGGGCTCAATGTGGGCCTGCGGACCAAACCGGCCCACGAACTGTTGGCGCAACTGCGCCTTGCGCTCGAGCCGGCCGCCGGCGTCCGGGAGCGCGGTAACCGCTGAGGAAAATCCATGCGTGTGCTGCTGGCCGTCGATGCCTCGCCTGACTCCCGCAATGCCGCGGGGATGATCGCACATCTGGCCGAGCCGCCCGACTTGCACGTGCTCAACGTGGTGGACGTGGAGGCGCTGCAACATGCCTATGAGTCTCCCGACCTGCCGGCCGGCTATTTCGAAACCTATCGGAAGGAAGTCTCCGAGGCGGCCGAGCGCATTCTCCATGAGATGAAGGCCGAGCTGGCTCCACGTGCCAGCCACATCCGCCTGATCGCCGACACCGGCGACGCGGCGGAGAGCATCGTGCACACGGCGGAGGAATCCCGGGTCGACCTCGTGATCCTGGGGCAGCGCGGGATGACGGCGACCCAGACGTTTCTCCTCGGCGGCGTGTCCCAAAAGGTGGCCACCTACGCGCCCTGCTCCGTCCTGGTGGTCAAGGAGCCGGCGGTTTCGTTGGAACGCGTCCTTGTCGCGATCGATGGTTCGGACGAATCGCGAAAAGTCGTCCAGTTCCTGGCGCGCATCCCTTTCAAGGCACCGGTGCGGGTGACGGCGGCCCTGGTCTGGCCGGGCCACCAGCGGGGGCTGTTCGGGCCGGCCAAGGGACCGCGCGATCTGCGGTCCGCCGCAAAGAGCGCGCGCGTCAAGGGTGAAGAACTGCTCCGGAGCATCATGGCCCCGCTGGCGGCCGGGCCCTACGAAGTGGAGACCGAATGGTTGCAGGGTGATCCGGCGTTTGCGCTCATCGAGGCGGCCGCGCGGCATCAGGCGCAGATGATCGTCCTCGGCGCGCGCGGCATGAAGGCCATCAAGCGGTTTCTGCTCGGGAGCGTATCTCAAAAGGTGCTCGTGCATGCGACCTGTTCCGTGCTGATCGTGCGATAGCAAAACGGGTTTGTTTGGTTTGTCTCGTTCATCTGGTTTGTCTGGTTCAACCAGAGAAACCAAACAAACCAAAGAAACCAGACAAACGGTTCAATCTGAGGAGTTGACCATGCCGACTCGTGAAGAGCTCGAAGCGAAAGCGAAGAAACCCGGCGAGGAGGCGCTGCGACTGCATCCATTTTATAAGGGCAAGGTCCAGATGGTTCCCAAGTGTCCGATTCGGAGCGCCGACGACTTTTCGATCTGGTACACGCCCGGCGTGGCAGCGCCCTGCAAGGCCATTCAGGCGGACCGCGAACTAGTGTACGAGCATACGAACAAGGCCAATTCGATCGCGATCGTGTCGGACGGCACGCGCGTGCTGGGGCTGGGCGACATCGGTCCGGAGGCGGGGCTGCCGGTGATGGAAGGGAAGGCGCTGCTGTTCAAGTATCTCGGCGGCGTGGACGCGGTGCCGTTGTGCCTGGCGACGAAGGATCCCGACGAATTGATCCGGACGGTCACGCTGCTGGAGCCGTCGTTCGGCGGGATCAATCTCGAAGACATCGCCATGCCCAAGTGCTTTCGCGTGCTGCGCGAGCTCAGGAACCGGGCGGGCATTCCCGTCTGGCATGACGACCAGCAGGGGACCGCCACCGTGCTGCTGGCCGGGCTGATCAACGCGCTGAAGGTGGTCGGGAAACAACTCGGCACGATCCGGATCGCCATGATCGGGATGGGCGCAGCCAATGTGCCGACCTATCGCGTGCTCAAGGCCTGCGGGGCCGACCCCGCAACAATCATCGCCTGCGACCTCGGGGGAATTCTCGGCCGGCACCGCCGCGACTACGAGACGCGGCAGGAGGAATTTGCCGAGCAATGGACGGTCTGCCTCGAGACCAATCCGCAGGGGCTGCAGGGGGGCATCCGCGAAGCGCTGCGGGGGGCCGATGTCTGCGTGGCCTTTTCCGCGGGCGGGATTATCACAGGCGAGTGGATCGCCGGCATGGCGGAGGACGCCATTGTCTTCGCCTGCGCCAATCCGGTGCCGGAGATCTGGCCCTGGGAGGCCAAAGAAGCAGGCGCGAAGATCGTGGCGACGGGGCGGAGCGATTTCCCGAACCAGGTCAACAACTCGCTGGTCTTCCCGGGCGTCTTTCGCGGCGCGCTGGACGTGCGGGCGCGGACCATCACCGACGAGATGGGGATCGCCGCGGCGCGCGAGCTGGCGCGCTGCGCCGAGGAACGGGGCATCCATGCGGAGAACATCCTGCCGCGCATGGAGGAGTGGGAAGTCGTGCCGCGCGTGGCCGCCGCGACGGCGCTGAAGGCGCAGGAGCAGGGGCTCGCGAGGGTGAAGAAGAGCCGGCAGGAGCTGTTGGAGGCCGCCGCGCGCAAAATCAAGGAGGCGCGCGATGCCACCCACGTGCTCATGAAAGAGGGCGTGATCGCGCTTCCGCCGCCTTCCTAGGATTGGACCCGGAGAGGCCGGACGGCCAAAGGGAGACAAAAAAACGCGCGGAGGGTGGAAGGTGAGAGCTGTGTGTCATGGTGGAGATCTCGGAGAGGCTTTAGGCTTCCCGGCCTGCCCTGAGCAATGCAAAGGGCCGGCCGGGCTTGCACACCGCCTCTACACCTGATCCCCTCATCTCGGAGTGTTCCTCTCTCCAACACCTCCGCTAATCTTAGTTAAGTCTCTTTTGAGGCCGGTCAACCAGGAGCGGCAGAGGGGAAGGATGGCGCGCAAGCCCTCGTGCGAGGATGATGTGAGTCGGTCCAGGAAGCCGGTCTTCAATGTCCAGAAACACCATGCCTCGCATCTCCACTATGACTTCAGGATGGAGATCGGGGACGTGCTCAAGTCGTGGGCCATTCCCAAAGGACCGTCCATGGATCCGGCGGTCAAGCGGCTGGCGCTGCAGGTGGAGGACCATGACCTCGGCTACGCCGACTTCGAGGGAGTGATCGAAGAAGGACGCTACGGCGCGGGACCGGTGCTGGTGTGGGATACAGGCTGGTTCGAGCCGGTACCAGGCGCCGCAGGCGGGACGGCCGAGGCGATGCTGGCCCGCGGCGCGCTGGCTGTCATTCTTCACGGGCACCGGCTCAAGGGCCGCTTTTCCCTGTTCGAGATGAAAGGGAAACCGGGGCAGTGGTTGCTGGTGAAGCAACGGGACCCCGAAGCGGAGCCCGATCGCGACGTCACCGGGGACTACACCACGTCGGTCCTGACCGGCAGGACCATTGAAGACCTGGAGCGGGCGGTGGCGGCAGGCCGACTGAAGACCTACCATTGCAGCCGGTGAGCGCCGTGTCGTGACGGCATGGAGACCATGTTGGATTCATGGAACATTCTGGCGACGGCAAAGGAGCGCGATCAGCGCCACCTGGTCAGACTGCTGAAGCGGTTCGGCGACTTCCGCTGGACGAGGTTTCTCGGCGTGCTGATCGGTCGCGTGGAGGATCACGAAGCCTTTTTCGCCCAGTTACAGCGGCATGAAGAAGACGAGCCGGGCTTCCTGCATCCCCTGGCCAAGCTGGTGCCGATCGAGCAGACGTTCGCCTTCACCGTGGACACCTTTCCGGTCCGCCTCAAGGAAGCCGTGCTGGGCTATGCGGAGCGGATCGACAGCGGTTCCTTCTACGTGCGCATCGAGCGACGAGGCGGTGCGGGAGAGATTCACAGCCAGCAGCTGGAGCAAGAATTGGATCGAACTGTGTGTGACGCGTTGCGGGCCAGGGGTGAAACGCCGTCGGTTGATTTCAAGAACCCGGATCTGATCGTGGCGGTGGAGACCATCGGGGAGGAATGCGGGATCGGAGTCCTCCCGCGAGCGCTCAGGATGCGCTATCCGTTCGTCCGCGTACCGTGACGCATCGGCCCGCTGCGCGGCCGGGGCGGGAGGAGGAGTTTGTAGCCTTTCACTACATCGTGCGGGAAGGGCTGTCGCAGGATTCCCCCGTCAGTTCCCGAGTGCCGGCTTTGCCGGCGCAACCACATGGTTTTTCAACGGATGTTGCAGAGAGGCGAGGCGTCCGTATGGTATCCCCTTTGCTTGGTTTCTCGTGGTGCGGCTGTTCATGGTCAGTGGTAGCGGCATGAGTCTCGACACAACGATGAGCGTGCAGGGAACGCAGCGAGGGCCGGCATCCTATCGCCGGCTTCTGGAAGAGGGACGGCTCACGCAGCGGGTCGCCGAGGCGCGCGAGCGGCTGCGTCGCTGTCATGTCTGCCCACGCCATTGCGAAGTGAACCGCCTGGAGGACGAGCGCGGATTTTGCCTCGTGGGAGCCCGGCCGTTCGTTTCCAGTTGCGGACCGCATTTCGGCGAAGAGGAGCCGTTGCGCGGCCGTCGCGGCTCGGGCACGATCTTTTTCGGGAGCTGCAATCTCCGCTGTGTCTATTGCCAGAACTATGAGATCAGCCAGTTGCGAGAAGGGACGGACGTGTCCACGGTTGAACTGGCCGAAATGATGCTCAGCTTGCAGGACCGGGGTTGCCACAACATCAATCTGGTGACGCCGTCGCATCAGGTTCCCCAGATTCTGGAGGGGCTCCTCGTCGCGGCAGACCGAGGCCTCCGCATCCCCCTCGTCTACAATACCAGCTCATACGACGAGCTGGGAACCCTGCGGCTGCTGGACGGTGTCGTGGACCTCTATCTCCCGGACTTCAAGTACAGCGATGCGGCCGTGGCCCTTCGGTACTCCCAGGTCGAATCCTATCCGGCCGTCGCGAAGGCGGCGATCAAAGAGATGCACAGACAGGTGGGCAATCTGGTGCTGGACGAGCAGGGTCTTGCGGTGCGGGGGGTGCTGGTCCGGCATCTGGTCCTCCCCGGCGGGCTGGCGGGGACGGCCGAAGTGATGAGGTTTCTGGCGGAGGAGCTCTCGCCCGACACCTATGTGAACATCATGGATCAGTACCGCCCCTGCTACAAGGGCTTCCACTATCCTCCGTTGAACCGGGGCATTACGGCAGAAGAATTCGAGGAAGCGGTCAGGCTCGCAAAGGTCAACGGGCTCCGCCGTTTACACCATGAACGGCCCGGGACTGCCGTCGCGTGGCTGGCTGAACTCTGATTTTTATCCATTCCAAGGAGGAACAGATGTCACTCGGCAAACAGTTGGAGCAGGCGGCGGCCCGGATGAAGGATGCCGTCCGCAGAATCGAGCAGGCGCGGACCAAACCGGCTTCCGTGGAATCGCAGCAGGAATGGCTGGCGGCCTTGACGGACTACGCGGCGGCCCTGTCCGATATTCAGGAATTCAACAACGAGTCCGTCCATGAAAAGTTGCACGCCCTGTCGGGACGCGCGGGTCTCCGGCAGTTTCCGTAGCGGTCAGAAGACTGGCGGCTGAGGAAGGGTGGACTGCTCCGGCAAAGGCAGGAAGCTGGGTGCAAGGCCTCGCGTCCGCGCCTCTCGAAGCGACCCCTCCGGGTTTTAGCCGGCGGAAGCCTTCTGGAATTCCCGCGGCCGCGGTCGTTGACCGCGGTGCCTTGGTCAGTTCCAGCTTTCCTGCCCGCTTAAGCCTCGGCGGGTGCCCCGCTTCTTCGGCGAAGTCCGCTTGCCCTCGCCACCCCGCTCTTGCAAAATAAAGGCGATAGGCCGCTTCCAAGCCTATCGCCTTTAACGCTTCGCCACGTTCAGCGGGCCGTGCCGGTGGTGATCGCCCTACCTTTAGCGTACAGTCCCGGTCAGAAGTCTTTGCTCAATCCGTTCGTAGTTTCCCAGGTGAACCCGCATCAGACTCTTCCAAAGTTTGCCGTGGTTGGGAACGGAAAAGATGAATGACGAACTAATCCAGCGGGAGATCCCCGCCCGTGAGGACGGGGGAGCAAAGTCCGGCCCGGGCGTTACGGTGCAGCCGTCTTCCGCGCGCCCAGGCGCCAGAGGGCGCTGATCGGCAGAGCGTGCAGCCTCGGCCCGAAAGGGAGCATCTTGGCCCCCGCGTAGAGAACGACGCCACGGCGGAAGCGTTTACCGGCGATTTCCGACAGGGTATGGAGGTGCTTGAAGTCTTCTGCCCCGACCGTCGAGCTTGCCTTGACCTCGATCCCAACCACCTGACCCGAGGCGTCTTCCAGCACGATGTCCACCTCCTGTCCTGCATGCGTGCGAAAATGAAAAAGATTCGCCCGGTGCCCGCTCCAGGTCTCCTGTTTCTTCAGCTCCATGAGGACAAACGTTTCGAGCAACGGCCCGACCAGTTCCCGCTGGGCAGTCAGCCGTTCGGTGGTCATGCCGAGCAAGGCGCCCATCAGCCCGCTGTCGGTAATTGCCAGTTTTGGCGTCTTGAGCAATCGCTTACCGAGATTGCCGGACCAGGCCGGCACAGTCTGAATCAGGAAGGCGGTTTCAAATAGAGCCATATATCGCTTCAGCGTGCTTTGGGGCAGCGCGACGCTTCGGGAAAGGTCGGCGAAATTCAGCAAGGCAGTCGATCGCGCGGCCAGCAAGGCGAGGAGCCGGGGCAGGGCGGTCACGCCTTCGATGTTCGCCAGGTCGCGGATATCCCGATGCAGAATGGTCGTGACATAGGAGGTGAACCAGGCCCACCGCCGGTCCTGCGCGGCGCGAGCCGTTGCCTCCGGATACCCGCCGCGCAGCATTCTGTCGAGCAGGGCCGCCCGGCTCTCGTGCCCGTCGGAGAGGGCGGGAAGCGTCTGCTTGAAGACCGCCTCGATGAAGCCTTCCCGGGATCCTTCCATCTCCCCCTGGGAAAGCGGCCACAGCGTGAGCACTTCCATCCTGCCGGCGAGCGATTCCGAAAGGCGCGGCAACAGCAGCACATTGGCGGAGCCGGTGAGAAGAAAGCGTCCGGGCCGGCGGTCACGATCGACCGCTGCCTTGAGGGGGAGAAACAGCCCAGGGGCGCGCTGGACTTCGTCGAGGACCACCGGTCCTTTCAGGCCGG
>MHEU01000048.1:8269-12599 GCA_001805245.1 Nitrospirae bacterium RIFCSPLOWO2_02_FULL_62_14 | reverse complement strand
GCCGCCGCCAGCACGTTCGCATCGTCCAGGCTGATGTATTCGGCGGCATGCCGCTCCGAGGCCAGCCACGTGACGAGCGTGCTTTTCCCGGTCTGGCGGGCGCCGAGAAGCAGGACAACCGGACTGTCTTTCAGCGCAGCGAGAACGCTGGATGCGAGATGTCGTGCGAGCATGGCTGAATATTAACCAGTTGATGGTTGAAAATCAACCATTAAGTGGTTGATTATCATCCATTAACGGAGACCATGGCAGAGCAATTCCTTGTGGGGGTATGCAAAAAGCTAAATTTTCTTTAGCATTTTTGCATCAGGAACGGGGACAGCCCCCATTGCAGGCCGAGATTGCTACATCAGCCAGTCGGGTTGGGCGATCAAGGTGGCTCCCAACGCCAACATGACGAGGCCGCTGATTAACTTGAGCCAGCGGCCCTCCCGTTCCTGGAGCTTGTGCCGCCCCAGCGTCAGGACTGCGATCGTGACCATGAGGGCGTCGTCGAGCATGTAGGCGACGTTGTAGAGGGCCAGGTAGCCGTAATATTCCCACCAGGGTAGTTGCCGCAGCGCGAGGATCTGCGTGTAGACCGCCGGAAATCCGGCCGTGCACAGCAGCTCGATCGTGTTCACGAGCACGGCCAGCACCACGATGCCGGCGAGTGCGCCGGCCAGATTTTCCGCCTCGAGAATGCGGCGGACCCTGGCGTAGAATCCCGGTTTCGCCGACTCGGGGATGCTCAACGAAACCCCGCGGCCTAAGGCGAAGAAGTCCTTGACGTTGATGGCGCCGATGACGCCGGCGATGGCCCCCAGCGCGAGTTGCACGGGCCGGGACAGGCCGATGAGTAGAAACAGATTGAGCCAGGCCGCCATGAAGGCGAAGTACACCAGGCCGCTGACAACGACGAAGGTTCCGGCGATCACCGCCATCTTCAGGCGGTCGCGCAGGTTGACGAGCAGCGACAGCAGGAACAGGAGGACCCACATGGCGCAGGGATTGAATCCGTCCAGCAACCCGATGGCCACGGTGAAGGCCGGCAGGCCGAGTTCATGGGCGCTGAGGCGGCCGAACCAGCGCGTCTCGATTCCGTCCGGCCCGGCGCGCGGCGAGGCGGGCCGGTCCAGGAGGGCCCGGAGCTGCCGGCCGGTGGTGTCGGCGTCTCTGAAGCCGACGAGCAGTTCGCCGCGCAGGTAGAACGCCGGCACGCCGGTGACGCGCACGCCCGTCAGGGCGGCCAGTTCATCGAGACGCGCCCGCGCGGCGTTGTCTTGCGCGATGTCGCGGATGACAAGTCGCAGGTTCGGACGTTCTTGCTGGAGATCGTTCAGGAACAGCTTGGCCGATACGCAATGGGGGCAGCCTTTGCGGACGAAGACCTCGATGTCGGGGGGAGGCGCCGCGTCCGATCCCGCAACACTGTTCGAGGCAAGCGCGGCACTGAACAGGCACCAGGCCAGCACGAGCAGCGCGCCGGCGCGATTCATGCGCCTTCGCACGCATCCACCGGGACATCCCGGGACATCATGGCGTCGCCATCCCCCGGAGCAGCAGGAGAGCGAGAGCCCCGGCCCCGAGCACCGCGAAGAAACCCCCGCCGACACGGCGGGTCAGGCCCCAGCCGCCGATCCAGGCCGCGATCCCGGCCTTGACGAAGGTGTTCGTGAAGGCGGCAAGCGTGATGGCGGTGGCGGCGGTCGACGCGGAGAGCCCACCCCGATGGAAGGCGGCCACGGAGAGCGAGATCGCGTCCACGTCGGTCGTGCCGGCAAGCAGGCTCAAGACGTACAGGCCGCGGTCTCCGAAATACGTCGCGGCCGCCTTGGCCGCGAAGATGACTGCGGTATAGAGGAGGCCGAACTGCAGGGCGGCCCGAAGCTCGAACGGATTACGATGGGAGATCGGCGCAGCCTCGGCGCGGGACGCCCCGGCGTACCAGTAGAGGATCAGGGCGTACGCATATCCGGTCGCGGTCATGGTTCCGAGCGGAATGAACAACTCCTCCGCCAGGGAAGGGTCCACGATGCCGACGATGGCCAGGATGCGGGCGAACATGGTGCCGGAGGCCACGATGATCGCGACCGCGGCCAGCGTCGTCGCGGCCGGCGCCCGTCGCGCATGCGTCGCGAGGCTGATCGTCGCGGCCATCGAGGACACCAGTCCGCCCAGCAGGCCGGTCACGGCGATCCCCTGGCGTTCCCCGATCAGCCGGGCGGCGATGTAGCCGGTGAAGCTGACGCCGGCGATCAGCACGACCATCAACCATATGTCGAAGGGGTTGAGCACTTCGAGCGGGCCCATGGCCCGGTCCGGCAGCAGGGGCAGGATCACCAGCGTGATGATGACGAACTTGGCGGTCGCGTAGATGTCGTCGTCGGAGACGCGGGCGACCGCCTGGTGGAGCGGTTGCTTGAAGGAGAGAAGCGCCATGACCACTCCGGCGCTCGCGATGATGAGCAGGTACCGGGGCTTTGTCTCCAGGGGCAGATTCGGCATCAGCGCCAGGGCGCCGAGCAGGAACGTAATCAGGGCCGCGACCTCCGTCGTCACTCCGCGCGTCCGTTCCTTTTCCCATTCCTGGTAATAGGACACGGTCAGGAACGCTCCGATGACCAGGAGGGACCCGAGGACCGGCCAGAAGCCCAGCGTGTGGGAGAGCAGGGCGGACAGCGCGCCCGCAAGGGCGATCAGGGGAAACGTGCGGATGCCGCCCAGGCTGGTCTTCCTGTCGACCGCCATGGATTGTTCGCGCTCGATGCCGATCAACGCGCCGGCCGCCAGCGCGATCAGGAAGCCGAAAAAGATTTCAGCGAATGACATGCCGCTCACGCGTGTCCTGGCCCGGGCGGGTTCCCGTTCCCCCGGCGCGCTTCCCTTGTCCGGCCCGACGGGATGCCGCCTCCATGGCGCGTTACAACGAGGGCGTGAACGGCGCCAGTTCCCGGATGTACCGGACCAGCTCCAGCAGTTCCTCGTCGGTGACCTTGCCGCGCCAGGCGTGCATCGGGCTGAAGGCGATCCCGTAGGAAATACTGGTCAGCAACTCGAAATCGGTCTTGGCCCGCGAGCGCGCCGTGTGAAAGTTGGCCGGCGGCACGGTGAGCCGGGCGGCGTTCGGGCCGTCGCCTTTGCCGGTCAGGCCGTGGCATCCGGCGCAGTGCTCGTCGTAGAGGACCTGGCCTCTGGCCGTGCGGCCCTGGGCCGTCACCCAGGAACTTGTCATCACGATGATCAGCGTGGCGAGGAGACATATTCCGTTTCTTGTCATGTATACCTCCTTGTATAGTTTGCGAGACGAGCGCGACTCGCGCGAAACGCGAGACTTGTTCCGGGCCAGTCGCGCCTTTCCCGCTGTTCCCGCGCGTCGCGCTCACTGTTTCTTTTGCTTCTTATACAGCAACGACAATCCAATGACACCCGCGACAATTGCCAGCAACCCCATCCATGCCAATTCGTCCATTCTGTTCCTCCTGTTAAAAGAGCGGATGCGGCGCCGCGCCGAACGGCAACAAGGCAGGCGCCTCGCCGCCCGCATTGCCGAGAATGCGCCATACACCCTGCTCCTTTACCAAATAATGCACCTCTTCGTGCCAGCTGTCGATCGGCACCGGCTGCTTCGTGTCCTTCGCCGTGCCGTGAAGCGCCCCTGTGCAGGTGATGTGAATGGACGGATTCGTCTTCGAACCGGTGACCTTGATGGACGAAAAGGTGTGGAGGTTCGTGATGTGGTCGTACCGGGAGAACAAGTCCGCCCAAATCTTCCGGATGCCGGCCTTCCCGATGCCGTGGTAGCGGTAGTGCTGCGAGTAGAGCGACATCAGCGCCTCGAGATCGTGCGACCGGATGGCTTCCTCGGCCCGATCGAACGTGCTGGTGATTTCGAGCAGGGTCGCCTGATCCGCTTGGATGGCGGCCCCGGGCAGGATCTGCGTCCCCGCCCGCGCCGACGGAGAGAAGGCAAGGAATCCAGTCATGACCGCAAGTAGACTGGCCGTGGCCAACAGTGTCAGCGAGACGTTCATGGGTACCTCCCTACCAACCTTGCTAGAGCCGGCGACTTTCTGCTGCCTTCCGAGCATCGGACCTCCGTCATGCCCGATCCGCCGGCGCCGGCCCGGCGACCAGGATCTTGCGGATCTCCTCGGCCAGCAATAATCCGCATGCGCCCAGGATCAGCGGCCCCCAGATCCACGCCGGCAACGGCTCGGTGCCGAGGATCAGGTGGCCGAGCGGCGTGTACACGAGCAGCAGCAGCAGCGCCAGCTCGGCCGCGATGCCGCCCAGGATGAACGGGTTGCTGAAGAATCCCAGCCGGAATGCCGAGACATGTTCCGAACGG
>MHEU01000048.1:0-8262 GCA_001805245.1 Nitrospirae bacterium RIFCSPLOWO2_02_FULL_62_14 | reverse complement strand
AGACGTTGGCGACCTGCGCCATGACGATCGCGGCGAAGGTGACGGTCGTGGCCTGCCGGTAGAGCGGATCGGTCCACGCGAGGGGCGCGCCCCATGTCCAGCCGTTGGCATGGAGAAACCAGAAGAAGGCCGCCATGGCGATCCCGGCTTCGATCAGCCCGAGGAACAGATAGGCCCGCAGCAGGAGAAACCGGTTCAACAGCCGTTCGGTGCGGGGCCGCGGCGGCATGTCCATGATCCCGGCATGCGGTCGCTCGGCGCCCAGCGCGATCGCCGGCACCATGTCGGTTCCCAGGTCCACGGCGAGGATCTGGGGCACGGTCAGCGGGAGCGGTATGGCCAGGAGGCCGTAGCCCAGGTAGGGGACGATCTCGGGCACGTTGCTGGCGAGCACGTAGGTCACGAATTTGCGGATGTTGGCATAGACCGCGCGGCCCTCCTCGATGGCGTTCACGATCGTCGCAAAGTTGTCGTCCAGCAGGATCATGGATGCGGTTTCCTTTGCGACGTCCGTGCCGGCCACGCCCATGGCGATGCCGATGGACGCTTTCTTGAGCGCCGGCGCGTCGTTGACGCCGTCGCCGGTCACTGCGACCACCTCGTCCATGTCCTCCAGGATCGACACGATGCGCAGCTTATGGCGCGGCGCCATCCGCGCGAAAATCGGGTCCGGTTCCCCCGGCCGGGACGGCGTGAGCAGCGCCCGCAAGGCGTCGTCGCTCATGGTTTCCAGCCGGCTGCCCTCGATGACGGGGACCATGCCGCCGGCCGCGGCTTCCTCCGGCGCCAGCCCGATCTTGCGCGCGATGGCGAGCGCCGTCAACGGATGATCGCCGGTGATCATGACAACACGGATGCCGGCCCGCTTGCAGCGCGCCACCGCGTCCGGCACCTCGCGATGCGGCGGGTCCATCATCGCGACCAGTCCGAGGAACGTGAGGTCCCGCTCGACGGTCTCGACCGTGAGCGATTCGTGCCCGCGCTCGATGTCCCGCATGGCGACCGCGAGGACGCGATAGGCCTGGTGCGCAAACGCCTGGCTCTGCGCGAGGAATTTCTGCCGGTCGTCGGCGGTCATGCCCACGGTTGCGCCGTGGCGATGGACCCTGGTGCAGAGGGGGAGCACAAACTCCGGCGCGCCCTTGACGTAGGCGACGAGCCGTCCGCCGATCCAATGGAGCGTGCTCATGCGCTTGCGGTCGGCGTCGAACGGAAGCTCGCCCATGCGCGCCGGCTGGTGGCCGTGCAGCAGGCCGTGATCGAGGGCGAACTCGATCAGGGCGACTTCGGTCGGATCGCCGGTGACGCCCGGGCGGCCGTCCTGCCGCCGGACGCGCCGGGCATTGTTGCACAGCGTCATGGCGTCGACCAACGGCTGCCACAGTTCCATGTCCTGCGCGCCGAGCAGGCGCCCGCGCAGCATCAAACTGTCCGGCCGGCATTCGATCTCCACCCCGTCCACGTAGAGGCGGTCCACCCGCATCCGGTTCTCGGTCAGCGTGCCGGTCTTGTCGGTGCAGATCACGGTGGTGCAGCCCAGCGTTTCGACGGACGTCAGGTGCTTGATGAGCGCCTTGCGGGCGGCCATGCGCTGGCTGCCCAGCGCCAGCGCCAGCGTGACGGTGGGGAGCAGGCCTTCCGGCACGTTCGCGGCGATGATGCCGATGCCGAAAATCGAACTGACCCACAAGCCCAGCCCCATCGAGAGGCCGATCAGAAAAATCACGACGCCCATGGCCAGCGACAGCAGCGCGACCACGTGCGTCACGTGCGCGATCTCGTGCTGCAGCGGGCTCAGGCCCGGCTCCACGGTCGTGGTGAGCCGCGCAATCTTGCCGAACTCGGTTTTCATGCCGGTCGCATAGACCGCGGCGCGGCCGCGGCCGGACAGCACGGTCGTGCCGGCGAACACCAGGTTGGCGATATCGAGCGCGTGTCCGTCCGTCACGGCTTCGGCGACCCGCCGTTTGGGCTGCGCTTCTCCGGTCAGCGAGGAATTATCCACGCGCAGGTCGATCGCCTCGATCAGCCGCGCGTCGGCCGGGACCTGCTCGCCTTCCTCGAGCAGCAGGAGATCGCCGGGCACCAGCTCGCGCCGCGGGATCTCCTGCATCTGCCCGTCGCGGAGCACCCATCCGGTGGCGGGCAGCAGGCGGCGCAGAGCCTGGACCGCCCGCTCGGCCCTGTATTCCTGGATAAATGAGAAGACGGCGTTGATGGCGATGACGCCGACGATGGCCCAGCCGAGCGTGCCCATGCCCTCGCCGGGCTTGAGCCAGTCGGCGGTGAAGGCCAGGCCGGCGGCGATCCAGAGGAGGAGCGCCAAAAAATGCGTGAATTGCGTCAGCAGCTTGCGAAGCAGCGACGGTCCCCGGTCTTCCTGCAGACTGTTGGGTCCATACCGGGCATACCGATACTGCGCCTCTTCCAGCGACAGGCCGCCGGGGGAAGTCTCCAGCTTCTTCAAAACCTCGTCGACTGTAAGATGCCACAGATGCATGGCGTTCGGATTGCTCCAACTGTTTGAAATGTGCAGGGACCATGCCGTCCTTTCCATGCGTTTCAGCCTGTTTTTCCAAGGGCATCTTCCCGGACCTGTGGCGTTTTGGACCAGGATCGATCGGCGTCTTGGGGAGAATGGCGGCAGCCTCCCCGGTCCGGCCCGGAGCCGGGATCCAAAGTCGAGGTTTTTCAAGTCATTTTCAAGATTCCCGGTGGCGTTTCGCTTATAGAATATGGCATCTCTCTTGCGGAACTATGAACATGCGCGAGGACGCAACGTGAGAGAGGCCTTTGCCATCTGGCTGACCGGCTTGCCGGCGTCTGGAAAAAGCGCCATTGCCGGTGTACTGAAGACCAGGCTGGCGGATGTCGGCCTGGCGGTGGAAGTGCTGGAGTCGGACGCGGTCCGGACGCTCGTCACGCCGTCTCCGACCTACAGTCTTGACGAGCGGAGCCTGTTCTACCGGGCCCTGGCCTTCTTCGGCAGCCGGCTGGTGGCGCACGGCGTGCCGGTGATTTTCGACGCGACGGCCAATAGGCGCGCCTACCGGGACCTGGCGCGCGCGCTGATCCCGAATTTTATCGAAGTGGCGGTGATGTGCCCCTTGGAGGTGTGCCGCCGGCGCGACCCCAAGGGAATCTATCGCCGTGGAGAATCGGATCGGAGCGCCACGGTCCCCGGACTTCAAGAATCCTACGAGCCGCCGCTCGACCCGGAGGTCGTGGTGGACACCACGAGCACGTCGCCCGGCGCCGCGGCCGCGAAAATCATGGAGGCGTTGTACGCGAAGGGGTACCTCACGGCCGCGCGGAGCGTGCGATGATGACGGAGGTGGTCGTCCATGAGTCTCCGGCTCTTCCAGTCTGCGAGCAGGGTATTGAAATTGTCGAACGGAAAGGCAAGGGCCATCCGGACACGATCTGCGATGCCGTGGCGGAACGGATCTCAGTCGATCTGTCGCGGGCCTATGCGAAAGCCTTCGGACGCATCCTCCATCACAACATCGACAAGGGGATGCTGGTGGCGGGGCAGGTGGAATGCCGGTTTGGCGGCGGGAAGGTGCTCGAACCGATGCGGCTGATCATCGGGGATCGTGCCGCTGCGGGGATCGGCGGCAAAACCGTGCCGGTCGACCGGATTGCGGTGACGGCGGCGAGGGACTGGTTCCGGCGCAATCTTCGCCATGTGGACCCGTCGCGCCATGTCCGGTACCAGGTCGAGCTCAAGCCGACGTCTCCCGAGCTCGGATCGATCTTCGAACGTGGCGGGGAGGTGCTCGTGTCGAACGATACCTCTGCGGCCGTGGGGTACGCGCCGTTCACGCCGACCGAGCGACTGATCCTGGACGTGGAACAATTTCTCAACGGGCCGCTGTTCAAGAGCGAGTTTCCTGAAACGGGAGAGGACGTCAAGGTCATGGCGTGTCGGATGGGCCGGGACCTCTCGCTCACGGTGGCCATGCCGTTCCTCGCGCGCGCGGTCCGGTCGGAAGCGGATTACTTTCAGCGGAAAGCTGACGTGCTGCGAGCCATCGAGCGCCACACGAGTCGGCAACCGCACGGGTTCAAGCCGGCCCGGGTCGCCTTGAACGCGCTCGATCGCCGGGGCGCGGGGATCGAAGGGATCTATCTGACGCTGCTCGGGACCTCGGCCGAGCAGGGAGACTCCGGCCAGGTGGGACGGGGCAACCGCGTCAGCGGAATGATCGCGCTCAACCGGCCGATGAGCGGGGAGGCTGCGGCGGGGAAAAACCCGGTCAGTCATGTCGGCAAGATCTACAACGTCCTGGCCCAGGAGTTGGCGAATCGCATTCATCATCAGGTCGTCGGTGTCCGGGAAGTGATCGTGTGGCTGTGCAGCACCATCGGGCAGCGCATTGATCGTCCGGCGCTTGCCGCAGCCCAGGTGACGTTGGGTCCACGGGTCTCGCTCCGCCGCGTTCAGGGGGCGGTCCGTCGGGTCATCCAGGACGGCCTGGATGATCTCCACACATTGTGTCAGGGACTCGCGCAGGGGAAGTACCCGGTATGTTGAATGGAGCCGTCGACAATCAGCGGAGAGCGTTGAGCTAGTTGAGCCCGTTAAGCCCGTTGAGTCTGTCACAGGCCTAACCGGCTAAACCGGCATAACCGGCCAAACAGGCTTAACAGAAGCAACCGCAGTTTGCCGATCGCCGAGAGCTACGTCATGCGCGAAGCGCTGTTCTATGAATCTCTTGAAGACCAGCGGGTGCGCTGCACCCTGTGCCCCCATTTTTGCTTGATTGCCCCGGAACACCGTGGTGCTTGTGGGGTGCGGCTCAATCGCGGAGGGAAGCTCTACACGTTGGTCGCGGACCGAGTCGTCTCGCAGGAGGTGGATCCGATCGAAAAAAAGCCGCTGTTTCACTTCCTGCCTGGATCCCGGGCCTTCTCGATCGCGACCGTCGGCTGCAATTTCCGGTGTCTCTACTGCCAGAACTGGCCAATTTCTCAGTGGCCCAAGAGGCAACCGGCCGAGTCCGTTGAGGTGCTCTGCCCGATGATGGCAGATAATGAGCGGATCCTGATGGAGCAGACGGCCGTGACACCGGAGAGCATCGTAACGTCCGCGCAAGCGCTCGGCTGCGCCAGCATCGCCTACACGTATACGGAGCCGACGATCTTCTTCGAGCTGGCGCTCGAAACGGCCAGGGCCGCGCGCGTCGCCGGACTCAAAAACATCTTCGTGACGAACGGCTTCATCACGGAGGAGCCGCTGCGGTTGATCGCACCCTATCTCGACGCCGCCAATATCGACCTCAAAGGATTCCGCGACAGCTTCTATAAGCGGGTCTGCGGCGCGCCGCTTCAGCCCGTCTTGGACGCGATTCGGCTCTATAAGGACCTGGGTGTCTGGATCGAGCTGACCACGCTGCTGATTCCCGGCCGCAACGACGAGGACGCGGAGTTACGGGACCTGGCCGGTTTTATCAAAACCGATCTGGGTGACGAGGTGCCCTGGCACATCAGCCGTTTCTTCCCGGCCTACAAGATGAGGACGGTGCCATGCACGCCAATTGAGACCCTCCGTCGCGCGGCGGACATCGGACGAGACGCCGGCCTCCAGTATGTCTACCTCGGAAACGTATTTGAGGAGAGAGGCGAGGACACGCATTGTCCCGCGTGCAAGACGCTGCTGCTCCGTCGCGACGGGCTCCTGCTGGTCGAAAACCGGATAATGGGGGGTGCGTGTCCATCGTGCCGGAAGCCGATTCCCGGTGTGTGGAACTAAGAAGAGGTTGTCCGGTTTTTCTGGTTTGTCTCGTTTATCTGGTTTGAGATTAACCAGACAAACCAAACAAACGAGAGATGCCAAAGGATCCGTAGGAACCGAACGTGGCGACGACGCAGCAGAAACGCGACTATTATGACGTACTGGGGGTGGACCGTTCTGCGACGCGCGACCAGCTCAAGCAGGCCTATCGACAGTTGGCGCTCAAGTGTCATCCTGATCGGAACAAGGACCCTGATGCGACCGCCAAGTTCAGGGAGATCGCGGAAGCCTATGCCGTGCTGTCGGACGACGCCAAACGGCGGGAATACGACGCCACCGGCCACGTCGGTGTCGGCGAACGCTGGACGACTGAAGACCTCATGCGGGATTTTCAGTTCGGGGATTTCTTCGGCGGACGCTTCGACGATCTCTCCAGCATCTTTGGCGATTTTATCGGGCGCCGGGCGGGGCCGTCCAGAGGAGCAGCCCGCGGCGCGGACCTCCGCTACGATCTGGACCTTGCGTTTGAGGAGGCGGCAAAAGGCGGAGAGCGAATCATCCACATCACGCGGTCGGAAAAATGCGATACCTGTCGTGGGAGCGGGGCGAAGCCCGGCACGACGCCGACGAAGTGTTCCGAGTGTAACGGCACCGGGCAGAAGCAGGAGGTAAAAACCGGCAAGGGAATGCGGATGGTGACGCTGACGACGTGCGCCAAGTGCCACGGGCGCGGGCAGTGGATCGAAACGCCCTGTGACGCCTGCCGGGGCAACGGAGTTCAGTTCGCCCCGCACAGTCTCAAGGTGCAGATCCCGGCCGGCATCGATGACGGGATGATGATTCGTCTGGCCGGTCAGGGTGAAGCGAACGCCAACGGCGGGCCGCCCGGCGATCTGCTGGTGCGCACCCATCTGCGGCCGCATCCGTCGTTTGAACGGCACGGCGACGATCTCTACACGGTGACGACGGTCGGTTTCCCCGAGGCGGCTCTCGGCACCAAGATTCCGGTCACGGCGCTTGGCGGGGAGACGATTCGTGTCACCGTTCCGGCCGGCACGCAAAGCGGCACGTCGCTGCGGTTGCCCGGCAAGGGCATGCCGCGATTGGGAGGGAAGGGGAAAGGGGACCTGTTCGTCGTCGTCGAAGTCCGGACGCCGACGGATCTCACTGCCAGACAGAAAAAGCTGCTCGAGGAGCTGACCGGACTGGAGACCAAGCGGAACAGGGATGAGGTTCAACGATGACGCGTCAAAGCGCGACAAGCGGGAAGACGCACGTCCTCAAGGCGGTCCGCGCGGCGTTCGAGCGCGAGCGACGCGTCAATCTCCACCGCTTTCCTGTGCAGATGGATTTTGCCGATGGCGTGTTGACGCTCACGGGTGAAACAGAGCACATTGCGGCGAAAAAACTGTGTCTGGAGCTGGCGATCGCGGTGCCGGAGGTGACCGGCATCGTGGACCGGCTCCATGTGGTTCCCGCCACACGGATGGGCGATGGCGCGATTCTCGATGCCGTGCGGGACGTACTGCTCCAGGAGTTGAGCTTGCAAAATTGCACGATCAAGCTGAAGCGCAAGGAACGAGTCGAGACCGCCCGGGACGTTACGACACAGCCTCACGGGGTCATCGAGGTGTCCGTCAAGGACGGCGTGGTGCTGCTGGACGATCATGTGTCCAGTCTTGCGCAAAAGCGTCTTGCCGGCGTGCTGGCGTGGTGGGTGCCGGGCAGCCGCGATGTGATCAACGGCATGGACGTCGTGCCTCCGCAGGAGGACTCGGACGAGGAAATCGCCAAAACCGTGCGCGTGGTGCTGAAGAAGGATCCGTTTGTGAACGTGGACCGCATCCGCGTGAGCGCGCACCAAGCGGTGGTGACGCTGGAAGGGGATGTGCCTTCGAAAGAGCAGGGGGAGATGGCGGAATTCGATGCCTGGTATGTGTTCGGCGTGGACAAGGTCGCCAATCAACTCGAGATGCGCTGAGCGCGCGCGGCCGGCTGCGCCAGAGTGCCGGGCCTCCAGGAACCCTACGAGCCGCCACTCAACCCGGAGGTCACAATCGACACCACGGCGGTGAAGCCGGAAAGAGCGGCGGGCGTGGTTATGACAATCTTGCAGGCGCGAGTGTGCCTGGCGACGGTTCGGGATACGATCTGCCGGCGCTCGCCGCACGTCTCACGGTCAACGGATCACGGTTCTACGGCCAGTACGTGGCCGTCGCTCTTACATAGCCAAAGAGAGCGTCCCGTCTGGCGACGACACCCACCAGGGTCTTCCCTTTGACCACAGGCACTCGGATCAAATGCCGCTCCTGGAGCAGGTGGACGAGATCCTTGACCAGCGTGTCCTCAGTCACGGTGACAATGTCCTGCGTCATGATATCCGCGGCCGTGACCTTGCTGAGGTCTTTCTCCTGATCAATGACACGCAGAAGATCGAACTCGCTGATCAGACCAACGAGCGTCCGGTCTTCCTTGACGACGGGAACGCTTCCGAAGTTTCGCTCCGCCATGATTTCCGCAACCGC
>MHEU01000047.1:57369-58744 GCA_001805245.1 Nitrospirae bacterium RIFCSPLOWO2_02_FULL_62_14 | reverse complement strand
GACTCGCCGAGCTCGATGTGCATCTGCCGGCCATCGGGCTCTTCCCTGGTGGTTTCCTGAAAAATCCTCCGCTCGGGCAGTTGCGCCCAGACCTGCTGCGCCGACGGGGTGTGGTTTTCATACAGCGGTTCATCTGGAGTTGCCGGCTTGTTCTTGAGCGCGGCCAGGTCCACCCGCTCGTCGGCCTGCTCCGGCGACTCATCCCATGCAACAACCGGCTGGCCGGTCCGGCCGAGGACGTAAAGCGGACCGTCGTCCGTCGCTTCCTCGATGATGGGATATTGAATCGGCAGCGGCTGTTCCAGCAGTGCCAGCCCGCGAGCCGCCAATGTCCGCTGAAACGGCACGCGCCGGGCCAGATGCCTAGTTTTCTCGCAGACGATCAGGCGGCCGTTCGGCGCGAGCGCCCCGCACAACCGGGTCAGTCGACCGGCCAACCCGGTGCGCCGCTCGAAGTCTGCCTGCGCCGATGAATCCTTCGCCCGCTCAAATGTCTGCCAGTTCTTGCTTGGCACGCCGGGATCGTGCTCGGTCTGCAGGAGCGCCTGTGTGGCAACGATGAGATCGAACGGCCCTATTGGTTTTGGCGGATCGCTCTGATCCACGTCAAGGCATTCGAAGCGGACGTTTGTCAGTCCCATCGCAGCCGCCTTCGACTGCGCGGCCGCGATCGAGGCCGGCGACCGGTCCACGCCCACGAACGAACATTGCGGGAACTGCCGGGCGTAGAACGTCGTCAGCACGCCGATGCCGCATCCGACGTCCAGCGCGGAACGGGCCTGCCCGATCCGCTCCGCCACCGCCGAACCGACCGTCATGTAGTAATCGTAACGCTGGCTGTACAGCACCGGCAGAATGCGAACGGTGGCGGCGTAATCGTAGAAGGCTGTTTCCTCCGCCGCGCCCGCGCCGGGCGCGCGCCGCTGACCGGACAGGCGGAGAAGCGCCGCGAGGTCGTCCGGCTTGAGCGTGGTGCGTTGCCACTGATCGTAGGCGGCATCGGAGTCGAACCGGCGCAGGCCCCAGCGCGTGAGGTGTTCGGCAATGGCTGCTTTGATGTCGGGAGTCGGCAACCGGCAGGCCTTGAATTACCTAACGAGCATGGTCCGCGCCGCCTGCGAAACTCGCGGGACGGTCTGTCTAGTCTGTCTTGTCTGTTCCGTCTGTTCCGTCCAACAAAACCGACCAGACAGACTGAATAGACAGGATAGACCAGATAGACATTCCTGCCAGTCTCGCTTTTCTCGCACGTCACGCCATCCCTTTTTTAAGCATGATCGCGTCTTCGTAGGTCACCGGCACGGGATGCGGATGCCGCAGCTGGCCGGTGCCGAGAACGACGTACTTCTGGCAGGTCAGTGCTTCCAGCCCGATC
>MHEU01000047.1:54959-57161 GCA_001805245.1 Nitrospirae bacterium RIFCSPLOWO2_02_FULL_62_14 | reverse complement strand
CTGCCGGTTCCAATCCTCCTCCGCCGCCGGCTCCACCGACTTGTGGCCGGTCATGGCCAGCGATCCGATGAGCGCCACGGTTTTGGGGCAGCCGAGGATATCCACCTTGAATTCCTCGATCAGCCGGCGGATCAGCGCCGACAGCAGCGGCCGCGCCGTCGCCTGTTGCACCAGCAACGTGTCCGCGGAATTCGGCGCTTCCGCCTGCTGTACCTTCGCATTAATCACGATGTTCTGCGCCAGCGGCAAATCCGCATGCTGATCCACGTAGACCGAGCTGATCCCGCCGTCATGGCAGAGCACCGGCACCCGCACCTGATCGAGCGCCGTCTTGCGCAGCCCCGGACCGCCGCGGGGGATGAACGCATCGAGCAGCGTGTGCAGCCGCATCATCTCCAGCGCGCCTTCCTTCTCCGGCCTCTCGACGAAGGTGATCGCCTCGGCCGGCACGCCGGCCTCCGCCGCAGCCTCGCGCAGCATCGTGGCGATGGCGGTGTTCGTCCGGATCCATTCGGGCGCCCCGCGGAAGATGCACACGTTGCCGCTTTTCAAGCAGAGGGCGATCGAATCGGTCATGATCTGGGGCGCCAGCTCGGACACGATGCCGATCACCCCGATCGGCACCCGCACCCGGCTCACTTCCATTCCGTTCGGCCGCTGCCACATCCGGGTCACTTCGCCGACCGGATCGGGCAGATCGGCCATGCGGCGCAGCCCCTCGGCCATCTCCTTGATCGAATCTTCCGTCATCCGCAGCCGTTCGACCGCTTCGCGGATCAGGTCCCGGCTCGTCGCCATCTCCAGCAGGGATTTGCCGACCGCCTCGCTGTCCTGCTTGTTGGCCTCGAGAATCACATCCTGCCCTTCGGCCAGCCGGTCCGCCATGGCCCGCAGGGCCTTGTCCTTCACCGGCGCGGTCAGTAGGGCCAATGGCCTGACTGCCTCACGAGCCTTTTTCGCGATGTTTTGCATGTAAATCTTAACCGGAACTTCAACCATGGTTTTGCTCCGCGAATGTCTCAAAGTCTATAAAGTCGAAAGTCCATAAAGTCATAATCATCTCGACTTTATGACTTTCTGACTTGAAGACTTTTGACGTGTTTTTCACCGAGCCGGACTATAGCACCGGCCTTCAGGACGAGTCAAAAATCTATTTCGCCGACCGGCTTGTTCATGCGAGCACACTTCCCTTAGAATGCCGGCGTGAATTCGCAAGAGGCGCGCGCCCACTACAATTACCTGATGACCCTCTGCATCCGGAAGGAGGAAGCCTTCGGGCCGCTGGCCTTCACCTTCATCAAGGAACAGGATCTCGACAAGCTCGGCCTGGCCCCGGAGGAACAATTCAACCTCTACATGGCGACGTCCGAGGCCTTTGCCTCCGAACCCAAGCGCTACACGCACAAACTGGAATGCCTGCAGAAGGCCCAGCAGTTGCTCCCCCGCACCCGGTTCACCGATCCCGAATTGACACGCCATGTGTTTCAGGAGGTCCAAAAAACCTCGGCCGAGCTGGATATCTACAACGAGGCGATGCGCGCGACGAAGTCATCGGCGGCGCCGGTGGCCGACAGGCTCCGCCTCGTCGTGGAGACCGATCTCCCCGATTATTTCCTGAACACGGCGCAGAAACGAGCCTCCGCCTACTATCAGAACAAATACAAGATGACGAAGGAAGCCAAAACCGCGCAGCACTTCACCAACGCCGCGCGCAAATTCGAGCCGGAGAATCCGGCCGTGCAGAAGGAATTCGCGGGCGCCTGCGCGCCGTTCATGGCTGTGCGGACCAGCGCCATCCATCTCATGCTGCCGTTCGATTTGAAAATCAGCCGCACGCCGGATGACCCGCTGGAGGCCGGCCTGCGCATCTGGTACGCGACGATGGGCTACTCGTTCCCGCTGCGCTACGAGATGGGGAAACTCTGCAGCTGGTACGACGACCGGGTCGTCGAGATCGGGATGGACGATCCGAATCTCCTGTTCGTCTCCGTCTCGCCGCTCAAGGAGACGGAACTGGGCACGGTGGATCGCGCGCTGCCGGACGACGTGCCGATGGAACTGGGATTGCCGCGCGCCTTTCTCGACGGCACGAACGGCCTGGGCCCGTTCATCCAGGTCGTGTGCAATTTCAAGATCTGGTTCGACGCGGAGGCGATGTCCGTCCTGGTCCAGGGCGCGCCGGACCTGCACGAGTACGGCCTG
>MHEU01000047.1:48179-54899 GCA_001805245.1 Nitrospirae bacterium RIFCSPLOWO2_02_FULL_62_14 | reverse complement strand
GCTTCAATTTCGTCAACATGCACCTGCAACTGGCGCAGGGAGTGGGCACGGCGTTCGTTCCCTTCAATACGCCCATCTTCTCGATCGTGCCGACTCTGACCAAACAGAGCTATCGGTTCGAAGATGCACGGTCTTTATCAAGCTGAGTGCTGATCGCTGACGGCTGACAGCTTATGACCATGATCGATTTACGAAGCGACACGGTGACCAAACCCTCCGAGGCCATGCGCCAGGCCATGGCGCGGGCCGAGGTGGGCGACGACGTCTACGGCGAAGATCCGACCGTCAACCGGCTGCAGGAAATGGGCGCGGCCCTGGTCGGCAAGGCCGTCGCGCTGTTCGTCCCTTCCGGCACGATGGCGAACCAGCTCGCGCTCCGCGCGCAGGCCCCGCCCGGTCAGGAAGTGATCGTCGAGAGCCGGTGCCACATGGTGCGCTACGAGCAGGGCGCGGGCTCCGCACTGGCCGGCGTGCAATTCCATTGGATCGTCGGCCAGCGCGGCATCATGGCGCCGGAACAGGTCGAGGCCGCCATCCGGCCGAAGGACCTGCACACGATCCAGACCGCCCTCATCTGCGTCGAGAACACCCACAACAGCGGCGGGGGCACGGTCTATCCGCTGGCGACCATCGAACGGATCGGGGCCATCGCCCGGCAGCGCGGCCTGCCCCTGCACCTGGACGGCGCGCGGCTCTTCAACGCCGTCACGGCCACCGGCGCTTCCGCCACGGAATATGCGAAACACTGCACGACCGTGTCGTTCTGCCTCTCGAAGGGGCTGGGCGCTCCGGCCGGCTCGCTGCTCGCCACGAACGACCAGGACATGGTGGACCGGCTCCGACGCTTCCGCCGGATGTACGGCGGGGGCATGCGCCAGGCCGGCATCCTGGCTGCGGCCGGCATCTACGCGCTGGAGCACAACATCGCCCGGCTCAAGGACGACCACGACCATGCGACACGGCTCGCGCACCTGCTCGCGCAGATCCCGACCGTCACGCTCGACCTCAAGTCCGTCGAAACGAACATGATCTTCTTCGACGTGAAATCCAGCCGCCCCCCCGCCGACGTGGTCGCCGCCCTGAAAGCCGAAGGCGTGCTGGTCAACGCGGTCGGCGGAACCACCTACCGGGCCGTCACCCACCTCGATGTGTCGGCGGACGACATCGAGAAGGCCGGCCAGGTCTTTGCCAATGTTCTGGCGAAATGAAAAATGTAAAATTAAAAATTCAAAAGCCGGCCCGCATCTCTTCATTTTGCATTTTACATTTCAAATTTTGCATTGCGGCCGAGGTTGACGGCCATGACTTCGGCCTCTACAATGCCGAATGTCAGTCAACCGAGGCATGACCATGCTGCAGGCCGTCTCGTTCAAACAGATCAGCCGGATTCTGGAGTTGACCGATCAGCTGGGGCTGAACCGGGAGTGGGTGGAGATCCCCCTGACGCCTGAAGCGCCCGGCGCGGTGAGGAAACTCCCGAACGGCAAGCTGGAAATCGTCGTGGACGCCGTCCAGCCGTTCGAGCAATGGCTTGCGACATTGGACGTGCAAATCAAGCAGGTGACCGCCACATGAGCCAATCCCCTTCGGAAGTCCAGCCGCCTCCAAGCCGCGAGGAGCTCAACGCGGAGCTGCTCCCCGTTCCCGAACCGCCGGAACTGCCGCCGACGCCGGAGCCTCCGGGCATCGACAAAATCATCGCGCATGCGCTGGGACACGTGCGCGGCAAGCGCGGCGGCGATCTGGTCGCCGTGATCCTGACCGGCTCGGGCGCGCGCCGGGCCCTCACCGCCCACAGCGACCTGGACTTCATCGTCCTGGTGAAGGGACACGACGAGGGGCAGGACATCATCCGTATCGCCGACCGCCTGATCGACATCCGCTACTGGAGCGCCGAGGCCGTGGAAGACGAACTGTCGAGCTCGCCGCGGCTGCCGCCGCTGCTGCGGAAAGCCCGCGTGCTGTTCGAGCACGACGCCATCGGCTCGAAGCTGATCGACAAGGCGCAGCAGCGGTTCCGCCAGGGGCCTCCGCAGGCCGGCATGCACGAAAAAATCCGGTTCAAGGCCGAGTGCCTGCACTGGCTCGGGAAAGCCGAGGACCTGACCGGCAGCCAGCCGGCCACCGCCGAATATTTCCTGGCGACGTTTTTCGAGGAACTCCTGCAGGCCTTCTTCCATGTCCGCGGGCTGTGGATCACGGCGCCGGCGGACATGATACGGTTCGCCGCCTCGCGCGACGCCGCCTTCGGCGACCTGCTGGAACGCTTCCAGGGAGCCCCCACGACCGTTGCGCGTCTCGACATCGGCCGGCAGCTGGCGCAGCAACTATTCAAGGACATCCCCAACCCTCAGCGCGTGGATTAGCCCGCGATATCCATGAACGCTTCTGCTGCAATCGCGGATTCGCGGCTGCGACGAGCCTGCTTGCGCCCTTAGCAGGCATGCAGGCGGGCGGACTCGCCGCTCGGTCGGTCAACGTACTCCTTGAGTACGCCTCCCTCCCTCACGGCTCCATGCGCCCGTCTCGCCAAGCGACTGCGCGATTTCGCTACGAACCGCTATGGATAACGCGGGCTACGCAGGATTGAGATTTCGGACCTTGCCGCTCGTGTATAATGCGCCAATGCAGACTCTCCGCGTCGCACTCATCTGCCTGAGTCTCAGCACGTTCGCCCCCGCCTCCACGACCATCGGCCAGGACGCTCCGCTTCCGGGAAGCTGGACCACCCTCGCCCCCGCACCGACCAAGCGCACGGAGGTCACGGCCGCCGTCCTCGGCGGCAGAATTTACGTGCTCGGTGGATTCGCCGAGCCGTCCCTGAGCAATCTCTCCAGCATGACCATCACGGACAGGGTCGAGGTCTATGACCCCGCGACGAATGAATGGACGACCCGCGCGCCGCTGCCCGTCGGTTTGCATCATGCCGCGGCAGTTGTCGCAGAGAACCGTCTGTACGTGATCGGCGGCTACAGGCAAGCGTTCCTGGCCCTGTGGCATCCGGTTGCAACCGTCTATAGGTATGATCCCGACAAGAATGCCTGGACGGAACGTGCCCCCATGCCGACCCCGCGCGGCGCACTGGCGGTGGCCGAATTCAGCGGCAGGTTCTACGCCATCGGAGGTTACGACGGATCGGGCAACAAGGCCGCGGTTGAAGTCTACGATCCGGCCGCCGACACCTGGACCGCCGGGGCCCCGCTTCCGACGCCGCGCGATCACCTCGCCGCGGCAACGGTTGGCGGGAACATCTACGCCATCGGTGGACGCGTGAATCAGAGCTACGCGCGCAACCTCTCGATTGTCGAGGCCTACGATCCGGCGGCTGACCGGTGGACGAAGGTTGCCGATCTGCCGACCGCGCGAAGCGGCATCACGGCCGGCGTCATCCGCGACGCGATCTATGTGCTCGGCGGCGAAGCTCCGGAGGGCACGTTCCGCGCCAATGAAGCCTATACGCCTGCCACCGACCGGTGGCACAGCGCTGCCTCCATGCCGACCGGCCGGCATGGACTGGGCTCCGCCGTCATCGGTGACCGGTTGTACGTCATCGGCGGAGGGCCGACGCCGGGCGGTTCGTACAGCAACGTGAACGAGGTGTTCACACCGCCCGGTGCGAAACAGGCGGGCCGCGCGGCATCCGCGAAGGTGGGAGCCGTCATGGCCCTCCTGGCCACGTTCGAAGACGCCGGCATCCTTCCGCCGGAGGACAGCCCTGACGCAACCAGGCTGATCAAGGCCACCATCCAATTCCAGGCCGCGTTTATGAAAAGCGAACAGCCGGCCATCCGGCAATGGCTCCAGAGCGCCCTCGCCGCCAAATTCGGAGAGGCCGCCCCTGCGGCGATCGAGGCGTTCCGAAGCGGAGGCTGGACGTCGCAGTCGCTGGAAGCGCTGGTGGACTATGCCGCGGCCACGCCGGTCTGGAACGATCCCGGCGTCAAGGAAGGGTTTCGCTCGTTCAACATCGGCCGCGCGGATTTCGATTTGCTGGCGCGCATCTTTACCGCCGCGCGCACGCAGTTTTCAGCCAGGGGACAGAATATTCACGAGGCCTATGCCGCCCGCCGACAGACGATGCCGGGCGCTCAGAAGCAGTCACCAGTGACGAGTGATGGGTGATGAGTGTAGAATGCCACATCTGTTTGATACTGGACTCATCACTGATCACCCATAACTCATCACTCGCCGTAAGGAGGAAACCATGGCGACCAAGGCCTACATTCTCATCAAGGTCAAGACCGGAAAAACCAAGGACGCCGTCAAGGCGCTGAAAAAAATCCCCGGCATCGAACGCGCCGATCCCTGCTTCGGCCGTCCGGATGTCTTCGTGTTTGTTTCGGTGGCGGACGAAAAGGCGCTGTCGGACGTCGTGATTTCAAAAATCCATACGATCGACGGCGTTGAAGAAACCGACACGCACATCGTTGCGGAGGCGTGAAGCCGTTTATTGGTTGAGCCCGTTGGGCCGGTTTGGCCCGTTGAGCCAGTTATTCCGGTTTGGCCTGTTGGAGTGTTAGGCCGGTTTTGCCGGTTGAGTCGGTTTTGCCCGTAACGGACGCAACGGGCTAACCGGCTCAACGGGCTCAACAGGCTTAACGGACTAAACGGACAATACGTCCGCTTTCCGCCGACTCATAGCACGCATCCGCGATCTCCACAGCCCGCTGGCCGTCCAGGCCGGTCACCGGCATCGGCAGGCCCTGTGTCAGCGCGCTGCAAAACGCGCGGAACACCGCCTCGACCGTCGGCACATCCACCACCGGCTGCTCCGTCACCGCGCTGCCTGCCGACACTCTGCGCACGCGGTGGTGGACCCAATCGGCGCAGAGCTGCCCGTCCGCGCCGATCCACTCGGCGCGGCAGACCCGCCCCCCGGTCACTCGCGACACGTCGAGGACGCACGGCAATCCGCCCGTCGTGCGCAGGCTCACCAGCGCCCGCAGTTCCGCGGCGTCCGGCGAAGGGCGCTCCAATTCGCAGCGGACCTCCGCCACTTCCTCGCCGGTTAGAAATCGCACAAGATCCAGCTGATGGATGCCGATCTCCAGCAGGACGCCGCGGCCGCCATAGTCCTCCGGATCGCGCAGCACTTCGGGCCGGGGCTCCACGCGGTTCGTCAGCACGAGGTAGCGCCTGGCCCCCACTGCCGCGAGTTGCAATTTGAGCGCCAGGACGGCCCGATCGAACCGGAGCGTGTGCGCCGTCATGAGCGGCACGCCGGCCGTTTCGGCCGCGCGCACCATCGTCCGCGCATCGGCGCCCGTGCAGGCCAGCGGCTTTTCGATCAACAGCGGCTTCCCGGCCCTCACCGCCGCCAGGCAGACCGGGAGGCACAGCGACGGCGGGGTCACGACGATCACCGCGTCGACCTGCGGGCAGGCAATCAGGTCTCCATAGTCCTGGAAGAACTTCACCCCGTGACGGGATGCGACGGCCCGCCCCTGCCCGGCATCGCGTCGGCACACCGCGACCAGGCGGGCGTCCGGCGACGGATCGGATAGATGCCGCACGTACCGCATCCCGTGCCGTCCCAGGCCGATCAATCCTATGCCGAGTGGCGCCATGCCCCCTCCGTGCAAGCCCGCGCATTGTAAGCAGGCCGGCCGGCAGAGTAAACCAAGTCTGGACCATCTCGGCGTGGAAAGCCTGGATTATTCATGAATGTCGTCGCGAGGGGGCTGAGGCCGAAGCCCGCCGTGGCTTCTCGCAAGCGAGGACGACGCAGGCATACCCTCACGGTACGTCGAGGAGGCCGAACGAGAAAAGCCGCGCCGGGCGAGAGCATCGGCCGCCGCAGTAGATATTCATTAATATTCCAGGCTTCAATTGACAATGTTTTCATGCGGTCGTTATAGTACGCCGCGCCTGTAACCAATCACGAACAACCCGTATGCCCATGCCACAACGAACCGTCCCCTTTACGCTCGATCAGATCGGCACCCAGACCGCCCGCTTTCCCAGCGTCGGCGCCATCCCCACCATCTCGGACAAGTCCGTGGATCCCTACTTCCTCACCCGCATGCCGAAGACGGCGCAAGTCGAGGCCCTGCTCTTCTGGCCACAGGACAAAGCCATCTATCCGGGACTGGTGGTGCTGCACGAGTCCTGGGGGCTCAACGTGCAGATCAAGGAACTGGCGAACCGGCTGGCCTGCGAGGGGTACGCGGTGATCGTGCCGAATCTGTACACGCGGCAGGGCGGCATGGTCACGGCCAATGCGGAGGCCGCCGGCATGCTGATGGCGCGTGCCAAGGAAGCCGACCTGCTGCAGGACATCAATCAGTGCTGCGAATACCTCAACACGATGGACTACGCCAAGCGCAACGTGCACGGCGTCGTCGGGTTCGGCATGGGCGGCACGCTGGCCCTCAAGTTCGCCTGCCAGCGCAAGCGCCTGCGCGCGGCGGTCTCCTATTACGGGAAGCCCAGCCCGCCGTTCGACTCGCTCGACGGACTCCAGGGTTCCATCCTCTACCACTGGGCGGGAGCCGACGACACCGTCAGCGAAGCCGAGATCGAGCAATTCCGCCAGGCCGCCCTGGACCGGAAAAAGCGCGTGACCATCCATAAGTATGACGGCGCGCCGCATGCGTTTTGCAACGAAACCCGCAAGGACGCCTACCGCGCCGGCGCCGCGCAGGACGCCTGGGAACGCACCGCCGAGTTCCTGAAGGAAGCCTTCAAGGCGGACATGCAAATACCCGGCAAATGACCCGT
>MHEU01000047.1:46235-48170 GCA_001805245.1 Nitrospirae bacterium RIFCSPLOWO2_02_FULL_62_14 | reverse complement strand
GCCGCCGACGCGCCGCCGTTCGTGTCGGTCATCGAGCGCCATGCCCAGCCGCTGGCCTCCGTGACCTCGGACGCCGAAGCGCTGGCCCTGTTCTCCTCTCAATTGGCCCCATCTCTCAACCTCGGCACGGCGCCGGCGCCGGATCAGCAGCAGATCGCCGGTCAATTGGTCGCCGAATTGGCCGCCTGGCGGCTGGCCTTGGCCGTGAGAAAAGCGGCCGATGCCGACGATCAGGCGGCGCTGCCGCCGCTGTTCCAGGCGGCAGCGGCGCAACGGAACTGGCTGCTGGCAAACAACCGCTTCCCCGCGCTCGGCCGCGTACTGGCGTTCAGCGAGGCCCCGCCGTCCGGCGACCCCGCGCGCATGGCGATGCTGGCCGCTCTCGCGTTCCGCGCGGAAGCCGAGGCGGAGCGCAACGCCCGGTCGCTGTGGGACCGGCTGCAATCGTGGAACGATCAGCTCAAGGCGCAGAAAGCGGTGGCGCGCCTCTGCGGAACCTGGCAGTGGACGATCCACAACCACAAGAATCACCAGGAGCAGAAAATCACCATCGTGCTCCTGCCACCCGGAACGCCGGCTCCGCCCGACATGCCGCAGCCCGCCAAAATGGTCGTGCTCGGCGACGCCGTGTATTTACGCTGGGATTTTCAGAGGGGGTACCAGGAAGACAGCCTGCTGTTCGTGAAGGAGGGCCGCCACCTTGAAGGGACGTTCATGAACACCGCCGGCGACTGGGGCGCCATCACCGGCAAGCGCGTCGCATCCTGCACGCGGTAGGCACAATGGCACGCAGCGAGAATGGCGGGAAACGCGAGTCGCGCAAGTCGCGCCCGTCCCACTAGTCTCGCAGGTTTGTCTTCATCGTTGTTTCCAGACCTGCCAAGCAAAAACCGCCCAGCCTGCAAGAAAGCATACTCCGCCAAGCGGCGTGATCGCGCCGAGCCAGCGCACTCCGGATAGAGCCAGCACATAGAGACTGCCGGAGAAAAGCAGGATGCCGGCGACAAACAGCCAGCCGGCGATGTGAAAGGAGTCCTGTGGATACTGCTGCGCCGCCCACCCGACTGCGAGCAGCGCCAGGGCATGGTACATCTGGTAGCGGACACCGGTCTCAAACACCGTCAGCATATCCGGCGCGAGAACAGCTTTGAGCGAATGGGCGCCGAAGGCCCCGAACGCCACGGCAAGGAAGGCGAACCCGGCGCCAAGCATGAACAGGCGCCGGGACGCGCCCGCTTGAATCACGAATCGGCCCGGCGAAGTTCAGTCATGACGATCTGTTCCGCTTCGAGCCAGTGGTTCATCTCCCGGCTGCCATCCCGCCCACACTGCTCATAGAGCTCGTAGGCCTTCATCGCAATGCGTCCCCGGATATCATCCGTGAGCTCGAGCGACTTCTGCTTGGGTATGACCTTGGATCTGGACGAAGGGTTAGCGGCGCGCGGGGATTTGGTGGATTTTTTCATAGACAGCCCTCCATACCACACTTCGTGTGAGCCGCTCGCTTAGTATCGTCTTATCGAAATTGATGCGAGCGGAGAAACCCCTCTAGTGTATTCCTCTATGCTCTGCTGCCTTCCAAATAGTCGGCTTGCCAGCCCAAGCCCGCCGCCCCTCAAAAAAGAAAACTAGAGGGATTTCTCCGGCGGCGACATTTACGATACACCACAAAAGAGCCGCCGGCTCAAGCGAAGCTTGGTCTGGTGCCGGAGCCCGGGATCGAACCGGGAGCCTCCTTACGGAGGGAGGGATTTTAAGTCCCTTGCGTCTGCCAGTTCCGCCACTCCGGCGAACGATGCAGGTCAAGGTTGAGGCTCAGGTTCAGGTCATGCTGTATGGAGAAGTCTTCCCTGCTCAACCTCAACCTTAGCCTTAACCTGCTTCAGGCCGGTTGTGACTCTACACCCGGCTTTGGAGAGGGTCAATAAGAACGCA
>MHEU01000047.1:37914-46208 GCA_001805245.1 Nitrospirae bacterium RIFCSPLOWO2_02_FULL_62_14 | reverse complement strand
CGCCTAGATGTGCAGAAACTGAGGAATCTATGGACGGTCAGACCGCGGTCAGGCGCCGCATGTCCTTCTTGGCCAGCCAGGTCTTGCCGGACTCCATCGCATGAGAAAAGCCCGCCTTGATCTCCCGGCCATACCGCAGGGCCTGCACTTCCGCCCGCTTGGCATAGCGCTTGAACTGCCGGCGTGTCTCCACTCCCGATTGCGGAGCATAGAGCAATCCCAATGCCGCCCCGACGGCCGCGCCGCCCACGACCAATCCCGCCACCTTCGCTGCATCTCGTCCTGAGTACGTCATGGAAAACCTCCCTGGTTGTAACGGTCCCTCTTGATGACTTCTGCTCTCCTCGCGACTTGCTTTCAATTCACTGTAACGCAGAATGTGTGCCATGCACTGGTATGTCAGGACTCAATGGGAAAACAACGGGTTAGCGATGTTGCGGATGAAGCCAGGGCGCAACGGCCCTGTTCCATTTTCACAACAATGTCACACTGCCCGTTTCAGAAACACGACAGTATGAATATCCGCCTAGCCAGGATATTCATGACGGTTTGTCGCGAAATCGCGCAGACGCGTCGCGAAAGGGGCGCGTGGAGCCGCGAGGGAAAGAGGCGTCCTCGTTGCAGGACGTTGACTGACCGAGCGGCGAGCCCGCCACTCGCAGCAGCGTATCCGCGATTGCAGCAGAAGCGTTCATGGATATCCAGGCTAGAGACTTGCTAAATCGATCATCCGCGCCGTACTATGCCGGCCATCCTGCATATGACTTCACTGCTATTTTCCATTCCATACCCCGACATTGACCCGGTCTTTCTCCGGCTCGGTCCGCTGGCCTTCCGCTGGTACGGGTTGATGTATCTGCTGGGGCTGACCGCAGCGTACTTCCTGATCAGGAACCGCACCGCCGCCCGCCAGGTTGAATTGTCCAGGGACCAGCTCTACGATTTGATCGTCTTCGCGGCCTTCGGCGTGTTCCTGGGGGGCCGGCTCGGCTACACGCTGTTTTACAATTTCAAATTCTACCTGGAAAACCCGCTGAAGATTTTTGCCGTCTGGGAAGGCGGGATGTCCTTTCACGGCGGCCTGCTGGGAGTGATCGTCGCGATCGTATGGTTCTGCCGGCGGCGGCGCCTGCCGATGCTTCCGATCGGCGACCTGGCCGCCCTCAGCGCTCCGATCGGGCTGGGGCTGGGACGGCTCGGCAATTTCATCAACGGCGAACTCTACGGCCGCCCGACCGACGTGGACTGGTGCATGGTGTTCCCGACCGGTGGAGGCGAGTGTCGGCATCCGTCGCAATTATATGAGGCGGGACTGGAAGGCGTCGTGCTGTTCGCCGTGCTGTGGGGAATCAGCCTGCGCAAGACGCCGCCCGGAACGATCTTCTGGAGCTTCATCACCGGCTACGGGCTCTGCCGGCTGGTCGTGGAATTTTTCCGCGAGCCCGACTACCACCTCGGCTACATTCTCGGCCCCTTCACCATGGGCCAGCTCCTGAGCGCGCCGATGATCCTGCTGGGGGCGTTCATGGTGGCATGGGGATATCAGAAGGGGTCGCAGCCGAAGTAACCTGCGTGCTCACGCATCGCGCACACAAGACCAATCGAATTTTTTATCAAAGCGGGCGGTGCTCGATGGACGTGCGCACTTACGGTTACTTCGGCCGCACCTTCTGGGGAGAAGTGAGGGCGGCGCTTCGCTCACCAGTCAAGTTCTTCCCCGTGCCGTTTGCTGACAAACCGGTCGCTCCTGTTCTCAATTCTGAAACCGGCAGTCCCCAATACGCGCTAGAAATCCATGCCGACGCCGATGAACATGCTGATCTCGTCGTCGTTGCCGGTTTGCACGATGGCGATGTCAAACGACTTGCCATCAGCACCGCGGAGCTGGAACCCGGCTGAAAATGGGACGTACTTAAAGGCGTCGTCCTTCGTGGACACCTCGCCGACCAGAAACACGTTCTTGCCGAACTCCACTTCCCCGCCGAGATAGAAGATCGACGCGTCGCCCACGTTGACGCTGCTGTCCTGCCAGAACTGCCGGAACCCGGCGTGCAGGCGCAGGCTGTGGACGATGTCGTTCTCCAGATCCTTTTTCTTGGAGCCGGCCACGAAGACCGTGCGCTTGAGGAGCCGCTCGTTTCCTTCCCGAAGCATGCCCCCGATGCTGAACTCAGGCCAGATGCCCTCGTCCTTGAACAAACGCACCCTCGCCACCGGCCCTCCAGCCGCCAGGCTCTGATGGTTATTGTCCAGATCGCTGATCCGGCCGAGGGCCCCGATCTCCAGCCAATCGGTCACGCCGTAGGTCGCCATCGCGGTGTGCTGATTTTCGGTCCCGGTGTTCTGCCCGGCGGCCTGTTTGAGCAAGGCGATGCAGTACTGGGTCGTAAACTTGCCAGCCGCCAGCGTACCGGAGGTGGGATTGAGATACATGCCGGTGATGCCTTCCAGGGTCACTAGCCCGCGCGCCCCCTTGTAGGTACCGTTGTTGCCGGCGAACCATTGGGGCGCGGCGTAACGGAGATCGAGATAGCCTAGTTTTGCAGGCACCCCCTCTTCAGCGATACAGACCGACACCCATCCAAGGACCAGGACGACAGCGAGAGCCTTCCACATAGGTCACCTCTCAGGTCACGAGTTAAGTGCACTGGAACTGTTATGCGCAGATGCTAGTAACCAGGAGAGGAAAAGTCAAAGGAAGATACGTACAGGAGGATGATCGACCGGTTACCACATTCAAAATGACCAGCAGTGCCTAATCTCTGTTCCGCGATTCACGTCTCACCTTTCACGTTTTACGGTCTTCAATACGGCATTTCGTCGTCGTCGAGGCCGAAATGGTGGCCGATTTCATGCGCCACCGTATCCCGGACTTCCTGAATGACTTCATCCTTTGTCCGACAGAGGCGCATGATCGGCCCGCGATAAATGATCACCCGGGCCGGCAAGTGGCCGGCCGGATCGAAAAACGATTCCCCGCCCTTCGCGGTCCCGGTATAGAGGCCGAGCAGGTCGTCTTCGGACTCCAGTTCCATCTCGTCCAGCACATCCCGTGACGGCTCTTCTTCCACGACAACCGCAATATTGTCCAGCAGACGGCGGTAGGAGGACGGCAGACGCCGGACGGCTGTCCGTACGAGCGCCTCAAACTCTTCCGGATTGACGGAAAACGCCGGGATGCGCTTGCGGCTGGGCATGACAATTCAATGATTGTGACCGGGTGTGGGAGTGAAGAAGTCTCCGGAGGACTTTGGAGTGGCCTTTACATCGACCTCAACCTCGCGGAGTGCCGGCGAAGACCAGATGACTTTGTTCCCGGGAGCCAGATTCGCCGCCTGGATGAAATGCTTACGCGCTTCCCTGTCATTCCGAAGCGCGTCGTACACTAGACCCAGATTGTAATGCGCCTCCGCGAGAGTCGGCTGTGCCTGGATGGCCGCCTCGAACTTCACCTTGGCGGCATCCCACTGACGGGCATAGAACAGCGTGATCCCTTCCTCGTTGGCAGCCGCAGCCGCAGGAACCGCCTTGGGCGGTGCGGACAATGCCGTTTCCAGGGTGTCCTTCCCTCCAGCGGCACAACCGGCGAGCAGCTGTCCGCTGAGGCCGATCATGATTGACAGCTTGCATCTTTTGATCATGTCATTCCCCCCCATGAATAGACTACACGGACACGGCTTTCCCGTTCCGCAGAAAGATCACCTGCACGCCCACGTCCGTAATCCCGAGACACCGCGACACCGCCTCGCGATAGATCCGCGCCTGCCCCTCGTAGTCGGCAGCCCTGGCGGCCACTTCACTGTCTTTTACCCGATCAGTCTTGTAGTCGGCAAGATGCACCTTCCCGTCGAGACGATACACGACATCGATCACGCCTTCCATCACGCACGAAGCAGGCGATGGGTGATGGGCGATAGGCGATAGGGAAGAGTCGGCCTGAGCCTGTGGCCCATAGCCCATAGCCCATAGCCTATTGCCTTCCCAGGGCATGACGAACGGGACTTCGCGGCCCAAGATCGTCGCGCGCTGGAGTTCCCGGTAGGGCCCGGATGCCATGAAGGTTTGGAATAATTCCTGGAGCTCGTTTTCAATCCCGGTCATCGCCCCCGCCCACTGCTCTGCAAGGTCCTCGCGGCACACAGCGACGATGCGCTCCCTCCATGTTCCAGCCGGATCGGAAAAATTCCAGTACTGCAGGACCCGATGCGCCAGGGTTCCGATCACACGGCTGCGCTCGGAAGCCTCAGCGCCGGAGCCTTTGCGTTCCGGCCTGTCGCGCTGTTGGCCGGCAAGCAGTGTCGGCGTCAGATGCGCGGGCGTGCTGCGGGCCTCCTCCCACGCTCGATCGCGCTGCTCCCACCGGGGCGCCAGCGAGGCCCACTCCGCGGACGCGCGCAGCTTCGGCGGAGCTCCCTGACGCCGCCGCGGCGCCCGGTCCGAGGTGACCACCACCGTCTGCTCAAAGGACGCGGGGCCGACGTGCACGGCCGATTGCCCGGACTGCCCGATCTCGTTGGTCGCCGCCTCCTGCAGCAAACCGAGAAATGCGCCTTTCGCCGCACGGGCCGACAAGCCGCCGGATAGAATCAGCCGCTCCTTCGCCCGGGTCATCCCGACGTAGAACAGGCGGCGCCGTTCCGCTTCCTCACGCAACCGGAACTTTTCTCCGACCAGCACGGCCCCCAGATTGCACCGCCCTCCCAATGCGACGCCCAGCACGCCGCTCGACCAGTCGTGCGAGACCACCGGCGCCTCGCGGCTCCGGCTCGTCCCGTGATGAAACCCCGGCAGGATGACGACCGGAAACTCGAGCCCCTTGGCCTTATGGATGGTCATCACGCGCACCGCCTCCAACGACTCCTCCGCCAGCGCGCTCTCGGCCTCCTCCGGCTGCTCGGACAAACGCGCCATCATGATCCCGACGAAGCCGGTCAGGGTCAGGTGCGGGCGGTCGGCCAGTTCGGAGGCCATTTGCCGCACCTTCATGAGATTGGCGACTGCCTGCTCGCCGTGGAGGGACGCCGCCGCCAGCTCCAGCACCGGCAGGCGCGTGAACAGCAACTCCACCGCCTCCGGGAGCGGACAGGCCGGCGCCTCCCGGTTCAGTTCCGTCAGCCGTTCATAGAGCAGCCGCAACGCGGCGGCACGACCCTGCGTTCCCGGCGGCAGCCGGTCCGCGCGCCGGTAATCGAGCGCATTCCGCTCGTGCAACCCGACCAGTTCGCGATCCGTCAGGCCGCCGAGCGCCGACCGGAGGATGCCGACCAGCGCGATCGTGTCGTGCGGGTTGTCGACCACCCGCAGCAGGTTGACCAGATCCACGACCTCCTGCCGCCGGTAGAAATGCTTTTCGCCGTCGGTGACGTAGGGAATGTCGTGCCGCCGCAGCGCATCCAGATAATCCTGCGCGTACGTGAGCGTCCGGAACAGCAGCGCGATATGGCCGGGCTGCAGCGGCGACGGCCGCCCCTGGGCATCCGTCAACGTCTCGCGATCCAGCACCTCGTCCTTGAGCCAGCGCGCGAGCTGATCCGCTTCAATGCGCGTGGCGGCGGACGATTCGAGTTCCCCGTCCTCGCCGGTCCGCACGAGACGCAACTCGACCCCCGGATGCGAGGCTCCCCCGTGGCGCTGCGGCCGCACCACCAACGGCACGTTCGGCGGCTGCACGTTCTCCTGCCGGCGCAGCAGCCGGTCGAAGAGCGGGTTGACGACGTCCAGCACCCGCTGATGGCTCCGGAAATTCGTGACCAACTCGTACACCAGGCCGCCGGACGCCTGCAGCTTTCCCACCACCTGATCGAACGCCTCGATGTCGGCCCGGCGAAACGCATAAATGGACTGCTTGGGATCGCCGACGATGAACAGTTTGCCCGGCTCCGTCTCCACATCACGCCAGTTGGAACTCCGGCGCCCGGCCCGCTCGGCCAGATACAGAATGATCTCGTACTGCACCGGATCGGTGTCCTGGAACTCGTCCACCAACACCGCCTTGTAGTCGTGCTTGAGCCGTTCCCTGATGTCGGGGTAGTCGCGGAGCAATGCGCGGGCCCTCGCCAACAGACCGTCGAATGAAATCCAGCCCTGCGCCAGGAAGCCCGCCCGCACCGACCGCACGAACGGCGCCAGCAGCGACAGCATCTCCTCCATGAGCGCGCGATCCACCGAAAGCACGCGCGTCGCGATGCGGATCAATCCGGACGCCTCGGCAAACTCCTCCGGACTCCATCCGGCCGGCTGATCGCCGAGATCCCGTTCCAGTTCTCTCCGTTCGGCCGCGCAGTCCTGCAGATCCCCCTCCACCACGGCGGCAAACAGCGTCCGTGCCGCCGCCAGCATGGATTCGACCTTCCGGCGTTTCGGCCGGTCGTGCGCGGCCAGCAACGCGCCGGCCCGGTCACGTCTCACGAGAAACCAGTCGTGAAGAACGGGAGACAGCTTCGGATCGCGTCCCTGCGCGCACAGCTCGTCGAGCGGGATCAGCTCGCTGCGCAGCGCGTAGGCCAGTTCGCGAAGCGGCTCGAGGCCGATGCTCGTCAAGGCCCGGCGCCAGCGTTCGTGGCTGGAACCGCCCGGCCCCAGTTCCCGGTCGAGCCAGAGTTCCCACTGGCCGTGGAAATGCTCCTCGAACCGCAGCTCGCCGTCGTCCGTCTGAAAGTTGGGGTCCACGCCGCTTTCCAGCGGATAGAGCCGCAGCAGATGGGCGGCGAAGCTGTGCAGCGTGCCAATCTGCGCCTTTTCCAGATCCTGCAGCGCCGCGCGGGCCCGTCCTTCGATCTGCGCGGAGGAGAGACCGTATTGCGCCTGCACGTCCGCCACCGACACCACGCCCGGATCGTTCGCCCCGCGCTGATTCTGCCCGGATTCCAGCAGGGCCTTCAGCCGTTCGCGCAGCCTGATTTTCATCTCCGTCGCCGCCTTGTTGGTGAAGGTCAGCGCCACCAGGTGCGTGATCTCGACCGGATGGGGTTCCCGCATCAACAGGTGGATCAGCCGGTTGACCAGCAGCGTGGTCTTGCCCGTCCCTGCGCCGGCCACCACCACGACGTTGCGGTCGAAGGTCGTTTCGGCCAGGCGGCGAACCTGCGCGTCGGGGATCGGCGCCTGATCATGCGTCATGCATCACCATTCTTGTCGACCTTCTGTTTACGCAATTGCCGGAGCAATTTGGCCGGCGGCGAGCTGTGCGCCCGCCACCAGGTCGGCCCGTGAAAGCGGCGGCAGGCGGCGGAAAATTCGCAATAGTCGCAGTACCCGTCCGGCAGAATGAGGTAGCGCCCCTCGCGAACGCCGTCCACCACCGTCCGCAGCGTCTTCTTGAGCAGGCCGCCGGCCGGACCGTTCCAGGCCGACGCGTCGAACCGCGCGCGCTCGATCTGTGGAGAAGGCTTCGGCATGAGGAACGCCAGCTCCACCGATTGCACGGCCGGTACCGCCTGCGGCGCCGCCGCACCCCCGCCCTGTTCCACCGGCGTCATCAGGGCATAGAGCGGCGGCTGCAGGCGAAACCCTCTCACGGCGGCGACCACCAGATCGCGATCGGCGCCCCGCCCGCCGCCATGCCGGTACTTGTAATCCACGATGCGCAGGCCCGGCGGCGCGTCGCGCCGGTCCACGCGATCGAGCCGCCCACGGATTTTCATTCCCTTGAACGCCGCCGGATCAGCGGCTTCGAGCGAGCCTTCCGCCTCGACTTCGAATCCGACCGGCTGAAATCCGCTCGCGCGGAATTCCCCGGCGTCCGCCTCGATCATCGCTTCGGCCAATGCCACGACCGTTTCCAGGGCCAGTTGCCAGAGCAGCGCGTAGCCGGTCCCATGGTTCAGCGCATATTCGGTTCCGGCGTCCCCGGCTGCCGACCGGACAACGTCCCGCACGGTGTCCGGCGCGCAGGCCGTCCGGGGCCATCCCGTTTCAACCAGCCGTTGATAGCAGCGGTGCAGGGTGCGGTGGCACAGCTCTCCGAGGACCAGAGGGGACACTTCGTCCGCCGCGTCGCGGCCGACCGGCTCGAGACGGAGCACGTGCGAGGAAAAATACCGGAACGGACACTTCGCGTACTGCTCCAGCGACGTCGGCGCCAGCCCGCGCGCCATCAGGGCCGCCCACGGCCGGTCCAGCGGGCCGGTCACTCCGTCATGTTCGCCGAGCCCGCGGGCCTCGCTTTCGATCACGTGCAACGCATCACGGCCATGGGCGAACACCGTTCCGTTTCCGCCGAGGCAGTCCAGCAACTGGACGGGGTCGCGGCCCTGAAGAACCAGCCCGACCGCCAGTTCCTCGCGCGTCAACAG
>MHEU01000047.1:35689-37901 GCA_001805245.1 Nitrospirae bacterium RIFCSPLOWO2_02_FULL_62_14 | reverse complement strand
TCCGCCAACCGATCGCGGGTATCCTGCCGGGAAAACGCATCGAGATAGGCCGAGGGAGCCAGCGGACGGCCGGCCGCATCGGCCCGCTGATACGACAGATACAGCCGCTGCCGGGCGGCTTGCTGGAGCAGCGCGAAGAGCAGCCGTTCCTCGTCATAGCCGGCCAGCTTCTCGTCGATTTTATAGCCGAGCGTTTCGGCCAGCAGGCGCCGGTTCCGGTCCCGCAGAAACGCGTCCTCCCGGATATAGCGGGGAAAGATTTTTTCGTTCAGGCCCAATACGAACAGCGCGCGGCACGTCACGCCGCGCGCGGCCATGGCATCCAGCACCTGGATGCCGGCGTGGTCCAGCGGCTCGACCGGCATGGTGGCACGTTCCATCGCGTCCACGAACAGCGCCGTCCATTCGTCCCAGGACATCGTCTCGCCGAGACGGTCGAGTTGCCGAAGCTGCGCCAGCACCCGGCCGATCGCCGTCCCGCACGTAACGAACTGCCCGCCCTCGCCATCATCGCCAGATTCATCGAGGGTCAGGCCGGGAATGGCGAGGTGCCGCTCCGCCAGCGCCACGAATGCATCGGCCATTTCCAGCACGCTCCCCTCTTCCGGCAGGCCGCGGCAATCCCGGATCAACCCGGCGGCCAGTGTTGCGAGCACCTGCACCTGCGCGGCTTCGATGCGAACCTGTCCGGCCCCTTCACCCGGCTCCTCCGCCGCATCCCCCGAAGCCCATGCCTGCAACGCCCCCGCCGACGACAACCGCTGCCATTCGCCCTCGCCCCGCGTGATGCCCATCGCGTGGACGGCCAGACGCCAGAGATCCGGCCTCGGTTCAAGGCCGTTCGACGGCTGCGCGTTCATGCGATAGAAGGGGGACGTCAGCACGTCCAGCATCGGCGCCCGATAGAAGTGCGTCAGGGGAAGCGAGGCCAGCTGCACCAGCACTGTCGCGGCCGGCTCCTGGATGACCGGCGACCCCGCTGACGTCCTGAACGGAATCCGGTGCCGGTCGAGCGTCCGCCGGAGCGCGGCGCGGTACGGCTGCAGATCCCTCGCGACGAGACCGATCTCGTCGAAGCGGTAGCCGTGCGTTTCCACCAGCGTCAGGATTTCCTTGCAGGCCGCGGCCAGTTCGTCATCGGGTCCGGCCGCATCCATGATCCGGACCTGCGGCGCGGCATCCGCCGGCCCGGCCGGCGCGGAGACGACCGGTTCCGCTCCCCGCAGCGGCTCGATGTGGCGCTCAAAGAATCGTCTGGCAAAGGCGAAGGCCGGATCATCGCAGAGAGGGAAATAGAGCGTGGCCGGGCAGCGCTTCACGACCGTCTCGAACAATGAGAGTTGCACCTGCGTCACGTCGTAGAAACCGTAGTAGCAGATACGCTCGAGGCGGGCGAGCCACGGAGACGACGGCACCCAGGGAATCACCGCGGCCGCAAGATCGTCGGCTGTGCCGACGCTCAACGCCCGGCCGGCTTCCCGCACCGACGCATGCAGCGTGAACAATGTCTGCAGCGTGGCTGCTTCATGCGGATCGAAGAGCCCTTCCGCCACGGCCCTCAGGACCGATGCCGGGTCCACCATGGCATCCTTCAAATCCCGCACGGTGGTCCACAGGGCAGGCCAGGCTCCCGGCAGACTCGACAAATCGAGGCACTGCGGGCCGGCCGGCTTGCGGCGCGCGATGTTGCCCAGCAACCGCTCAAAAAACAAATCCGGCGCTACATCGAGCGGACTCGCGGCGCCGCCGGGAATCCGGCCGGCCTGTTGTTCGTGCGAGAGTTGCAGGGCAAGCTGGTGGAACGTGAGGAACTGCACATCCAGCAACGCCAGTTGATGCTCGATGACGAGCACCTGCTTGATGTGACGTTTGAGCGGATCGGAGGGAACGACAATGGCGAGCGGGGCAAGCGGATCGGAGGATTTCAGCGACCGGACTTCTTCGACGAGGGCCTGCTCAAGATCGGGATGGAAGGAACCGGTGACGATGCGGAGCATGGCTTACGCAGGCGAGAGGCTATGGGCAATAGGCTATAGGCAAGAGCGTTCTTTTATTCACCTATAGCCCATCGCCTATCACCCATGGCCTTGCGGTTATCCCGTCTCTGGCCCCATTAATTCACCGTTACAATCTACACAGGCCCAATCCCCGTCCACGAAGCTCATCGGATCGCCGCACATGGGGCACTCAGGCGGCGGGCCGGAAGATATCG
>MHEU01000047.1:31552-35675 GCA_001805245.1 Nitrospirae bacterium RIFCSPLOWO2_02_FULL_62_14 | reverse complement strand
TCTGGCAGTTCGATGTCGAGTTCGTCTTCGGGGTTTCCCATTGTTGCATCTCACCTACGCGTCTCGCGGCCTCATTTTCAGCTGCAGGGCTTTTTCGGCGCTCTGGCGGCTGGGCACGCCGATGAACGTCAGCTTGCCGTCTATAATGGTGGCTGGCACGGCGCGGATGGAGTGGCGGTCGGCCAGCTCCTGCCCGTTCGGCGTCGTGATATCCACTTCCCGGTAGCTGAAGCTGTATTTGACCCTCAGCTCTTTCCAGAGACTCTTGGCCGAGGGGCAGGCGCCGCAACTGGGGGAATATAAGAGGGTAATGTTCGGCATCGTAGAAACCAGGTTGAGGTTAAGGTTCAGGTTGAGGGAGACCAAATCCGGAGTTACTTAGCCTTAACCTCAGCCTCAACCTTCTCCACGCGCATCTTAACACCGCCTCAAAACAGGGCGCAAGGTCTTGAAGGGGGAAACCGCTTGCCAACGTTCGCGCCATCCCGCATAGTAATTTTCGCCGGCGGACAGGAGGAGGCTGCATGAACCATTTTGCCATCGTCACTGCGTTCGGACAGGACCGGCCCGGCATTGTCGCCGCGCTGGCGGAAGGCCTCTTTCAACTCGGCTGCAACATCGAGGACACCTCCTCGGTCCAGCTGCGCGGCGAGTTCACAATGATGCTGCTGGTGCGCCTGCCGAAGGGAATGGCCGCCGATCAGCTGGCCGACCGACTTCCGCCCCACATTTCCTCGCTCGATCTCACCGTGCTCTGCCGCGAAGTGCCGGCCCAGGCTGCCACGCGAACAGCGGCATCCGACACGCCCACCTACATGCTCTCGGTCTATGGCGCGGACCATCCGGGCATCGTGGCCAAAGTCGCGCGCGCGGTGTCGGATCATCACGGTAATATCACGGTCATGAACACGCGGGTCATCGGCTCGGCAGTTAAACCCGTCTATGTGATGGTCCTCGAAATCAAGCTCATGGACGGCGCCTCGCCGGAGCCGCTGAAGCAGGCCCTTGACCGGCTGAAGCCCGATCTCGGCGTGGACCTGACGTTCCGCAAGATCGAAAGTGCGAATCTCTAGCAGGCTGTGGCTGTCCGTCCGATTCTCCTTTATCCCGATCCAATCCTCAAAACGCCGGCGGCACCGGTCGGGCCCGGCGATTCCGCGATCACGCCGATTATCCAGGACATGCTTGACACCTTGCGGGCCTCGCCCGGTGTGGCGCTGGCCGCGACGCAGATCGGCTGTTCGGTTCAGATCATCGCTGTGGATGTCTCGCGAAAGAAAGGCGAGACCGGGCACGGGCTGGTGGTGCTCCTCAATCCCCGCATCCGGCATCAGGAACAGGCACGGATCATCCGGGAGGGCTGCCTCAGCGTCCCGGACTATACCGGCAACGTGCTGCGTTACGAGCGGGTCGTCGTGGAAGGATTGTCGCCGGACGGCACGCCGTTGACGCTGACCGTGTCAGGATTCGAAGCGCTCGCATTCCAGCATGAAGTGGACCATTTGGACGGCCTGCTCTTCCTCGACCGCATTCAATCGCTGGATACGGATCTGTTCCGGAGGAAGAGCATATAGCTAATAGCGTATGGCTAATGGCAGAAGCAAAGAAGCTCCGACCATAAGCCATACGCCATAGGCCATAAGCTCCTGTCTAGCGGTTGGTCGGCTCGAGCATCGGCGCGGCCGGCTCGGCGGCGGGCGCCGTCAGTTGCGACGCCGGCTCAGGCTGCCAGACATATTCGGGAAGCAGCATCGGCTGGTAACCGGACGGCAAGGGGATGGGAAAGGTCAGGACTTCATAGGCGCCGGCCACCGTCCGCGCAATGAACATGCCAAGACCTTCCAGGGGCCCGCGGAAAACACCCTGCACCCACCCTTCCTTCTGCCCGATAAGATAGATCTGTTTGGGAAACTCTCCCGCACCGGTAACCAGATTGGTCACCCCGCGCATCAATTTGGTTCCGATCTGGACCGGCACGGACGCTTCTTCCGCTTGCGCGACTGCCGCTGACGCCAGCGACAAGCACAGCACCGCGCAAACCAGCAGCAGGATGTTCCGCCCTCCGTCAATCGACATGGGGTGCATCATACCGCAGAGGTCCTCGTGTAGTCACCTTGCAACCTGCTTCGCATTCATATAGAAACTAGCTCCATTGACAGGGTGTTTCCCGTCGCCGTCACAGCACATGACGACAATGCATAGGCAACGGCTCAATTGAAGTTCGGCATATCCACCGGGATGACGGCCGCTTCTGCACGCCAGTTCAGCCTGGCCGGCCTGGCCGGCCTTCTTTCGCCGCTCTGCTTTCCCGATTTTAATTTCGGCTGGCTGGCCTGGACCGCGCTCGTGCCGCTCCATCTGGCCATCGTCGACACCACGCCGCGCCGCGCCCTGTGGCTCGGCTGGCTGGCCGGCTTCCTGGCGTTCACCGGCATCATGTCCTGGGTCGTGACCGCCATGCACCAGTACGGCAGGATGCCGCTGCTCGTCAGCTACCCCGTCATGTGGCTGCTGGCCGCCTACCTCGGACTCTACGTCGGCCTGTACGCATCGGCATTCGCGTGGCTCGCGAGACGGATGCCCGCCGAGGCCTCCCTGATCGCCCCCTGCCTGTGGGTTTCGCTCGAGCTGGTGCGCGCGCATGCCCTGTCGGGACTTCCCTGGATGCTGCTGGGCTACTCGCAGTACCAATGGCTGCCGATCATTCAGATTGCGGACATCACCAGCGTATACGGCGTCTCCTTCCTGATCGTGCTCGTGAACGTGGCTCTGGCCGACCTCATCCTGTGGGGCTGGCATCGTGCCCATCACCGGCCGGCCCTCGGTTTTCCCCGGCTGGCGCCCGCTGCGGCCCTGGCCGCCCTGCTCGTCTCGCTGGCATATGGTCAGGCTGCGCTGAGCGACGCACGGCGTTCGAACAGCCAGCCGGCGATGACCGTCGGCCTCGTTCAGCCGAACATCGATCAGGCGCAGAAATGGGACCAGGCGTATCGCCGCGCGACCCTCGACCGCTACGCGGTCCTGACCGCCACAGCGGCCAGGGGCGCGCACCTGGTCATCTGGCCGGAAGCGGCCACGCCGTTTTTTTTCGAAGAGGAACCGCTCTACCGCGTGGAAGTGGCCGCGCTCGCGCACCGGCACGGCGTCCCCCTGCTCTTCGGCAGCCCGGCGCTGCGACGCCACCCCAACGGCAGGCCGTATCTCCTGAACAGCGCCTATCTCCTGTCGCCCAACGGCCAGATCATTTCGCGGTATGACAAGCGTCATCTCGTGCCCTTCGGCGAATACATTCCGCTTCATTCCTCCGTCCTGTTTTTCCTGGACAAGCTCGTGGAAGGCATCGGCGACTTCGAAGCCGGCACGACGCCGACCGTCTTCGGGCCGGGCGTCACGGCCGGCGACGCCCGGCCGAACATCAGCGTGGTGATCTGCTATGAAGTCATTTTTCCCGACCTGGTCCGGGAGTTCGTCGCGGAGGGCGCCACCCTGATGGCCACGATCACCAACGACGCCTGGTTCGGCGCCTCGTCCGCGCCCCACCAGCACTTTGCGATGGTGGTGTTCCGGGCCGTCGAGAACCGGATCGCCTTTGCCCGTGCAGCCAATACCGGCGTCTCGGGCCTGATCGATCCGTCCGGGCGGATCCTATTGTCCATCCCGATTTTCACCGAGCAGGCGGTCACCGGCCGCCTTCCGCTGCGGCAGACGCTGACCTTCTATACCCGGTACGGTGATGTATTTGCGTACGCTTGTGTTATAATCACCGCGTTTCTGGGTATTGCTGCCGACTGGAGGACATCTCATGCTCGACGAATTGCGCATCCGCGTAAAGGCAATCGGTGAACAGGTCCGCGAACTCCGGGGGCATCTTTGACTTCTCCCGCCTGACGTCGGAACTCCAAGACTTGGAGCGACAATCCTCGCAGCCGGAATTCTGGAATAACCCGCAGAACGCCGCCCGCGTGAATCGGAAAAAATCGTCGATTGAACGCGAGAGCCGCCGCTGGGCCGACATCGATCGCCAGAACGGCGATCTGACGGCCCTGCTCCAGCTGGCGGAGGAGAGTGCGGACGCCGAACTGTTTCGCGAGCTCGAGTCCTCGCTCAAACAGTTCGAACAGGC
>MHEU01000047.1:17244-31534 GCA_001805245.1 Nitrospirae bacterium RIFCSPLOWO2_02_FULL_62_14 | reverse complement strand
GGAAATGCTCCTGTCCGGCGAGCACGACGGCAGCAACGCCATCATCGCCATCCACCCGGGCGCGGGCGGGACCGAATCCCAGGACTGGGCCCAGATGCTCATGCGGATGTACGTCCGCTGGGCCGAGCGCAAGGGCTACAAGGTCGCCACGCTGGACCTGCTGACGGGCGAAGTCGCCGGAATCAAGAGCGCCACCCTCTCCATCACCGGCCCCTATGCCTACGGGTATCTCAAGGCCGAAGCCGGCGTACACCGGCTGGTCCGTATTTCGCCGTTCGACGCGAACAAGCGGCGGCACACCTCCTTCGCCTCCGTGTTCGTCTATCCGGAACTCGAGGACGACGTGGAAATGGCGATCGACGAGAAGGATCTCCGGATCGACACCTTCCGGTCCGGCGGCGCCGGCGGGCAGAACGTCAACAAGGTGGAGACGGCCATCCGCATCACGCACATTCCGACCAACCTCGTCGCCCAGTGCCAGAACGAGCGCTCGCAACTGCAGAACCGCATGGGGGCCATGAAAATCCTGAAGGCCAAGCTGTTCGAACTGGAGCAGCAGAAGAAGCAGGAGAAGTTCAACGCGATCGTCGGCGAGAAAAAGGACATCAGCTGGGGAAGCCAGATCCGCTCGTACGTCTTCCAGCCCTACCAGCTGGTGAAGGACCTGCGGACCGGCGTCGAAGTCGGCCAGGTGGATGCCGTGATGGACGGCAGCATCGATCCGTTCATCGAAGCCTACTTAAAGAAGCAACTGACCGGCCAGGGAAGCGTGCAGCCGTCCTCCGTCGGCACGGAGGAAGAGGAATAGGTTCCGTTCAGCGGAGCGGATCACGCCCACGGATCGAGATGGAAGACAACGATCAGCGACAGCAGCGGCTCAAGAAACTCGATGCGCTCAAGGGGATGGGCGTGGCCCCCTACGGCGCCCGCTTCGACTTCAAGGACCGGGCCGGCGAGCTCACGCGCCGCCATGGCGACAAACCCAAGGCGACGCTCGAGCAGGAACAGATCTCCTGCACGCTGGCCGGCAGAATCGTCGGCCTCCGTCGGTTCGGCAAAGCCGCCTTTGCCGTGCTGCAGGACGGCGCGGACCGGCTGCAGGTCTATCTCAAGAAGGACAATCTGTCCGAGCAGGCCTACAGGGTTTGCGAGGAACTGGACCTCGGCGACTGGATCGGCGTCAGCGGCTTTCTATTTCGTACCAAGACCGACGAGTTCACGGTCGAGGTGCGGCAGCTCACGTTTCTCAGCAAGGCCCTCCGCCCCCTGCCGGAGAAATGGCACGGCCTGACCGACGTCGAAACCCGCTACCGCCAGCGTTACGTGGATCTGATCGCCAATCCCTCCGTGCACGGCATTTTCGAGACGCGAAGCCGCATCATCGCCGGCATCCGCGCCTTCCTGATCGAGAAGAGCTTCCTGGAAGTCGAGACGCCGATGATGCAGCCGATCCCCGGCGGCGCCACCGCCCGTCCCTTCGTCACCCATCACAACGCCCTGTCGACGGACCTCTACCTGCGCATCGCGCCGGAGCTGTATCTCAAGCGCCTGATCGTCGGCGGCTTCCCGCGGGTCTTCGAGATCAACCGGAACTTCCGCAACGAGGGCATCTCGACGATCCACAACCCCGAATTCACGATGCTGGAATTTTACGTGGCCTACGCGGACTACACCGACCTGATCGCGCTGACGGAGGAACTGTTCACCCGCCTGGCAAAGGACGTCCTCGGCACAACGACCCTGGAGTACCAGGGTCAATCCATCAACCTGGCCTCGCCGTGGCGGCGCTGGTCCTGGCGGCAGGCCCTGCTCGAGGTGAATCAATTGGACCAGACCATTCTGTCCGACCGAAACGTTGCGCTGGCCGCCGCGAAGAAGCTGGGCGTCGAGGTGGAGAAAGACGCAGCCCTCGTGGACATCCTCAACGAAATGTTCGAGGAAACGGTGGAGCTGCAGCTCATCCAGCCGACCTTCATCACCGATTACCCGATCGAACTCTCTCCCCTGGCCCGCCGCAAGGATTCCGACCCGTCCCTGACCGACCGCTTCGAGCTGTACATCGGGGGCCGGGAAATCGCCAATGCCTTCTCGGAGTTGAACGATCCCCTGGATCAGCGGCAGCGGTTCGAGGCCCAGGATGCCAAACGCGCGGCCGGCGATGTTGAAGCCCATTATCTCGACGAGGATTTTCTTCGCGCGCTGGAATACGCCATGCCGCCCACCGCCGGCGAGGGCATCGGCATCGACCGGCTCGTGATGCTCTTTACCAACCAGGCCTCGATCCGCGATGTGATCCTGTTCCCGCAGCTGCGCCCGGAGAAATGACCGTGTTGAAGTCGTACGAACTCCTCGTCGGCCTGCGGTACCTGCGTGCGAAACGCCGCAACCGGACCATCTCGCTCAACACCGTCGTCTCCGTGGCCGGCATCACGCTCGGCGTCGCCGCGCTGATCGGCACGCTGGGCATCATGACCGGCTTCAAGGAGGACCTGCAGGCGAAAATCCTGGGAACCACCTCCCACATCGTCGTCCAGGACCGGACCCGCGACAGCATCGCCGACTACGATGCGATGGCCTCGAAGATCGAGCAGACTCCGCACGTCGTGGCGGCCACGCCGTTCATCTACCGCCAGGTCATGCTGACCTCGCGATCCGCCGTGCAGGGCGTCGTCGTGCGCGGCATCGATCCGAAGCGCGAGATCCGCGTGACCGAACTGGGCAAGAACATCGTCTCCGGGCGCCTGGACGATCTCGAGCCGGAACCGGCGCCCGTAACCCCGGAGCGTTCCACGGCCGCCGTTCCCCGCGGCACGCTTCCCGTCCCCGCAAACCCGTCCGGGATCGTGCTCGGCAAGGAACTGGCCATGCGGCTGGGCGTGACGGTGGGCGACACGATCAACATCGTCTCTCCGGTGGGCTCATCCGGCTCACTCAACGCCGTGATGATGACCCCGAAGATCCGCACCTACAAGGTGGTCGCGATCTTTCAATCCGGCATGTACGAATACGATTCGTCGCTCGCCTACCTCGCGCTGGCGGAAGCGCAGAAATTCTTCAACATGGGCGCGTCCGCCACCGGCGTCGAAGTGAAAGTGGACGACATCTTCCAGGCCGCGGAGATCGCGCGCGCGATCGAGCAGACGCTCGGCTTCCCCTACTGGGCGCGCGACTGGATGCAGCTGAACCGCAACCTGTTGTCGGCCCTGAAACTGGAGAAGACGATGATGTTTTTGCTGCTGGTGCTCATCATCACCGTGGCCTCGTTCAACATCATCAGCACCCTGACGATGATCGTCACCGAGAAGCAGCGTGAGATCGCCATCCTCAAAGCCATGGGCGCGACGCGGGGAGCCATCATGCGGATTTTCATGCTGAACGGGCTGATCATCGGCTTTGCCGGCACGGCCATCGGCATCCCGCTCGGGTACGCGTTCCTCTATTTGATCGAAAAGTACTGGACCTTCGACCAGACCGTGTACTACATCGCCCACATTCCGGTGCATATCCAGGCGCTCGATGTCCTGCTGGTCTCGCTGTCCGCGATTCTCATCAGCTTCGCGGCGACGGTCTACCCGTCGCTGCAGGCGGCCAAGCTCGATCCGGCGGCGGCTCTTCGGTACGAATAGCAGAATGCACAGCTATCAGCCATCAGCAGTCAGCCATGAGAATTCGCAAAACAGTTCCGATTCACTGCTGACCGCTGAGAGCTGACCGCTTCAGAGGAATTGCATGATCAAGGTGACCGATCTCAAAAAATCCTTTCGGATGAACGGCTACACGCTGGACGTCCTGAAAGGCATCAACCTGGACATTGCCCGCGGAGAGATGATCGCGATCGTCGGCGCATCAGGAGCCGGCAAGAGCACCTTCCTGCACATGCTCGGCACGCTGGACCGCCCGACCAGCGGCAGCGTGCTGTTCGACGGCCAGGACGTCTTCGCGCTGCCCGAAGAGGCGCAGGCGGAATTCCGCAATAAACGGATCGGCTTCGTCTTCCAGTTCCACCATTTGCTGCCGGAGTTCACGGCCCTCGAAAACACGTTCCTGCCCGCGCTGATCCAGAACCGCCCGGCGGAGGACGCGCAGAAGGAGGCCGCGCAATTGCTGGCGGATGTGGGGCTGGGCGAGCGGCTGCACCACAAGCCCGGAGAATTATCGGGCGGAGAGCAGCAGCGGGTGGCAGTCGCGCGGGCGCTGATGCAGCGCCCCGATCTCGTCCTGGCCGATGAACCGACGGGAAATCTGGATACTCACACCGGCGACGCGCTCTTTGGATTATTGCGGAAGCTGAACAAAGCCCGCGGCACGACCTTCGTGATCGTCACGCACAACGACAAACTCTCCGCCCAGGCCGACCGCATCATCAGAATGGAAGACGGCCAGATCGTCGGCAGGTAGATTGCCAGAAGTCTATCAAGTCCGAAAGTCCGTCAAGTCATAAAGTCCAAGCGACCTGAAGACTTTATGACTTTAAGACTTGATAGACATGAGCCCGGATAGACTTTCCGACTCGATAGACTTTGCTGAGTGAGGGGATCGCTCAGCGCGAGGCGTGGGCGCGCTGGTAGACCTTCGACTCGACGAAAATCTGAAACAGGCCGGAGTCCACCTTGCCGTGCTTCACCTCGTCCTCCAGGATGGCCAGCGCCTTGGGAGTCGGCACCGCCGCCTTGTACGGCCGGTCCGAGGCGGTCAGCGCATCGTAAATGTCGCTGATCGTCATGATCCTCGTCTGCACCGGAATCACGTTGCCGGGCACATGCCGGGGATAGCCGGTCCCGTCCAGCTTTTCGTGGTGCCCATAGGCGATATCGGGAATGTTCTTGAGCGTCTTCGTCCAGGGAATCGTCGAGAGAAAGCGGTACGTGTGGGTCACGTGGCTCTCGATCTCCAGCCGTTCTTCCTGTGTCAGGCTGCCCTTCTGGACGGACAGCGTGTAGGCTTCCTGCGGCGTCAGATAGGGTCGCTGGCCGTTGTACGAATCGAAGGTCATCCCGGCGATGTCCTTGAGCCGTTCAAATCCACCCTGGGCCAGCACCGTCGGCCGGTTGCACACCAGGAGGAACTCGAGAATTCCGTCCGTATCCGCAATCTGTCTCGCCAATTCCTCGTCCACCTGGGCGACCAGTTCGGCCGTGGCCGCCCGATCGCCGGACATGAGCATGTCCACTTTCTTCCGTAAGGCCTTCGTTTCATAGGTGCGCTTGATGAACTCGAAGCGGGCCTTGAGCTGGGCCAGGTCGCCCGGGAACAGCTTCTCCGCCTTCACCAGCACGTGTTCGCGCACGCCGACCTTTCCGAAATCGTGCAGCACGGCGGCATAGCGCATTTCCTTCATCTGGTCGTAGTTGAAGGCGATGTCCTTGTATGGCCCGCTGTCGATCCGGTCCAGCACCTCCGCCAGGCCGCAGCACAGAGTCGCCACGCGGCCGCTGTGACCGCTCGTGGTCGGATCCCGGCTCTCGATCGCCAGCACGCTGGCATTGATGAACCCCTCCAGGAGGCGGTTGATTTCCTCGTACAGGTTGGCGTTGTCGATGGCGATGCCGACCTGGTTCGCCAGGCTGACAAAGTCCTGCAGGTCGTCCTGGGTAAAGAACGGGGCGTCATTCTTGTTGATCGCCTGCAGCACGCCGAGCAGCTTGTCCTTGGCCTTGACCGGCACGCAGACCATGTTGCGGGTGCGGAAGCCCGTCTTCTTGTCGCCCTCGGGATTGAAACGCGGGTCGCTGTAGCAATCGTTGATGATCTCGGGCTGCTGGGTTTTGGCAACGGCTCCCGCGATGCCCTGCCCGACCTTCAAGCGGATCTGCCGGATGCCCTCGCCCTTTTCGCCGAGCGCGACATCGAAATACAGTTCGTGCGTCGCCTCGTCCATCAGCAGCAGGGAGCCGGTCTCGGCGTTCATCACCATCGTCGCCGCCTCGATGGCCTTCTTTCTGATGTCCGCCGGATTCAGGCTCGAGTTCAGGACCCCGCTGATCTCCTGTAATTTCTGCAGCCGGCCGATCTTGCCGTGATGCTCCCGGTACAGCCGGGACTTTTCGAGGGCCAGCGCCACTTGATGAGACAGGCAGGCGAACTCGTCCATATCCCACTTGCTGAACGGCCTGCCTCCCCGCTTGTTGACCCCCTCCAGCACGCCGATGGTCCGGCCCTGCACCTGGATCGGCACGGCGATCAGGTTTTTCGTGACGAATCCCGTGCGCAGATCCACGTCATGAGCGACGCGCGGATCGTGCTGCGCGTCGCTGACCAGCAGCGGCTTGCCGCTCTGGGCGACCAGCCCCGCCACGCCCTGCCCCAGCTTCAAGCGCACTTCCTTGAGCAGCTCGCCCTTCTCACCGACGGCCATTTTGAAGAACAGCTCCCCGCTCTGCTCCTCGCGCAGCAGGAGGGAACCGGCCTCGGCGTGGACCAGATTGACCGCCGCCGTAATGGCCAGTCTCAGCATGTCGAGTTCGTTGTTGGAAGAGTTCAGCGCCTCGCTGACCTCCTCCATCTGCTGAATGCGTTTGATTTTCTGGGCGTATTTGTCGATCAGCCTGACGTGGTCGAGGGCTTCCGCCAGACGCGAAGACAGAAAGTCCAGCAACCCGGCAATCTTCTCGATCTTCGCCGCGTCCGCCGGCAGACCGTGAACGGCCGCCACGCCTTCCACCGACCGTTTCTTCCTCAGCGGCGCAGCCAGGAAATCAGCCGTCGCCAGCGCCCGATTGTCCCGCGCCACCCGCGTCACGATCGGCTCGAACAGGCGCAGCACCTCCTCGCCGGGCATATCGCCGCAGGTCGCCAACATGCGCATTTCCCTCGTCTGTTCGTCCTCGAAATAGACGGCGGCGCGCTGGACGCCGGTCCGGTCCAGAAACACCCGCAGGCAGCCATAGACCATGGCATCCATCTGGCGCCCCTTCTGCATCGACACGCTGATCGCTTCCGCCAGTTGCTGCTGCGTCAGCAGGAGATCGGCCGGGGAAAAGCCGGGAGCGGATGGAGCTGCGCCGGGTGTTTTCGGCGCGCGCCGGCGCAAGGGCGTCGCGGACGGCGGGGACGGTTTGGCGCGCTTGGATGTTGCCATGGCGGTCAGGACGGCTGCGCAGCGGCGCGCTGAGCCAGCGCGGCCTTCAGGGAGTGGACGAACTGCCCGACCTGCTCGATCATCCGGGCATCCTGCTGATGGTCGCCGATCCGGCGGACGATGGCCGTCCCCACGATGACGCCGTCGGCGATGGCGCCCACCTGCTCGGCGTCGCTTGGCGTGGCCACGCCGAACCCGACGGCGACCGGAACGGCCGTCGCCTTGCGGATTTTCTCGACGTTCTTCCTGACGCCATCCATATCCGTCAGCTTCGCGCCTGTAATACCGGTGAGCGACACATAATAGACGAACCCGCGCGAGCGGCGCGCAACCATGGCACGCCGATCCGGCGTGCTGGTCGGCGCCAGCAGATAAATGATGTCGAGCCCGGTCTGCGAAGCCTGCGCCTCGAGCTCGCCCGCTTCCTCGGGCGGCATGTCCGGCACAATGAGGCCATCCACGCCGGCCCCGGTCGCCGCCCGGCAAAAGCCGGACTCGCCGAACGCGTGGATCGTGTTGTAATAGGCCATGAGCACGAGTGGAATCTGCGTCCTGGCGCGCAATGACGCCACCATCGCCAGAATCTTCCTGAGGGACGTCCCGCTGCGCAGCGCGCGCTCGGCGGCCCTTTGAATCACCGGCCCGTCGGCGATCGGATCGGAAAACGGCACGCCCAGTTCGATCACGTCCGCGCCGGCCCGCTCCAACCCCAGCACGAGTCGCTCCGAATCTTGTAAGGACGGATCGCCGGCCATGATATAGGCGATCAGCGCCTTCTCGCCCTTGGCTTTCAATTTTGCGAACGTCGCATCAAGACGGTTCACAGGGTGACTCCCTTGATACGCGCCACCTGATTCACATCCTTGTCGCCGCGCCCCGAGAGATTCACGATGATGATCTGCGACTTCTTCATCCTGGGCGCCAGCTTGACGACTTCGGCGATGGCATGCGCGCTCTCGAGTGCGGGGACGATGCCCTCCTCACGGGCCAGCAGATCGAACGCCGAAAGGGCTTCCTCGTCGGTCGCGGAGGTATAGTGAATGCGCTTGAGGTCGTGGTAATAGCTGTGCTCGGGGCCGACCGCCGCGTAGTCGAGGCCGGCGGATACCGAATGGGTCAGGTTGACCTGGCCGTCGTCATCCTGCAACAGATAGGTCATCGTGCCGTGCAGAACACCGGGCCTGCCGCCGGCAAACCGCGCCGCGTGCTTCCCGCTCTGGATTCCCAGCCCGGCCGCCTCGACGCCGGTCATCCTGACCTTGCGGTCCTTGATGAACGCGTGGAACAACCCGATGGAATTGCTTCCCCCGCCGACGCAGGCGACCAGATGGTCCGGCAGCTTCTTTTCCGACGTCATGATTTGCTTGCGGGCTTCGCGGCCGATCACCGACTGAAAATCACGGATCAGCATCGGATAGGGATGCGCGCCCAGCACCGAGCCGAGGATATAATGGGTCGTGCCGACGTTGGTCGTCCAGTCGCGCATGGCCTGGCTGATGGCATCCTTGAGCGTCCGGCTGCCGGCATCCACGCCCGTCACCGTCGCGCCGAGCAGGCGCATGCGGAATACGTTCAGCGACTGACGCTGCATATCCTCCGTGCCCATGTAAATTTCGCACTGGAGCCCGAACATCGCCGCCACGGTCGCGACCGCGACACCGTGCTGGCCGGCTCCGGTCTCGGCGATCACCCGCGGCTTGCCCATCCGCTTCGCGAGCAGCGCCTGGCCGATGGCGTTGTTGATCTTGTGCGCGCCGGTGTGGCAAAGGTCTTCGCGCTTCAGGTAAATCTTTGCGCCGCCCAGTTTTTTGGTGAGCCGGCCGGCCAGATACAGCGGCGTGGAGCGGCCGACGTAGTGCTTCAGGTAATATTCAAACTCGGCCTGGAAGCGGCGGTCCTGCTTCGCCTTGAGGTAGGCCTGCTCCAATTCAAGCAGCGCCGGCATGAGCGTTTCGGGCACATAACGCCCGCCGTACTCCCCGAAGCGCCCGCGTTTGTCAGGAATAGCCGTCACTTCCGTTAACCGTTATTCGTTAAATATTTATCGTCGGGGACGAAGAATTGCAGTATAGTCCCCGCACGGCATTCAGGCAAGCTTCGCAGCTTTGATGAACGCGCGCATTTTTGCGTGATCCTTCCTGCCCGGACGCGATTCCACCCCACTGCTCACATCCACTCCGTAGGGTTTCACTTTTTGAATCGCCTCGGCCACATTCTCCGGCGTCAGACCTCCGGCCAGGATGACCGGCGCCGACCTGGCCGCCTCCGCCGCCAGGGTCCAATCGGTCACCTGGCCCGTGCCTCCGTACGACACGGTGGAAAAGGCATCGAGCACGAATCCGCGCACACGTAACCGTCCCTTATATTCCGCAAGCGAAAGCAGCGAACCCCGGTCCTTGAGCCGGATGGCCTTGAGCACGGGCCGTCCCAGGAGATCGCAGTAGGCCGCCGCCTCGTCGCCGTGCAGTTGCGCGACGACCAAACCGCAGTCGTCCATCCAATCGCGGACGATCTTCACATCCTCGTTCACGAACACGCCGACCGGCAGCACGAAGGGAGGGAGCTGCGCGACGATCCGCTTGACCACGTCCGCCGTGACGCGCCGGGGGCTCGCGTGGTGGAACACGAAGCCGACCGCGTCCGCCCCGGCCTCCACCGCCGCCAGCGCATCCTCGACGTTCGTCATGCCGCAGATTTTTATTTTCATGCCGTTATCGACCCAAGCTAGTTTTGCGCCCCTGTCAGCTCTTTCATTTTGGCACCGGCATCCTCGGCCTTGATCAGCGATTCCCCCACCAGCATGGCATGGACACCGGCTTCGAGAAGGCGCTTCACATCGTCCCGCTTGTGGATGCCGCTCTCGCTGACGATGACCTTGCCTGAAGGAATCCGCTTGGCGAGACGAAGCGTGACGCCCAGATCGGTGGAGAAGGTTTTCAAATCCCGGTTGTTGATGCCGATCAGCCGGGCCTCCGGCAGTCGTTCAAGCACGGTGTCCAGTTCCTTCTCATGGTGTGTCTCGATCAACACATCCATCTTCAGCTCTTTCGCCAGCGCGAAGAAATCCTCCAGTTGCCGCTTTTCCAGCGCCGCCACGATCAACAGGACGCAGTCGGCTCCATAGGCCCGCGCCTCGTAGAACTGAACGTCGTCCACCATGAAATCCTTGCGCAGCGCCGGCAGACCGGTCTTGACCTTCACAGCCTTGAGATCGTCGAGGCTGCCCTGAAAAAATTCCTTGTCGGTCAGCACGGACACCGCCGACGCCCCATGCTGCTTGTACTGCTCGGCGAGCTTCGCCGGGTCGAACTCATGCTTGAACTCTTCGCGGAGCAGGCCCAGGCTCGGTGACGCTTTCTTGACCTCGGCGATCAGCGCGGGACTTTCCGGCTTGCGTGTGGCTTCCAGCGTGATGGCAAACGGCAACGCTGGAGCCTGATCGCGGATTTTCGTCTTCAGCTCGGCCAGGTAGCCGCGGCTCTGCTTGTGCCGGATCTCCGCCCGCTTATGCTCTAGAATTCGATCCAGGATCATGACGTGTGCTGTTTATTGGTAAAGGCGACGAGCTTGTCCAGCTTGTCCATCGCCTTGCCGCTATCGATAATCTTCGCGGCCAACTGGGCCCCCTCCTGCAATGTTTTGACCTTTCCCGCGGCGACAAACGCCGGGGCGGCGTTCAGACAGACAATTTCACGCTTCGGGCCCTGCCGGCCCTTGAGAATATCCCGCGTGATCTGCGCGTTGTCCTCAGCTGTCCCGCCGGTCAACTCCTTGAGCTTGACCCGTTGAAAGCCAAAATCGCCCGGCTCGACAAAGTAGGTGGAGACGATTCCGCCCTTGCCCTCGGACACGCGCGTCCGGTCGGTCAGCGTGATTTCGTCCAAGCCATCCATGCCATGCACGACAAAACAATGCTGCGTGCCCAGATGGACCAGCACCTTGGCCATGACCTCGGTCAGGTTGCCGTCATAGACACCCAGGACCTGAATCGAGGCGCCGGCCGGATTCGTCAGCGGGCCCAGAATATTCAGCAGCGTCCGGATGCCCATCTCCTGCCTCGGCGCGGCGCAGTGCTTCATCGCCCCGTGAAAGAGCGGCGCAAACAGAAACCCGATCCCGATTTCGTTCACACAATCCTCGACACGCTCCGCCGGCAGATCGATTTTCACGCCCAGGGCCACCAGCACGTCGGCGCTGCCGGATTTTGACGACACCGAACGATTCCCGTGTTTCGCGACAGTCAACCCTCCTCCGGCCACGACGAAAGCCGCCGTGGTGGAAATATTGAAGGTATGGGCCCGGTCGCCTCCGGTGCCGCAGGTGTCCACCACCAGCGGATCGGCCACGCGGATGCGCGTCGCCTTTGCGCGCATGGCCCGCGCCGAACCGGCAATTTCCTCGACGGTTTCCCCCTTGATCCGCAGCCCCATCAGATAGGCGGCAATCTGCGCCGGGGTGGCCTGCCCGCCCATGATGGCGAGCATGGTTTCCTCGGCTTCTTTCTCCGAGAGATTGGTCCGATCGGCGAGCTTGGCGATGACGTCTTTGATCATGGGGCGTTGGGCCTGTTTGGTCTGTTGAGTCCGTTTGATCCGTTGAGTCTGTCAGCTCCACTGAGCGGGGAAAACCGGCACAACGGGCATAACCAGCTCAACGTCAGAGTTTCAGAAAGTTTCGGAGCAGATCTTTCCCGACCGCGGTCAAAATGGACTCGGGATGGAACTGCACCCCTTCGACGCCCAGCTTCTTGTGGCGCAGGCCCATGATCTCTCCCTCCGCGGTTTCAGCCGAAATCTCAAAGCACGCAGGCAGGGTGTCCCGCTTGACGATCAACGAATGGTAGCGCGTCGCCTCGAAGGGATTCGGCAGATCGCGGAAGATCGTCCTGCCGTCGTGGTGAATCATGGACGTCTTGCCGTGCATCAGCCGGTCGGCCCTGACCACGTCGCCCCCGAATGCCACCGCCAGCGATTGATGGCCCAGACAGACGCCCAGAATGGGAACCTTGCCGGCCAATTGCTTGATCACCTCGACGGAAATCCCCGCTTCGTTCGGCGTGCAGGGCCCAGGAGAAATCACGATCCGCTGCGGGCGGAGCTGCTCGATCTCCTTCACGGTGATCTTATCGTTGCGGTAGACGCGGACGTCCTCCCCCAGCTCGCCCAGATACTGGACGAGGTTGTAGGTGAAGGAATCGTAGTTGTCGATCATCAGCAGCATGGTTTCAGTCTCTCAAGTCGTAATGTCCAAAGTCATACAGTCGAATTTCTTCAAGCAGACGTTTCTTAGACTTGAAGACTTGATGACTTTATGACTTTCGACGCCCCCTATTCCAATCCCTGTTCCGCCAGCTCAATCGCCTTCATCATCGCGCGGGCCTTGCTGCAGGTCTCTTCATATTCCCGCTCGGGTACCGAATCGGCGACGATCCCGGCGCCGGCCTGGATATAGGCCTGGCGTCCCTTGATGACGATCGTCCGGATATTGATGCAGGTGTCCATGTTGCCGGAGAAGCTGAAGTACCCCACGGCGCCGGCGTAGGGCCCGCGCTTGGTCGGCTCCAATTCCTCGATGATCTGCATGGCCCGGATCTTCGGCGCGCCGGATACGGTACCGGCCGGGAAGCAGGCTTTCATGACATCATACACGGTCTGCGAGGGATCCAGATCGCCGGCAACATCGGAGACGATGTGCATCACGTGCGAGTAGCGCTCCACGCGCATGAGCGACTCCGCACGGACCGTGCCCTTGCGCGCCACCCGCCCGACGTCGTTTCGGCCCAGGTCCACCAGCATGACGTGCTCAGCCCGTTCCTTGGCGTCCGCGAGCAGTTCTTTTTCCAGCGCCAGGTCCTGCTCGTGCGTCTCACCGCGCTGTCTGGTGCCCGCGATCGGGCGGACGGATATGAGGCCATCCTCGCACCGCACGAGAATCTCCGGCGAGGAACCGACCAGCTCCACGCCGCCCACCCGCAGGTAATACATGTAGGGGGACGGATTGACAAGCCTCAGCGCGCGATAGATCTGCAACGGCGTCGTATGGATGTTCGCCTCCCACCGCTGCGAGAGGACCACCTGGAAAATATCGCCGGCCTTGATGTACTCCTTGCTCCTGACCACCATCTTTTCGAAATCGGCCCGGCTCATGTTGGAGGTAAACGCCAGCGGCTTGCGCCGACGCTTCGGTTTCGCGCGGTGCAACGGCCGGCGAAGACGGGCGATCATGCCCTCGATCCGCTTGATCGCATCGGCATAGGCCCGCCGCAGATCACCGTCCTTTTCGGACGGCACATGCGCGTTGGCTACGACCTTGATGGTCTGGGCCACATTGTCGAAGATCAGCAGCGTATCCGTGATCAGGAACGCGAACTCCGGCAGGCCGAGCGCGTCCTTGCGGCGCGGCGGAATGTCCTCGAACGACCGGACCACATCATAGCCGAGATAGCCGACGGCGCCGCCGACGAACCGCGGCAACCCCGGCACCGTGACCGGACGGTAGGACGCCAGGACTTCCCGGATGCGATCCAGCGGGTTGCCTCCCATCGGCAGGCGCCTGGTTTTCGAGCCTTTTGCGATGACGACATCCCCGCGATCCTCGCGGATGACGACTGGCGATCCGCTGCCGAGGAACGAATACCGGGCCCAGTTCTCTCCGCCTTCGATGCTCTCCAGCAGGTAGGCGGACGGGCCGTGATCGATTTTCGTAAAGGCGGAAACGGGGGTTTCGAAGTCGGCGAGAATCTCCTTGTACAGAGGAATCAGGTTCCCCTGCGAGGCAAGAGCACGGAATTCATCTAAGCTGAGGGAGTAACCGGACAGTTGCATGACAGGTCCACATACGTTAGCAGGATGCTGAAAAAGGCTGCCAGCTTTGTTCTCGCATCGCTCGGAGCCTCAACGTACAGTTCTAGTCTACTGGAGGCGAAGTACCTATCCGCTCGCATGTGATCGAAGCGAGCGGTTCAAACAAGCTTAGTATATACCTCCTCGCCCCCTCGCTGCTGCGCCGTAGCCACGGGAACGACGCGCGTCTTGGCGCACGTGGGGCGGGTCGGGTGTAACAAGGCCTTTTTGACCTTCCTGCGGGATGTGCTGGTTCCATCTGCGATCGCCTGCGAAGTTTTTGCCCGATGACGCCGGAAGGTTTTTCAATACCCTGCTACGGCTGCGGCGGAGCCACGATTAATTGCTGACCCACTTCGATGACGTCGTT
>MHEU01000047.1:0-17232 GCA_001805245.1 Nitrospirae bacterium RIFCSPLOWO2_02_FULL_62_14 | reverse complement strand
GCCCCACCGGCCGGAACCGGAGCCGGAGCCGCCGCTGCAGCCGGTTCCGCCATTGCAGGCGCCGGGGCTGCCGCCACCGCTTCGGGCTTGGCTTTCCGCTTGGCCTTCTTCGCGCCCTTCATCTGCGTCCGCATCCCCTCGGTCTCGCGGGCCGCCGCGGCTTCCTCCTGAATGCTGGCCAGCTGCTCGCGGACCGCCTGGATCTGCGCCGTCATCTCGCGATTGCGCCCTTCCAGTTCGCCCGCCTGCGCTTTGACCTGCTTCAGTTCGGCGTCCAGATCACCGGTCCGTTTTTCTTCCTGCGCGAGCAGCCGTTGAAAATTCAAGCTCCGGGCCTTTTCCGCTTCATACTTCTCGGCCATCACGCAGCCGGTCATCAACATGCCGATGCAGCCGGCCGCAGCCAGCCGCAAAACTTTGTCATATGCCATAGGTCACCTGCTCCTTCTTCTCGTAAACCGTTCACTCTTCCGGCACACCGCTCAATGTCGCAAGGATAGAGCCCGACGGGCCGAAAGTCAAAGAAAACACTAAATATAATGCCAGGATAGAGGCCCCGCATGTTTGACCCCTTCCCGGCGCTGTGTTACGGTTTGCCGCGCTCTCCATCCATCAGCGGACTCATGCATGAACAGACGCGACGCCCAGGCACGGATTGACGCTCTTCGCAAGGAAATCCGCCGGCACGACCACCTCTACTATGCCAAAGACCGCCCCGAGATCTCGGACGCCGAGTACGACCGCCTCTTTCGCGAACTGAGCGATCTGGAGGCCGCCCGCCCCGATCTCGTCACGCCCGACTCTCCGACCCAGCGCGTCGGCGCGCCGCCCCTCGACGAATTGAAAAAGGTGCCGCACGAGCGGCCCATGCGGAGCCTGGACTCCATCCTGGACCGTGAAGACGTCCTGGCCTTCGACAAGCGGATGCACAAGGAACTCGGCGAATCCCACGTCGGCTACACCGTCGAGCCGAAATACGACGGACTGTCGGTCGAACTGGTGTATGAGCACGGCCGGTTCGTCCGGGGTTCGACGCGCGGAGACGGCGTGACCGGTGAAGACGTCACGATCAATCTCCGGACGCTCCGTTCGCTTCCCCTGCAGCTGCAATCCGACTCCCATCCGCCCGCCCGCCTTGTCGTGCGCGGCGAAGTCTACATGCGGCTGGACGACTTCCAGGCCTTGAACCGGCGCATCACAGAACGAGGCGAAGACGCCTTCGCCAACCCCCGCAACGCCGCGGCCGGGTCGCTCCGCCAGCTGGACTCGAAAGTCACCGCCGAACGGCCGCTGGTCGTCACCTGTTACGAGATCATGGGCCAGTCCGGCCAACTGCCTCCGACCCACTGGGACGAGTTGGACGCCCTCGTCAGCTGGGGCTTGCCGACGCCCGCCTACCGGAGGCAGTGCGCGACCATCGAGGAGGTCATCGCGTTTCACCGCGAAACCGAGGCCGGCCGCGACGATCTGCCGTACGAGATCGACGGCCTCGTCGTGAAGGTGAACCGCCGGGACTGGCAGAAACGGCTCGGCGAAAAGTCCCGCAGCCCCCGCTGGGCGATCGCCTATAAATTCACGCCGCGCAAGGAAATCACCGTCGTCCAGGACATCGCCGTCTCGGTCGGCCGGACCGGAACGCTCACGCCGCTGGCGCTCCTGAAACCGGTCGAAGTCGGCGGCGTGACGATCAGCCGCGCAACGCTGCACAACGCCGACGAGGTCGCGCGCAAGGACATCCGCGTGGGCGACACGGTGAAAGTCGAGCGGGCCGGCGACGTCATCCCCGCCATCGCGGAGCGCATCGAGGTGCCGGGTCAAAAACGAAACAGGCCGTTTCAGATGCCGGACCGCTGCCCGGTCTGCGGGTCTGCCGTGGCGCGCGAAGGCGCCTACTATTACTGCACGGGCCAGGCCGCCTGCCCGGCGCAATTGAAGGGCTCGATCGAGCACTTCGCCTCCAAGAGCGCGCTCAACATCGACGGGATGGGGAAAAAGACCGTCGCGCAGCTGGTCGAATGCGGCCTGGTCGGGAACCTCGCCGATCTCTACAGGCTGAGGAAAGAACAGCTCATCGAGCTGGACGGCTTTGCGGACCGGTCGGCCTCTCTTCTGCTGGACGCCATCGCGCAGAGCAAACGGGTCCCGCTCGAACGCTTCCTGATGGGGCTCGGCATCCGGCAGGTCGGCCAGCACATCGCCCGCGTCCTGGCCGAGCATTTCAAGACCCTCGACGCAATCATGGCCACCGACCGTGAAACGTTTGAAAGCGTCCACGAGGTCGGCCCGGAGATTGCGGCCAGCCTTGAGTCGTATTTCAAGGAAGCGCACAACCGGCAGGTCATTCAACAATTGCGCGACCTCGGGCTCACGATTGAAGCCGTCCCGGAAACAGGCCCGGCCGCGCGGCCGTTTGCGGGCAAAACGTTCGTCTTCACCGGCGGGCTCGAGCGATTCAGCCGGGACGAAGCGAAACAGCGCGTGGAGCGACTGGGCGGCCGGGCGGCCGCAAGCGTGAGCAAGCAGACCGATTACGTCGTGGCCGGCGCCGAGGCCGGCTCAAAACTGGATCAGGCGAAGAAGCTGGGGGTGAAGGTTTTGTCGGAAGCCGAATTTGCGACGCTGCTGGAGCAGAACTAACCGATAAACCAGAATGTTCAAAAAGGCTTTTTACACCCGACCCGCCCCACGCGCGCCAAGACGCGCGTCTTTCCCGTGGCTACGGCCGCAGCAGCGAGGGAGCGAGGAGGTACATACCAAGCTTGCTTGATCCGCTCGCTTTAATCATATGCGAGCGGATAGGTTCTTTGCCTACAGTCATCTATGCGTTCGTACGTTGAGCCTCCGAGCGATGCGAGAACGAAGCTGGAGGCCTTTTTCAACATCCGTTAAAAGAAGAAGCTGCGGTGGGTGACCGCATGCTTCGTATCCTCCGCCTGCCGCTCGGCAGGCGCATCGGACGGCGTTCCGGGTTTGTCGTCCTTGTACATCTGGACGCTCTTGATGGACCTGGCATCGGCCTCGTGCACGACCAGGCGGCACGGTCCCACCCGGATTTCCTCTCCGACGGCCGGGATGTGCCCAAGCCGCTGCTGAATCAGCCCGCTGATTGTATTGGATTCGTCCTCGAATTCCGTTTTGAAGAATTCGTTGATGCGGCGCACCTCGGTCCGGCCATGGACCAGGATGTGATTCTTCCCGACGCGCTTGATCAGCTCTTCGGTGATGTCGGTCTCGTCCATGATCTCGCCGACCACTTCCTCCAGGAGATCCTCGAGCGTGACGATCCCCATCATGCCGCCGAACTCGTTGACGACGATCGCCATGTGCCGGTGCTCCTGCCGGAACTGCTTCATCAGGTCGTCCGCTGGCTTCGTGGCCGGCACGAACGGCGCCGGCTGCGCGATATCCCTCAGCCGCTGGTCTTCGCGGCCCTGCGCCAGCTCCATGAGCGCCTTGGTCTTGTAGAGAATACCCGTCACGTTGTCGAGCGTCCCGTCGTAGACCGGGATACGGGAGAACTTCGACTCGAAGAGTTTCGTCCGCACGTCCCTCAGAAGGAGCTTGCCGTCCAGCGCAAACACATAGAGACGGGGTGTCATCGCGTCTTCCGCCGTAATGTCGTTGAGCTGGAAGACGTTCTTGATCATCTTGACTTCTTCCGTCTCGATGGAGCCGGCCTTCCCGCCCTCGTCGAGCATGATCTTCAACTCCTCCTCGGTCACATAGGGCGCCGTCATGCCCTTGCCGCCGGTATGCCACCGGACCAGCGGCTCCAACAGGAACCGGACGGGCAGGAGCAGCTGCTCCAGCCAGAACACGGGATAGGCGCTCGCCAGGACCAGCGGCACGGCATGCCTGGCCGCCAGGCTCTTCGGCACGACATCGGCGTAGATCATCAACACGACGGTCAGGATCCCGGTCGTGACCGCCAGAGCTTCCGAGTTGAACAGATTGACCGTGATAATGGCCGTCACCGTCGCCGCCCAGACATTGACCAGATTATCGGCAAATTCCAAGGTCAGCAGGAGCCGCTGGGGATTGCTCCGCAGACGGAGGGCCAGGGCCGCCCGCCTGCTGCCAGTCTCGGCAATTGCCCGCAGCCTGGTCTCGTTGACCGAAAAGAAGCCGATCTCGGCCCCCGAAATAAGAGCCGATAGCAACACCAAAATGGCGAGGGTTAAAAAGTCCATAGGTTATCGGGAATTAGGGACGTGCAACCGACCAGAAGGACTGGCTTGGATCCTCCCCCACCATAAGGGAGGGAGTTACAGGATCCATTTCGAGATTCAAGCCTGGTACCGGATGGGGTAATTGAAGCCTACTGCCATTCATTGGATGGGCACTCTAGCACAAAGGTAGGGCTTTGAGCAAGAATTCGAATTAATTTCCTGTATAAACAACGACTTGTATTAAACTCAGATTGACTTATGTGTCATCACGGACGACCAATGGATCAACCTGGAACTGCGCCTCCAGGCGGCTGGCGACCGCCTCCGCCTGCTGTTCCGAGGTGAACCGTCCCACATGGACCCGGTAGCGCCGCCCCTCTGCCAAGTCAACAACCTCTATCCGGACATCGGAATAGTGGCTTCGGAGCCTGACGGTCAGGGCTTGGGCATTGGCCTGCTCGGCAAAGGAGGCCACCTGGACGCGAAGGTACCCCATAGCCCCGGCCCGCCCTTGATAGGCGACCACCCGGATCTCGACCTGGTCCGTCCCGGTGCCGATCATGCCGAGCGCCTGGGCCCCGGCCTGAGACAGGTCCAGGATCCGGTTCCTGGCAAAGGGCCCGCGGTCATTCACCCGGACGGTCACCGACCGGCCGTTCGACAGGGATCGGACCTGAACCACCGAGCCCAAAGGGAGGGTCCGGTGGGCGGCGGTCAACTGATGCATGTCGTAGGTTTCACCATTGGCTGTCTTGCGACCGTGGAATCCGGGGCCGTACCAGGAAGCCACCCCCCGCTCTGTAAAACCGACGGGATAGCCGGCAGCGGGAGCATAGCGTGGCGTCGACGCAGTTCCGCAGCCGTAGAAGAGCAACGAGGGCAGGAGAATAAAGAGGATCGGCAAGGTGCGTCGCCGAACAGGATGCTCAAAAAGGTCTTGTCTCACCCGGCCCACCCACGCGCGCCAAGACGCGCTTTTTCCCATGGCAAGGCCGCAAGGAGTGAGGGACCGAGGAGGTACATACCAAGCTTTGCTTGAACCGCTCGCTTCGATCACATGCGAGCGAATAATTACTTTGCCTCTAGTAGGCTTAGATCGGTACGTTGAGGGGAACGAACGACCGAGAACGATGCTGGAGGCCTTTTTCAGCATCCGTCAAATCTCATCCAAGGATTCGCCTCGCAGAACTTCCTGGGCCTTTTTGACGTCGGACACCGACAGCACCACGATCGCCCGCTTGCCCTCCCGCGACGGTGTGCAATATCCGCACGTAATATTGATGTGGGCATCCCTCAGGTGCTGCGCCACATCTCCCAGCGCCCCCGGCTTGTTCTCGAGACTCAACACCAGCGCCTGTTCCTCGTAGTAATCAATCTTCTCGGCCTTGAGCGCCGCGCGGCCCTTTTCGACGTCCGACACGACCACGCGCATATTGTCCTTCCCGGCGGACTGGCCGGATTGCTCCCAGGCGCAGAAGGCCTTGATGTTCACGTCCTTCGAGCCGAAGGCCTTGGCGATCCTCGCCAGCACGCCCGGCTTGCTTTCCAGGCTCAATACAAATTGCGTTGCGATCGGCATCTTGTTCTCTCCTCCTCCTGACTAACCGTTTTTATAACCGTAGAGCCACCGTGTCGTCGTCCCGCCGACGTTGCGGACCGAATGGATCGCGCGCGCCGGAATCAAAATCTCTTCGCCGTTCCTCGGCCGGAACGTGCGGCCCTGCATCTCCAGTTCCAATTCGCCTTCCAGGACCATCAGCAGTTCATCGGTCGCATGGACATAGTCTTCCCATACCTGCCCGGGCGGGTCAACCCAGAGCCCGCAGCTGAACCCGCGGACACGCCACTCGCTCTCCACATGCGCCCGATCAATCGTCACGCCGCGATTATACCTTGTTTTCTCCGGCTCCCAACGAAAAAGGGGGATGCAGCCGTCGCCGCATCCCCCTTTGCGAATGAATTGCGCGCCACAGGCGCCGGCTTCACGACAGCTGCAACGCTCCGTTGACGAAGGAATATTCGTAGACCCCGTTCAGCGTGATGCCGGACCGCAGCGCGATCGTCTGCGCCTGCACGCGGCGACCCTTGGGCACGAAGACGAAGAGTGGAACGCCCAGCCCCAAATCGTCCTGCCAGCGCCCGCCCGTCCCGGCCGACATCAGCGAGTCCTCCGTTTCCACTTCCGCCACCCACTCCATCTTGTTCCGGCCGGCCTTGAAGGACCACCCGATGATGTCCGCATAGCTCCGGTCGGACTCGGTCCACTTGGCCCGCTCCTCGTCGGAGTTGATCGTGATCTGGCACTGCCAGGACCGGGCCCAGCGCTGCGCCACCAGATTCACCACCTGGTCATGCGCGGACTGCGTGACTATTTCGCGCGTGATCGTGCTCATCCGGCCCTCCACTCTCCTATTCTTTTTCCTTCACTCCCACATTCCAGGGGGGAGCCTGGCATGCCGTGACTGCGCGCTGCCTTCTCACCCGCCCGCCCCGGGCGTCGTCGCACCCACCCACCCCGCGCCTGCCAAGACAGGCGCTTCTCCACGGGGATGCGCTTTTTCCCGAGGCGAGCACCTTCTGAGCGTGCGCGGTGCGCGAGCACATCGGCGTGCCAGGCAACACCCCATCACGAACACCCGCTGGTCGAACCGCAGCCCATGCACTTGAGGCAGGTGCCGTTTCGAACCAGCTTGAACTCCTTGCAGTTCTGGCACGGGTCGCCCTCGTATCCCTGCAGCCGGGCCGTCTGCCGCTGCGTCTGAACCGCCGTGGCTGTCAGCGTGACGGTCTCCCGCGTCATCTGCGTCATCTCCATGCGCGCGACGCTGGCATGCCCGCTTCCGTGGCCGTTGCCGTTCCCCTTGCCCTCGCGCTTCGGGAACCGGTCCGTGCTGATCGACAGGGTGGCCAGCGACGCAGCATCAGCGTCCTCGGCGTCCATGCACTCCGGGTCCTGCTCGTCTTTTTCCATCGAGTCCATGCGCAGATCCTCTTCCTTCACCTGCGCAAGATCGCCCCGGTCCAGGTAGGTGATCGCCAGCTCGCGGAAGATGTAGTCGATGATCGAGGTGGACATCTTGATCCGCTCGTTGAGTTTGACCGGCCCGTTCGGCTCGAATCGCGTGAACACGAAGGCCTCGACATACTCCTCGAGCGGCACGCCGTGCTGCAGCCCCAGCGAGATCGCGATGGCAAAGCAGTTCATGAGGCTGCGGAAGGCCGCCCCCTCCTTGTGCATATCGAGGAAGATTTCCCCGAGCGAGCCGTCGACGTATTCGCCGGTCCGCAGATAAATCTTGTGCCCGCCGACGATGGCTTTCTGGGTATAGCCGGCACGCCGCTCCGGCATCCGGCGCCGGCGCCCGATATAGCGCACCATCACGCGCTCGGTGATCTTCTCCGCCACCTTCATCACGTCGCCGCTCTCGATGACTTCACCCGCCTCCGTGGAGGCGTTGAGCGGCTGGCTGAGCTTGGAGCCGTCGCGGTAGAGCGCCACGGCCTTGTTCATCAGCCGCCACGCGAGCAGGTACGATTCCTTGACGTCCTGCACCGTCGCGTCCGCCGGCATGTTGATCGTCTTGCTGATCGCGCCACTGATAAAGGGCTGCGCCGCCGCCATCATGCGAATGTGCGCATCCACCGCGATATAGCGTTTGCCGGTCCGGCCACACCGGTTGGCGCAGTCGAACACCGGCAGATGCTCGATCTTCAGATGCGGCGCCCCCTCCACCGTCATGGTGCCGCAACAGTAATCGTTGGTCGCCATAATCTGCTCTTGCGTAAAGCCGAGCACTCGGAGCATGTTGAAGTTCGGATCGTTCAACTGCTCCTCCGTGAAGCCCAGCTTCTCCTTGCAGAACTCCTCGCCGAGCGTGTACTTGTTGAACGCGAACTGAATCTCGAACGCCTGCCACAACCCCGCCTCCAGACAATCCAGCGCCGCGCCGTCGAATCCCTTCGCCTGCAGCGTCTCGTGATTGATGTGCGGCGAACCCTTGAGCGTCCGCCGGCCGGTGCAATAGGTCACGATCTCCTGAATTTGCGCCTCGGTGTATCCCAGCGTTTGCAACGCCGGCGGCAGGCTCTGATTAATGATCTTGAAGTACCCTCCCCCCGCCAGCTTTTTGAATTTCACCAGCGCGAAGTCCGGCTCGATGCCGGTGGTGTCGCAGTCCATGACCAGGCCGATCGTGCCGGTCGGGGCGATACAGGTCGTCTGCGCGTTGCGATAGCCATAGGCCGTGCCCAGCTCCAACGCCCGGTCCCAGGCCCGCCGCGCACCGAGCAACAGCTCCGGCGGGCAGTACTCCGGATGAATGCCCACCGGTTTGACGGTCAGCCCTTCGTATTCCTCCGGCGCCGCGTTGTAGGCCGCCCGCCGGTGGTTGCGCATGACCCGCAGCATGGGCTCACGGTTTTTCGCATAGCCGTCGAAGGTGCCCAGTTCGGCCGCCATCTCGGCCGAGGTCGCATAGGACTCGCCGGTCAGGATCGCCGTGAGCGCGCCGCAGATCGCCAGCGCCTTGGGCGAGTCGTAGGGGATGCCCTGCCGCATCAGGACGGTGCCGAGGTTGGCGTAGCCCAGGCCCAGCGTCCGGAAGATGAAACTCTTTTGCGCGATCGACTTGCTCGGGAAGGACGCCATCAGCACGCTGATCTCGAGCGTGATCGTCCAGAGCTTCACCGCATGGCGGAAATCCTCCAGATTGAACCGGCCGTCCGCCGTGTAAAACTGGTTGAGGTTCAGGGAGGCCAGGTTGCAGGCCGTGTCGTCCAGGAACATGTATTCGCTGCAGGGATTGGACGCGTTGATCCGTCCGTCCTCCGGGCAGGTGTGCCACTCGTTGATCGTCGTGTCGTACTGCGTGCCGGGGTCCGCGCAGATCCAAGCCGCCCAGGCGATCCGGTCCCACAGTTCGCGCGCCTTGATCTTTTTGGTGACCTTGCCGTCCGTCCGCCGCTTGAGCTGCCAGTCGCCGTCTTTTTCCAGCGCCTCGAAGAACTCGTTCGGGATGCGGATGCTGTTGTTGGAATTCTGCCCCGACACCGTCTGGTAGGCCTTGCCGTCCCAGTTGACGTCGTACTCGTGAAAGACAAAATGCGTGAAGCCTTCCTGGGCATAGCTGAACATGCGCTGGATGTAGGCTTCCGGTATGTACGCCTGGCGCGCGGCGCGGATGGCTTCCTTCAGGACGGGGTTCTTCTGCACATCCGTTTCGACTCTGTCGCCGCTCGGCCCGTCCGAGAGATGGCAGGCCTTCAGGACCGCATTGAGGCGTTGCGCGCAGATTTTCGAACCGGCCACCATGGCGGCGACCTTCTGCTCTTCGATCACTTTCCATTCGATAAATTCCTCGATGTCGGGATGGTCCAGATCGAGACAGACCATCTTGGCGGCGCGCCTCGTCGTCCCGCCCGACTTGATGGCGCCGGCGGCGCGATCGCCGATCTTTAGAAACGACATCAGGCCGGAGGACCGCCCTCCGCCTGACAGCGGCTCGTTGTCGCCGCGGAGCCTGGAGAAATTCGTGCCGGTCCCCGACCCGTATTTGAACAGCCGCGCTTCTCTCGTCCACAGGTCCATGATCCCGCCCTCGTTGACGAGGTCATCGTCGATGGATTGGATGAAGCAGTTGTGTACGATCACATTATTGGACAGGTACTGACCGCTCTCGGTCTGAATGTCGTAGACATCCTGAATACCCACAGCCTCGATCCGCTCGATGACTTCCTCCCGCAACGAAGGCAGTTGCTTGCCGGGGAATCGGTTCGAGCAGGACGCCTCCAACTTCTGCCGTTTATCCTCCGACACGAATCCAATCAGATCACGGAATCGCGCGCGCGCCTCGGCATAGCCGATGGAAACAAAATACGGCGTCCGCCGATTTTCCCGCGTTTCCACTCCACGCTGAATGCGAGCATAGACGCCGAGATTCAACAGCAGAGTCTGAACATCGAGCGCCAGTTGCTGCGAGATTGTCGTCAACACCACATCGGCCGTGCGGGATGACCGGTTTCGGAGCCTGACCGTCCCGTCGGCCTGGAACAGGGCCGAAAGATAGGCCGCGTGCGATTGACGCCCTGCCGCCCGAATTGCCGCAGGCATCGCGAGGTCGGCGTCACCGCGCAACAGTTCATATTTCTCGACAAACGGCCGGAGCACTTCCCCATAGAGACGAATGCGGCGGACATCCAGATCGGGCGACAGCGTCTCGACCGCACGGACGTGATAATGCACTCCCGCAAAGACCCGCTGCACCCGGTCAAGGACGAAGTTGAATTCGTCCTTGTCGATCGTCATGAACTCGATCGTGAGGCTGCGGTTCGTCCCCTCCTGATACTGACCGACGAACCCATCGCCCTGCAGCCATCCGGCCAAGGCCGCCTCGTCCGCGTCCCGCACACTGCCCTGAGCAACCACCGCGGTCTGCGTGGACAGTTGCATCCGCATGCCGGGTTCCAGTTCATCCACTTTGCGCCACACTCCGGCCGACCGGCGCTTATCCAGCGCGTACACCAGATGATCGGCTGTCGCCTCGACGCAGGCTCCGTTCTTCAGCCGGATTCGAAAGACCGGCTTGCGCCCGTTTTCCTTGACCGCAACCACCTTGGTTGTCCCGGCGCCGTCGCTACGCCCATCATAGATTTCCAGCCCGATCAGTCCCTTCGTGACGATCTCTCCGATCGGCATCGGCCCTTGCGGCGTTGAAATCAAGGCATGATACGGCTGGCAGGCATGGGGCTGCGGGTGCTCGAAGGCGTTGGTCGCCTTCGTCATGTGCTTGGTCTTGGGATCGACATAATAGTGGCCCTGCGCCGGTCCCGAGAGGTTGTAGGCATAGTGCAGGCCGGTATTGAACCACTGCGGAGAATTGGGAGCCGCCATCTGGCGCGCCAGCATGTGGCACATCTCATCGTAAAAGGCGGTGGCGTCTTCCTTGGTATTGAAGTAGCCGTGGGTTTTCCCCCAATGCGTCCAGCAGCCGGCCAGCCGGTTGAAGACCTGACGGGCATCGCGCTCACCACCCAGCACCGGTTTTCCATCCGGCCCGGTGAGGGGCTTCCCGTCTGCGCCGATCTGCTGAATGCCTGCCTTGCGGAAATATTTCTGAGCCAGAATGTCGATGGCCAATTGAGTCCATTGCTCGGGAACATCAATGTTGTCGAGCTTGAAGACAACCGATCCATCGGGATTCCTGATCTCAGAGGAACGCTTCGCGAACAGGATCCCTTCATAGGGACCCTGCCCTTTCCGCGTAAAACGACGTTCAATCCTCACGTCAATCCTCCTTGCTTATCGCTGCGAATACGGTCACCCTGCCCTAGGCAGGTACATTCCCAGGTCGTTTCGAGAAAAAAATGGCGAATACCCCCATGGAAAGAGATATTCGCTTATCCTATTGATAATGTTGAATTAAAATAACTTTTTGGCTTCTGGTCAGATACTTGCCGAGCATTCAAATCACTCTTTTGTTTCTTCATAAATAGTAAGACAATCAGTAGGCCGGTAGGATTAAAAAGTGGATGGGACTATAGGCCCAAATCTAGTACCTGTCAAGAAAAAAAGTACCACATATTGTGGTTTTTATGTGAATAGCTTGAAAAAGCTGTGAATAACGAAATCACTGCTTGGGCAGTGGATGAACTGACCTTTTCACTCTTTCTTATTAACAGAAACAGGGTGTTGGTTCGCGGTGGATTGACGAAAGAAGAGAGAAAAACTATCGCTTGAGGGTCGAAACCAGCTGTCCCAGCTTCACCGTCGCCTCGTCGACACCTTTGATGGGAACAAACCTGGTAGCCACCCCAAGGACGACGACTTTCTGTTCCAGCACGCGGGACTCGAACAGGGAGAAGAAACCGAAGTTGCGCCGCTGGGTATATTTCTGCAGCACCAGCTCGATAAGCTTCGGGCCCTGGGTTGCGTAGAGGCCTCGCATCATCGCGCGGTCCTGCTCCGAGAGGGATTGATCCATCCGCCCCACCGCCAGCTCGAATTGAGTCTGGAGAAACGCTCCATAGTCCTGCGACGTCGGATTGGTCAGCACCAGGGCGACACAGATTCCCAGCAGGACGACCACAATGGCAAGAGCCGTGTTGCTCAAGATTTCTCCCCGTTGCATGACCGCCCCATCATGTTGCCCGGAGCGGATCGAGTCAAGACGCGTTGACAATCAACCGTCAGTCGCCTATCTTGCGCGCAACCGCCCGCACGCATCGAACCGACCCGGAGGATCTGCCATGTATGTCTGGAGCAAAAACATCGTCCTGGGATTGCTGGCCGCCTTTGCCATCCTGATCGTGATTTTTCTCCTGGAAGGCCCCGGCGCCGCCACAAGCCACCTCAAAAGCCATACGACGTTCTGGATCACCCTGAATTACGCCGGACTCGTCATCTGGCTGTTCGTCTGGATGATCGATCAGGCCAATGTGCGGGGGAAAAACGTCTGGCTGTGGCTGGTGCCGTTCCTGCTCGCCCCCCTGCCCACGCTCATGGCCTATATTTTGTTCCTGCAGCGCAAGACGTCCTGATCCATCGGCCGCCGGATTCAGGCCGGCAAGTGACGGCGCAATCGCCAGGCGACCCACAGCCCCGGCAGCGAAGCCAGGACCGTCACGAAGAAAAATGCCCCCCAGTCCAGCGCTTCCACCAGCTTCGCGGCCGGCACGCCCAGCCAGATGCGGTTGAGCGATTCCAACGACGTTAAAAGCGCAAACTGCGTCGCCGTAAACCGATGGTCGCAGAGCGACATGACCAGCGCCACGAACGCGGCCGTGCCCATCCCTCCGGCCAGATTTTCGATCACCACCGTGGCAATCAACATCTCGTACTGCTTGCCGGTCAACGCAAGAGCGACGAACGCAAAATTGGACAGGGCCTGCCCCGCGCCAAAGACCAGCAGCGATTTGGCCAGACTCCACCGCGTCATGAACGCCCCTCCGGCCATGGCGCCGAGAATCGTCGCGCCCAGACCGATCCCGCGCGCCACCCCCACGTCTGTTTTCTCGAATCCCAGTCCCTGGATCAGAAAGGGCGTCGTGAGGGAGGCGGCGAACGCGTCCCCAAGTTTATAGAGCAGGAGCAGCCCGATCAGCGCGACGGCCATCGGACGGGAAAAGAATTCGGCCAGCGGTCCCCACACCGCCTCGGCCATGGTGGCGGGAAGAGCGGGCGGCGCGGCCGGCTCCGAGCAGAGGAGAACCGTCACCAGGCCGATCGTCATCAAGCCGGCCATGGCGACATAGGCGCTCGGCCACCCGAATGAATGCGCGACGAACAAGGCGGCTGATCCGGCCGCAAGCAGCGCCACCCGGTAGCCGGCCACCCAGATCGCCGCGCCGAGGCCCCGTTCCTGAGGCGCCAGGAGATCCGTCCGATAGGCATCGAACACGATGTCCTGCGACGCGGACAGAAACGCGACAATCAGCGCCAACGCGCCCAACAGCGGCAGCGCGTCCCGCGGGCTCGTCGCCGCCATGGCCAGCACGCCTGCCATGAGCCCGACCTGCGTCACTAGCATCCAGCCCCGTCTCCGCCCCAGCCAGGGCGGAACAAGCCGGTCCATGAACGGAGCCCATAGAAATTTCAGCGCGTACGGAAGGCCGACCATCCCGAACCAGCCGATCGTCGACAAATCGACGCCTTCGTCCGTCAGCCACGCTTGCAAGGTCCCGGCTGTCAGCGCGAGCGGCAGCCCGGACGCAAACCCCAGCGGCAGCATGACACCAAGACGGCCGGTGCGAAGGAACGCCGGCAGAGAGAGCTGCTTCACTCGACCCGGGGCAGACTGGCCATGAACTCAGTTAACAAGGCTGGCCGTTGAAGGTGCAGGGCTTGTAGCGGGACAGGTCGAAGTCGATGTTTTCCTGGTAGACCCGTTCGTTGCCGTTGACTCCGTCCATCGTCGGATCGTTCCACATCGTGTGGTTCCACCAAAAAAACAGAGGCTGGTGTTCAGTGTAGTAGACCGGATTCCCGTAGTTGCTGCGCGTATATTCGACCACGGACCGGCCGGTGATGTAATCCACCACGCCGTCGCCTTTCAACGAATAGAGCATGATGAACAACCGGGACTCGTGGTCATAGATCTCGTCCACGCGCAAATTGGTGTCCGGCTCGGCGGGAAGATAGTCTTTCGACGCGGCGGCAGGCACACTGAGCGACGACAGCAGCAGGCAGGCACCGACGAACAGGATTCTTGCACTCACCATACCGTGCCCCTCAGCGTAGTACCGGCAAGACAGGCAACACGCGGGAGGCATCCTAGCACAGCCGCTCCTTGCCGTCCACGTGCGCTCCTCCATATAATGGGGCTCGATGAAGACCGAACGTCTCCGCGCATCGCTTCATACGCTCGGCTGCCGCCTGAACCAGGCGGAAACGGCGCTGCTCGCCGATCGCCTGCGACACGACGGCTACCGGATCGTGGAGTACGGCCAGCCGACCGACCTGCTGGTGCTCAACACCTGCACCGTCACTGACGAAGCGGAACGGATCTGCCGCTACGAGATTCGCCGGACGCTCCGTCATTCGCCTCAGGCCTTCGTGGCCGTGACCGGCTGCTACGCCCAGACCGGCGTCGAGGCGCTGCGTCAGGTGCCCGGCATCGACTTGATCGTCGGCAACCAGCACAAAATGTCGCTGCCCGTCCACCTGCCGCCGCCGCCGGCGCTCAGGAAGCAACCGGCTCCGTCCCTGCTGCACACGAAAACGCTGGACCGCGAGGACTTCGCGCTGGACGGAACCGGCGACTACGACTCCCGGCGCGCGAATCTCAAAATCCAGGACGGCTGCAACTTCATGTGTTCCTTCTGCCTGATTCCCTTTGCCCGCGGGCATGAACGCAGCCGCCGGCTGGACGATACGATCCGCGAAGCGGAAGCGCTCGTGGCGCGCGGGCACCGGGAACTGGTCCTGACCGGCGTGAACATCGGCCGGTATGAACAGGACGGCTGCTCCCTGCTCGGATTGATTCAGCGGCTGGAGCGGATCGGGGGACTGGACCGCATCAGGATCTCTTCCATCGAGCCCACCACGATTTCAGATGAGTTCCTGGAATACATGGCCGCATCGAGCAAACTCTGCCGCCATCTGCATCTTCCCCTTCAGAGCGGAGACGATGACATTCTCCGCGCCATGTACCGGCGATACACGGTGCAGGAATACACGGCGTTCGTCGACAGGGTGGTCCGCCTGATCCCCGACCTGGGGCTCGGCACCGACGTGCTGGTGGGATTTCCCGGAGAAAGCGACGCCCGGTTTGCCAATACGCTCGCAGCGGCAACCGACCTGCCCTTCTCCTACCTCCATGTGTTTACCTACTCGAAGCGTCCAGGCACCGCCGCCGCCCGAGCGACGGAAACGGTGCCCGCAACGACCATCAAATCTCGCAGCAAGACCCTTGCAGACCTGTCGCGTGCCAAGCGCCTGGCTTTTTACCAACGCTACGTCGGACAGACGGTTGATGTATTATTCGAAACGAAGGACGATGCGGAACGCTGGACTGGCCTCACGAACAACTATATGCGCGTCGGCGTGACAACCAACAATGACCTCACCAACCGGCTCGTGCCGGCCCTGATCGAGGGGGCCATGGACGGCCTTGCCGTCGGGAGGCTTGTATGTTGACCTCCATTTTCCGGATCGGCCAAATCGGCCGAATAGGCCAACTAGGATTGTTCATTGCCATCAGCGCCACCTTCGCCTACGGAACCGGAGGGCCGCCTCCGCTCATTGACGGTCCGTTCGACGGGATCTGGACCAGCCCTCATCAGGGTTACGACTTCATCATTGACGGCCCAAAGGGCAAGGCCATCAGCTCCAGCCGGGCGACGATTCACAGGGACGACCTGGTCTTTGAGATAACCGCGCTCGGCGAGGACATGCGCTTCAGCGGGAAGCAATTGCTGTCGGACGGCACCTGGCATGAGTTCACCGGCGAACTGAAATACGACGGGAAGATCCATTGCTCCGATGGAACATCCTCCTGGGTTCTGGAGCGGAAGCACTGATGAACCTCGTCAAAATCGATCGCGCGCATCGCGTGCACATCGAAACCTTCGGCTGCCAGATGAACGAGTACGACACCGAACTCGTCCGCTCGCTGTTGAAGGCCCGCGGGTTTACCTTTACCGAAGACCGCGAGCGGGCCGACGTGATTCTGATGAACACCTGCGCGGTCCGCGAGAACGCCCACACGAAGGTCTACAGCCATCTGTCTGATTTGCGGGCCATCAAGCGGCAGCGCCATCTCGTGGTGGGTGTGCTCGGCTGCATGGCGCAAAATCTCAAGGAAGAGCTGATGGAAACCGAACCGCTCGTGGACGTGCTGGCCGGTCCGGATTCGTACCGGCGCCTCCCTGATCTCCTGATGCAGGCGATCGAAGCCCAGGAACAGGGCTCAAAGCCGCGTGGCCTGGCCGTCGATTTGTCGGAGTACGAAACCTACGACGACATCCTTCCCGAGCGGACCGACGGCATCAATGCCTGGCTCGCCGTCATGCGCGGATGCGACAACTTCTGCAGCTTCTGCGTCGTCCCCTACACGCGCGGGCGGGAACGGTCGCGCGATCCGCAGGGCGTCATCCGGGAAACGGAGCATCTGGTCGCGCAGGGGCACAAGCAGGTCACGCTGCTGGGGCAGAACGTCAACTCGTATCTATTCGGAAACTGGGACTTTGCGCATCTCATCACTGCCGTCGCGGACGTGCCGGGCATCGAACGGGTGCGGTTCACCTCGCCCCACCCCAAGGATTTCCCTCCGGCTCTGCTGGACGCAGTCGCCGGCCACCCGAAAATCTGCAAGCACATTCACCTGCCGCTGCAATCCGGCAACGACCGGGTCCTGGATTTGATGGGACGTTCCTACACTCGGAAGGAATACCTGGCTCTCGTGGACGACATCCGGCGGCGCAATCCCGGGATTGCCCTGACCACCGACATTATCTGCGGATTCTGCAGCGAGACAGACGAGGAATTTCTGGACACCTGCCGGCTCGTCCAGGACGTCGGATTCCATGCGGCGTTCGTCTTCAAGTATTCCGAGCGAGCGCGCACGAT
>MHEU01000046.1:22075-40803 GCA_001805245.1 Nitrospirae bacterium RIFCSPLOWO2_02_FULL_62_14 | reverse complement strand
AACGAGGGCCTTCTGAGGCCGCGCGTTGCGCGAGCACGGGGATCAACCAGGCCGCCCTGCCTCCGACTGCGCGCATCGAGGGAGCACATTCTGCCACGGGAAAGAGGCGCGTCTTGGCACGCCTGGGGTGGGCGGGTGTGCAGGTGCGGCCTCTGCGAGCAAGGAAGGGAACCAGACCGCTAGCTCATCTTTCCATCCCGCGCGTTGCGCGAGCACGGCGAGCCAACCAGGAAGCCTTTCCCATACGTCCGCGTTCCTGGAGCAGGGAGACGACAGGACGCTATCCTAATTCCATCGGATCAACGTTCACATCGAATTTCAGCTTGCGATGCTCCTTGCCGGCCTCGATGGTTTCCAGGGTGGCCTTCACGCTCTGCCGCGCTGAGTCTCCGTCCGGCGATTTCACGAGGATCTGCCAGCGATGGCGTCCGCGGATCCGTTCAACCGAGGCGGGAATGGGGCCCAGCACGGTGATCTGATCCGGGCGCTTCCTGCCCTGTTCCTTCACAGCCGCCGCCCATTGTTCCGCCGCCGCGCGGACGGCGGCTTCCGTTTTCCCGGATACGCAGAGGCTGATCAGATGCGCGAAGGGCGGGTAGCCCAGGGCATGCCGGAAGGCCAGTTCCTGCTCGTAGAATCGCGCCGGATCGCCGGACGCGATCGAGGCGATCACGTGATGATCCGGCAGGATCGTCTGCAGGACGACCTGGCCGTCCGCGCGCGCCAGGCCGACGGCATCGCGCAGCGTGTGATAGGTCCGCTCGGCGGAGCGAAAATCAGGGCGGTGGAGACCCGTATCCGCGTAGGGAATGCCGACAAAGCCGGCCGGTTGGACGGGCAGGTCCTGAAACAACAACTGGGTGCCGATCAGGATATCCAGCTCTCCGGCGGCAATGCCGTTCCGACTTCGCGCCGCCTGTTCGGGCGTACGCGCGGTGTCGCGATCGAGCCGGCCGATGCGCGCTTCGGGAAACAACCGGCGGAGTTCCTCTTCCAGCCGTTCTGTGCCGGAGCCGACCGGCTCCACGCGCGAGGACCGGCAGGTCGGGCAGGTGTCGGGGATGGGGAGGGACGCGCCGCAATAGCGGCAGGCCATGCGGTTGGCGCGCTTATAGAGAGTCAACGCCACGCTGCAGCGCGCGCAGGCCGGAGAGGCGCCGCAATCCCGGCAGTGGAGTGCGGACGCAAATCCTTTCCGGTTCGCGAACAGGATTGCGCCCGTTCCGGCGTCCAGAGCCGCCCGGATGCCGGCACGCATCGGCTCCGACAGCAGGGTGCGCGGAGGGCTTTTTCGCAGATCCACCAGATGGACGGCGGTGTGAGGCGCCGGCGCGGAGAGTTCCGGCGATCGCGCGATGCGCTGCCACGTGTCGATCGAAGCATGGGCCGTGCCCAGCAGGAGTACCGCGCCGTGCTGCCGGGCCCGCATCGCGGCGACTTCACGCGCATGGTAGTGTGGTTCCTGTTCTTCCTTGAGCGAGGGATCGTCTTCGTCGTCCACGCAGATCAGGCCGGGGGCCTGCAGGGGCGCAAAGACGGCGGACCGTGTGCCGACCACGATGTCGGCCTCGCCGCGCTGAATGCGGCGCCATTCGCTTGCACGGGCGGCGGGGTGCAATTCACTGTGGAATTGCGCGACGCGATCGGGCCAGTGTCGGGAGCTCAGCGCCGCCAGCGCCGCCACGCGGCGGATTTCCGGTGAAATGAGCAGCACGGTCTTCCGATTCGCCAGGGCGGCCTCGGCGGCCTTCAATAGAATTGCCCACCGGCGCAGCGGAGCGTCTTCAACGAGAAACGTTTCGTGACGGTGCGCGGCCAGCGCCTCCTGGAAGCGGGGCCACCATGACGGCGTCACGATCGCCGGCAACGGAACCGAACCGGCTGGAGAGACGGAGACGGATGGTTCCTGACGGGTTTCGAGCGTTCGACGGACGCGCGTCGGCTCCCGCGCGCCGGGCATGACCGGCAGGATCGGGCGCAGGCACTGTCCCCACGGAGCAAGATAATACTCCGACACCAGCCGGGTGAGCTCCAGGACGTCCGGTGGAATCGCGGCACCGGCCGATCCGTCCATGACGGCGAGGATGTCGCGGACGTGAATCGGCGTCGCACGGGGCGCCGCGTACAGCGGCGGACTTTGGGCGGAGAGCGCCACGACAACGCCCGTGACCGTGCTCGGACCCAGCGGCACACGAATGAGACTGCCGACGCGAATGCGCGACCGGAGTGATTCCGGGATGCCGTAGGTGAATGTGCGATGCAGGTGTCGTGGCACAATGACGTCGGCGAAGGCGGAACCGTCGGACATTGAGACGAATCCAGAATCAGGCGCGCGGCCTTGCGAGGGCATGGGGCATTCTAGCAGCGCGAAAGGGCGGGGAACAATTGTCCCCGCAAGGAAGGTTACGGAGCAGGCGGGGCGGCGATGCCTGGAGCTGGTTCCGTCATGACGTCTGCCGGTGCCGGAGCAGATGGCAGTTCGGCCGGGAGCAACTGAATTTCAATCCGGCGGTTTTTCTTGCGTCCCGTTTCCGTGCTGTTGCTGGCCACAGGTTTGGCGTCCGCATACCCGACCACCGAGATGTTCTGAGGATTGGCTCCTCCTTCCCCGGCGAGAGAGTCGGCCACCGCCGCAGCACGTGCGCGTGACAATTCCTGGTTTGAATTGTACAGCTCTTTCAGCGAGGGACCAACCTTCTGGTTATCCGTATACCCCTTCACAACCACCCGCCTGTCCGGCACTTCCTTCAGGAGCGCTTTCATCCTGTTCAGAATCGGGAGGCCGGCGGCTGTCGCCGGCGCGCTGCCTGGTTCGAACTCCAATTGCCTTGCCAGTTGCGCCAGTTCGCGTTCGATGTCACGCGACTGCGGCGCGGCATGCGCTTCCTGAACAGCTTCGGCGGCCGGTGCCGGTTTCGTCATCTCCTGAAAGAGGGTGTCTTTCCGAGCTTGCGGGGAAGGGGGCACGTCTAGGCCGAGCTGCGTCTGCTGCGTGGATTTGGAGGCGAAGAGGTCACCCCGTTGAATAGGAGCGAGCGAACGGGAGATGCGCGCCGTGGAAGTCAGGTCCTCAACGGCGATAACTTCCAACTCGCCGATGACCTGAAGTGGAATGTTGGCTTTTTCCCGTAACACCTCCAGTCGGTCGCCGAGCTTCACGCCTTCGTTACGCCCCCAATCAATATAGACCACATTGCCTTGTGCGATCAGGTTCTGCCCGGGCGGAATTTCTATGATCAAGCCGGTTCCCTCCGGCAGCGATTGCCCTGAAGACGCAGGTTCCGGTTGGGGAGAAGCCGGCTGGCGCATGGCGCCGTCGCCGGGATAGATCGCGTCGTAGGAGTTGATAATTTTTACGGTCGCTTTGCCGTCCGTCACCCGGACTACTTTCACCACGCCGAGGACAGCGGTCAGATCGCCGAGATAGCGGCCGCGGGTCGGATGGAAGACTCTCTTGAGCCTCCGATAGATGGTGAATTTGTCGCCTGGGGCGACCTCCTGAGGCTTCGCCAATTCCAGATAAATCTGATCGCCCGAACCAAGCAGCCGCCTGTTGCCGGTTATCTGGTTGTCGCCGGTGATCTGACTGACCAGCGCGTCGTACGGTGTGGCAGGACGAATAAAGCCGGCGGGGAAGCTCCTCGTGGGGGGGGCAGCTTCCATGAGCGTGCCTGTGCTGGGTATGTCGAGAGACAAGGGATCTGCGGCGACGGCGATCATCGGGCCAAACAGGATGCCTGCGAGGACTGCCGAAAGGCGTGCGCCGAGCTTCGTCATTGTCGAGTGTCTCCTCCAACCGTTTTGCGCACACAATAACAAATCAACGCGCATTGTCAAGCAAAGCCCATGAAATTGCGACGTTTGATCGGCACCGCCCGGGCGTGGTAGGGTGACGCCGTAGCCGGTTCCCCGATGTTATGGAGCCTGTGCAGTGATGGGTGAACACCAGCAATCTCGACCGGACGGCACGCCTGCTCCCGACGCCCCTCCACGCCGGATCGAAACCCAGATCCATCGACGCAAAAAGGCCAAAGCGCTCTCGCCGCTGACCGCCGAATGGGATGTGCGCCGTCCCGATGTTCCCTCCAAGCTGCGCATGCCGTCGAGCCGTATGCGAAAGGTGCGGTAGGCGGTCTCACGGGCAGTTCGTTCGTCGTGCTTTCCCCTATAATCCGGACCAACCTGGTGAGGAAGGTGCCCGCCATTGGGAGGTGGGCCGCGCAGTCCCAAGAAAACAATAACTTCCATCTCAAGTCATTGCCTCTGGGGCTTTTGGGGTTGAACCAGCGTAGGCCCTTTGAACGCTTGATTTGACTGGAATCATTCGACTACCATGCACGCCTTAGCCCTGAAAGTTCAAGGGGTTCGCATGGCGGGATCAGAACAGCTCCTCGACTATTTGGGCCGGTACTTTCCGGTTCTGCTTTTTATCGGGATTGCGCTGGCGTTCGGCGTCGTGACGCTTGTCCTGAGTTATTTCGTCCAACCGAAGTATCCGGAATCTGAAAAACTCAGCACCTATGAATGCGGCAGCGAGCCGTTCTCGGACGCCCGCATGCCGTTTCCCGTCCGGTATTACATTTTTGCCATGCTGTTCGTCATTTTCGATATCGAAGTCATTTTTCTGTATCCCTGGGCCGTGACCTTTTTCAAAATCGGCCTCGTCGGCTTGATCGAAATGCTGATCTTCATCGCGCTGTTCGTTGTGGCCTATGTCTATGCCTGGAAAAAGGGAGCGCTGGAGTGGGACTGAAAAAAGTGTCTGTAAAGTTGGAAAGTCATAAAGTCTTCAAGTCTGGACTGGAGACTTTCGGACTTGATGACTTTACGACCTGAAGGACTGACTCATGGGTTTAATTCAACTCGGCCGGCATCAGAAGGACGGAGACATCGACGTCATCACCACGACGATCGAGAGGGCCGTCAACTGGGCGCGCAAGGGCTCGCTGTGGCCGATGACCTTCGGGCTGGCCTGCTGCGCGATCGAGATGATCGCCGCCGTCTCCTCGCGGTACGACATGGACCGCTACGGCGCGGGCGTCTTCCGCGCCTCGCCGCGCCAGTCCGATCTGATGATCGTGGCCGGCACGGTCTGCCGGCGCATGGCGCCGGTGATCCGGAAAATCTACGACCAGATGCCGGAACCGAAGTACGTGATCGCGATGGGCTCCTGCGCGACCTCCGGCAATATCTACGACAGCTACAGCGTGGTGCAGGGCGTGGACCGGTTCGTGCCCGTGGACATCTACGTGCCGGGCTGCCCGCCGACTCCCGAGGCGCTCTTCGACGGCATTTTGAAATTGCAGGAGCGCATCATGCAAAGGCGTGTGTTCACGAAGCAGCCGGAACAGGTGAAAGGGAAGGTTGAGGCTTAGGTTGAGGTTAAGGATTGGTCATGATTCACCTCAGCCTTAACCTGAACCTCAACCTATTTTAATTATGCATCCCCTCGCCGAACGCATCAAGCGGGAGTTTCCGGACGGATTCGTCGACGCCGTGGAATGGCGCGGCGATCTGGCGGTGACGGTCAAGCGGGAGAGCGTGCACGCCATTGCTCGGTTTTTGCGGCGCGATCCCGAAATCGATTGCGATTACATGGTGCATGTGAGCTCCGTCGACTGGCCGGACGACGAGGAGCGCTTCGAAGTGGTGTGGGAAGTGCAGTCGATCCGCAAGCGGCACCGGATTCGCCTGAAGACCCGTGTGCCCGAATCGGATTGCCTGGTGGATTCCCTGACGGATATCTGGCACGGCGCCAATTTCATGGAGCGGGAAGTCTACGACATGATGGGCATCCGGTTCCGGAACCATCCGGACCTGCGCCGGATTCTGATGCCGGATGACTATGCCGAGGGTTATCCCTTGCGGAAGGATTTCCCGTTGCAGGGTAAAGGGTGGAGAGATACGTTCGAATTTCTCAACGAGAAGGCCTGAAACGACGATGAGAGCGCCGGAATCTTTATTGCCTGGTGACTATACCGAGGGCTATCCCTTGCGGAAGGATTTTCCGCTGCAGGGCAAGGGCTGGCGGGACACGTTCGAGTTTTTGAACGAGAAGGTCTAGCGTGCGCGACACGGAAAAAACCTACCGGTTCGAAGACCAGCGCGACACCATCTATAAGGTGGACCCGGAGCATCCGGAAACCGCGACGCTGCCGCTGCAGCGCACGGAAGAGTTGTTGCTCAACATGGGGCCGCAGCATCCGAGCACGCACGGAGTGCTGAAGGTCATTCTCGAGCTGGAGGGCGAGCGGCTCGTGAAGTCCACGCCGGTCATGGGCTATCTGCATCGCGGCGTCGAAAAGCTGGCCGAAGAGGGCACCTACCACCAGTTCATCCCCCATACCGACCGCCTCGATTACGTCTGCGCGATGTACAACAACTTCGCCTACTGCCGCGCCGTCGAGAAGCTCATGAACATCACGGTGCCGGAGCGGGCCGAGTATCTTCGGACGATCGTGGCGGAGGTGCAGCGGATCATCGGCCACCAGTTCTGGCTGGGGACGCAGGCGCTCGACATCGGCGCGATGACGGTGTTCTTTTACACATTCCGGGACCGTGAGATCCTGCTGGACTGGTTCGACGAGTTGTGCGGGGCGCGCCTGACGACGAGCTGGTATCGCATCGGCGGCGTCGAGCGCGACCTCACGCCGTCGCTGATCGCCAAGTTGCGGGCGTTTCTCGATTACTTCCCGCCCAAGATCGACGAGTATCAGGTGTTCCTGGAGAAGAACCGCATCTGGCTGGCGCGGACCAAGGGCGTAGCGGTGATTTCGGCGGAGGACGCGCTCAGCTTCGGGCTCAGCGGCCCGACGCTGCGCGGCTCGGGCGTGGGTTACGATCTTCGGAAATACGAGGCGTATGCGGCCTATCCCAAGTGCGCGTTCAACGTGCCGGTCGGCAAGAACGGCGACACGTATGACCGGTACTGGATCCGTGTGATGGAACTGTACGAGAGCGTCAAGATCATCAAGCAATGCCTGGACCAGATGCAGGAGGGGCCGATCATGGCCAGCGTGCCGAGCGTCACGCTGCCGCCGAAGGATCGCGTCTTTACGAACCTCGACTCCATGATCCAGCAGTTCAAGCTCTTCTCGCAGGGGTTCGACGCGCCTCCGGGCGAAATCTATTGCGGCACCGAGGCCCACAAGGGGGAGCTCGGATTTTACATCGTCAGCACGGGAGGCGGGAAGCCCTACCGGATGAAGATCCGCTCGCCCTCCTTTATTCATATGGGCGCGTTCGATCACATGTCGCGCGGGTACATGATCGCGGACGCGGTCACGATCTTCGGGACCTATGACATCGTGATGGGCGAGTGCGACCGCTGAAGAATTTGGTGATTTGATGATCTGGCGATTTGGTAAAGTTCCCGATCCGAATCAATCACGAAATCGCCAAATCACTAAATCGTACTTGGGGAAACTATGGGTTTAAAACCGGCAACCAATCCTGACGTTGAAGCGGCGTCGATCGATCTGACGATCGACGGCAAGACCGTCACGGCCAAGGACGGCGTGTCGCTCTACGACGTGATTTCGAGCACGGGCAAGATCATCCCGGCCATGTGTTACCACTATACGTTCGATCCCTTCGGCTCCTGCGGCATGTGCCTCGTGATGCAGGAGGGCAAGAAGGCGCCGGTCCGCTCCTGCACGGCCAAGGCGACGGCCGGCATGATCATCCGCACGGAGGGCGACGACCTGTTCCAGGCCAGAAAAAAGGCGGTCGAAAAACATCTCTCCGTCCATCCGCTGGACTGCCCGGTCTGCGATGCGGACGGCCATTGCGAACTCCAGGATATGGCGTTCCAGCACCAGGTCACCACTCTGGCCAACGCCAAGCAGAAGTTGATCCCCGAGGATACCCGCAGCCTCGTGCTCGACTTCAATATGAACCGCTGCATCGCCTGCGGCGAGTGCATCAACATCTGCAAGGACGTGCTGATGATCGACGCGCTCCAGTTCATGAAGAAGGGCGGGTTCACCCAGGTGGTGGCGAAGGGCGATGCTCCGCTGGCCTGCGAATTTTGCGGCGATTGCCTCGCGGTCTGCCCGGTCGGCGCGATCACGAACAAATTTTCCAAGTACTTGTACAAGCCCTGGCAGCTCAAGAAAACGACGACCACCTGCAACTATTGCGGTGACGGCTGTCAGATGCACGTCGAGACCAAGGACAACGAAGTCGTCCGCGTGACCTCGCCGCTGTCCTGGAAGAACAAATGGGGCGACCGGTCGGAAACGGCCAAGGGGCATGGCGGGCTCTGCGTGCGCGGCCGGTTCGGCTTCCAGTTCATCGACAGCAAGGCGCGCCTCACGCAGCCGCTGATCCGGAAGGACAGGAAGCTGACGGAATCGCCGTGGATCGAAACGGTCGAGACGGTGGTCGGCCGCCTGGCCGACATCAAGGCCAGGTACGGGCCGAACGCCATCGCGGGGCTGATCACCGCCCGCTGCAGCAACGAGGAGTTGTATCTGTTCCAGAAACTGATGCGCGCCGCGATCGGGACCAACCACCTCGACAGCAGCGCGCGGTACGGGCACCTCAATTTCGTCCACGCGGCGCAGCATGCGCTGGGCGTGGGCCGGATGACGAACGATTCGGCGGACATCACGAAGGCCAAGTCGATCCTAGTGGTGGGCTCCAACATCACGGAGACGAATCCGGTCTTCAGCCTGCGGGTCAAGGAGGCGATCCGCGTCTACAAGTCGCAGGTGATCGTCGTGGATTCGGCCAACACGAACCTCGCCAAGCTGGCGTCGCATCCGATGCTGGTGAAGCCGGGCACGGAAGGCCTGTTCGTGAAGGGGCTCGTCAAGTCCGTCATCGAGCAGGACCTGATCGACACGGACGTCACCGGCAGGCATGCGCAGGCCTTCGCCGCGCTCAAGCAGGCGGTGGCGGGGCTCTCGCTCGACGCCGTCGCATCCGCGACCGGCGTGTCGAAAGTGCAGATCAACGAGGCGGCCTCGGTCTTCGCCGAAGCGCCGCGTTCGGTGATCATCTGCGGGGAGGGCATCGTCCGCCGTCCCGGCGGCTACCAGCACGTGCTCGCGCTGATCGACCTGCTGTGGGTGACCGGCAAGCTGGGCCGGCCCGGCTGCGGCATCAATACGGTGACCGAGGAAGCCAACGAGCAGGGCGCGGTGGACATGGGCACGTCGCCGGAATTTCTCCCCGGCCAGGTCCCGTCCGACAGCGACGAGGCCCGCACGAAGTTCTCCAAGGCCTGGAGCACGCCGCTTCCGAACAAGGGCGTCGGTGCAGGGCTCATGGACATTCTCAAGAAATGCCGGAACGGAGAGATCAAGGCGCTCTATCTCGTCGGTGAAAATCCGCTGGGCACGCTGCCGGCGTCTGCGGAGGTCAAGCCGGCGCTGGAGAAACTGGAACTGTTGATCGTCCAGGATCCGTTCATGACGGAGTCGGCGCAGCTCGCGCATATCGTGCTGCCGGCCTGCACCTTCGCCGAGAAGGACGGCACGATGACCAGCCAGGACGGCAAGGTCCAGCGCATTCGCCAGACCATGGACCCGATCGGCGAGAGCCTGCCGGACTGGCAGATTCTGGCGGCCATCGGCAGCGGGCTCGGCTGCGCCTCGATGGAGTATGAATCCTCGCAGGACATCCAGCGCGAAATCATGAAGCTGCTGCCCGGCTACTACAATTTGGGTCAGCCGAAAAAGGTGACGGTGAACGCGGACGGATATCTGTCCAACGGCTATCAGGCCGAGGCGGCGGGCAGGTACTGCGCCGAACAGAAGGCGGCCGACGGGGGCAAGCGGTTCAGCCTGACGATGGGCCAGCTGCTCTATCATTCCGGCAAATTGTCCACGCAGGCGTCCGGCCTGCTGCTGATCGCTTCCAGCGCCGGACAGTTGCACATGAGTCTGCAGGATATGGAGCGGATGGGTCTGAAGGACGGCGACCGGGTCCGCGTGTGGTCGGCGAAAGGGACGGCGGAACTGAGCGCTCGGGCCGATCTCTCGGTGCTGCCGGGCTCCTGCTTCTATCCGGAGCACTTCAATAGTCCTCCCATCAAGGATTTCATGACCGTCGAGGTGGATGCCGTCACGGGCGTGCCGTACTTCAAGCAGGCGGCGGTGAGCGTCGAGAAAGCGTAAGGCGGGGCGCGAGGGACTCATGAGCGTTGTCGCACTGGCGAAAAAAGTCTGGGAGGCGGCCCTCTTCGCGGAAATCTGGAGCGCGATGAAGGTCACCTTCAAGCACATGCTCCACAAGCCGATCACGTTTCAGTACCCGCGCGAGCAACGGGTGATTCCGGATGCGCATCGCGGCGCCCTGGGGCTGTTGCGGTACGACGACGGCAAGGAGCGCTGCGTCGGCTGCGACCTCTGCGAGGCGGCCTGCCCCTCCCGCTGCATTAAGGTGATCAGCGCCGAGGATAAATCGCTGCCCTTGCAGCGGTACGCGAGCGAGTTTTACATCGACATCACCAAGTGCGTGTTCTGCGGGTACTGCGTGGAGGCCTGTCCGGTCAACGCGCTGGCGATGACGAAGATGTACGAGTTTTCCACGCATGACAAGCGGACGCTGCTGTTCGACAAGAAGCGGCTCTACCAGATCGGCGAGCAGCATCTCGAGGACGGCAAGAAGTATCTGTACGCGCATGGCCAGGAGAAGAACGACCAGATGTACCATGATTACCGCTACTTCTTTCCCCAGTCGGTGAAGCAGTCCACGCAGCCGCCACCCAAACATTTGACCTGATTGCACAACACGATGGTCCCTGTCTTTTTCGTCTATTTTTCCGTAGTGAGCATCCTGGCCGGGATACTCACGGTCGCGCTGCGGAATCCCGTCCATTGCGGCCTGGCGCTGCTGGCGCTGCTGCTGCATGTGGCCGGGCTGTTCGTGCTGCTCAATGCCGAGTTCCTGTTCGCCGTGCAGGTCATCGTCTATGCGGGCGCGATCCTCGTGCTCTACCTGTTCGTCCTGATGCTGCTGAATCTCAAGAGCGAGGAACGCTACCTGCACACGAAGTACGCGGTGCTGCTGTTTGCGGGTGTGGCCATCTGCGGCGAACTGGTGCTGCTGGTGTTGCGGTCGCCGTTCGCCGGCGCCAGGGGCGATGCGCCGTCTTCGGCTATCCTGAAGGACGGGGACAGCTACGCGGTCGGGATCAAGATGTTCAGCGAGTATCTCCTGCCGTTCGAAATCGTCGGCGTGTTCCTGCTGGGCGCGATCATCGGCGCGATCGTCCTGGCCAAGACGCCGACGGCGGCCGATGCGGAGGGCGAATGACCACGGTCCCCCTGGCCGCCTACGTGGCCGTCAGCGCGATCCTGTTCGCCACCGGCCTGATCGGCGTGCTGATCCGCCGGAACTTCATCATCGTCCTGATGGCGGTGGAAATCATGCTGAACGCCGCCAATATCAACCTCGTCGCGTTCTCGCATTATCTGGAGTCCATGGCGGGCCAGATCGTCGCGCTGTTCGTGATCGCGATTGCCGCCGGCGAGGCGGCCGTGGGGCTGGCCATCATCATCGTGGTGTTCCGCGGAAAAATCTCGACGAATGTGGACGAAATGAACCTGTTGAAGTGGTAGCGAGGAATGGAAGAGCGAATGGCATATAGCTTATGGCAAATGGTCTGCGAGCGAGCGAGAAGCTCGGCCGTACGCCATACGCCATAAGCCTCTGCGCACTTTATGTACGATTGGCTCATCATTGCCATCCCGGTGTTCCCCCTCGTGGCGGTGCTGCTCAACGGCCTGCTGGGGAGCCGTTATTCGCACGACATCGCCGGCCGCATCGCCTGCAGCTCGGTCGGGCTGTCCTTCGCCGCCGCCCTGGTGGTGTTTGCCGATCAGCTCCAGACCGGCGGGGTGCGCGAAGTCATCGCCTACCGCTGGATCTTCGGCGGCGACCTGAACATCAACCTCGCCTTCCTGATCGATCCGCTCAGCTGCATCATGCTGCTGGTCGTCACCGGCGTCGGGTTCCTGATCCATCTCTACTCGGTCGGCTACATGCACGGCGAAGAAGGCTTCACGCGCTTCTTCACCTACATGAATCTCTTCATGGTCTCGATGCTGCTGCTCGTCATGGGCAACAACTATGTGGTGCTCTTCATCGGGTGGGAAGGCGTCGGGCTCTGTTCCTATCTCCTGATCGGCTACTACTACGATAAGGTGTCGGCGGCCAAGGCGGCGACCAAGGCCTTCGTGGTAAACCGGATCGGCGACGCGGGCTTCCTGCTGGCGATTTTCCTCGTGTTCTACAATTTCGGAACATTGGACTACACCCAGGTGTTCGCGCATGCAGGCCAGTTGTCCCCCAAGATGGCGACGGCCATTGCGCTCTGCCTGCTGGTCGGGGCGATCGGCAAGTCCGCGCAGTTGCCGCTCTACACCTGGCTGCCGGACGCGATGGAAGGCCCCACGCCGGTCAGCGCGCTCATCCATGCGGCCACGATGGTGACCGCCGGCGTCTACATGATCGCCCGCAACCATACGATTTACGACCTGTCGCCGGCGGCGATGACGACCGTGGCCGTCGTCGGCGGCACGACGGCGCTCTTCGCCGCCACCATCGGCCTCGTGCAGACCGACATCAAGCGGGTGCTGGCCTACTCGACGGTCAGCCAGCTCGGCTACATGTTCCTGGGCTGCGGGATCGGCGCCTACACCGCGGCGATTTTCCACCTGATGACCCACGCCTTCTTCAAGGCGCTTTTGTTTCTTTCCGCCGGCTCCGTGATCCACGCGCTCGGCGGCGAGCAGGACATCCGCAAGATGGGCGGGCTGAGCAAGAAAATCCCCTGGACGCACGCGGTCTTTCTGATCGGCACGCTGGCGATCGCGGGCATCTTCCCGCTGGCCGGGTTCTGGAGCAAGGACGAGATCATGGCGCATGCCTTCGTCCACCATCACTACGTGCTCTACGGGATGGCGGCGATCGGCGCCCTGCTCACCTCCTTTTACATGTTCCGGCTGACGTACCTGACCTTCTACGGCCGCCCGCGGATGGATCACCACCGGGCCGAGCACGTGCACGAATCGCCGATGATCATGATCGGCCCGCTGGTCGTGCTGGCCGGCCTGTCCGTGATCGGCGGGTTCCCCGGCGTGCCGCCGGAGGACGGCTGGTTCCATCATTTCCTGCACCCGTCGGTGGCGGCTGGCGCGGCCGAGGCGCACGGCGTCGGCCTCGGCCTGGTGGTCGGCCTGATGGGCGTGGCGACCGTGATCGCGCTGGCGGGCTGGGGGGTGGCGCACTATCTCTACAGCGCCCGGCCGGAGGCGGCGGATCAACTGGCAGCCAGGGCGCCGGCGGTCTACACGACGCTGCTCAATAAATACTATGTGGATGAGCTGTACGATCGGCTCTTCGTCGAGCCGACGAAGAAGCTGGGACAGGCCTGGGACTGGTTCGACCGGACGATCATCGACGGACTCGTGCGCGGCGTGGGGGAGATGACCGAAGGCGGGGCATGGCTCAGCACGTGGATCGAGAAACACGTGATCTACGCCGGGCTGAACGTCATCGGCTACGCCAATCATCTGACGGCGCGCGCCTGGCGCAAGCTGCAGAGCGGGATGGTGCACCATTACGCGGCCATCATCGTGGCCGGGCTGTTCATCCTGGTGCATCTGGTCGTCGTCTGGTGGACGACGGGCTTGTCGGGATTCGGAGTGGCGTTGAAATAATCCATGAGTCTTAAAGTCGTAAAGTCTGAAAGTCTTCAAGTCTTCGTACGGGACCTTCCGGGCCCGCGACTTTATAGACATTATGACTTTCTGACTTTGTGACTGTCGCTATGATGCAAGAACTGACCTACGCGTTTCCGATTCTGTCGTGGCTGGTCTTTCTGCCGCTGATCGGCGCGCTCATCATCTGGGTTCAGGAGGATCAGGACCTCATGCGGAAGTCCGCGCTGGGGGTGTCAGGGCTCCAACTGGCGCTGGCGGCGCTCGTGTTCAAGGACTTCGTGCCGGAGTCGCCGGCCATGCAGTTCACCGAGCGGCTGGCCTGGATTCCCGCGCTCGGCATCAACTATCACCTGGCGGTGGACGGCATCAGCGTGCTCTTCGTCGGGCTGACGGCCTTCCTGACGCTCCTCGTCGTGCTCTATTCCTGGGACACCGTCCGCATCCGGATCAAGGAATATTACATCGCGCTGCTGGTCCTCGAAACGACCATCGTCGGCATTTTCGTTTCGCTCGACCTCATCCTCTTTTTCGTCTTTTGGGAGCTGATGCTGATTCCGAGTTATTTCCTCATCAAGCTCTGGGGAGGCGGGGCGGAACGGCAATATGCCGCGCTCAAGTACGTGCTCTATACGCTGCTCGGCAGCGTGTTCATGCTGGTCGGGATCGTGCTGCTCGATCTGAACTACCACGACTGGGCCGTGGCGCACGCCATCCAGCCGGCCTACTCGTTCGATTTCCTCGACCTGCTCGCGGTGCCCATTCCGGTCGATCAGCAGCTCCTGATCTTCTGGCTGATCTTCCTTGGACTGGCCTTCAAGGCGCCGATGTTCCCGTTCCATACGTGGCTGCCCGATGCCCTCGTGGAAGGGCCGATCGGGATGTCTGTCGTGCTCGCCGGCCTGAAACTCGGCACCTACGGCTTCATGCGGTTCAGCCTGCCGCTGCTGCCGGACGCCGCGACCGACAGCCATGTCGTGATGACGCTCATGACGCTGGCGCTGGTGGGCATTCTTTATGGAGCGATCGTCGCGCTGATCCAGCCGGACTTCCGGCGTCTGCTGGCCTTCAGCAGTATCAGCCACCTGGGCTTCGTCGTGCTGGGCATCTTCGCGCTGAACTTCCAGGGTCTGCAGGGCAGCCTGCTGACCATGATCAATCTTGGTTTCAGCACGGCCGGCCTGTTTTTTATCGCCGGGTTCCTGTATGTCCGCCGGCACAGCACGGATCTGTCGGCCTTCGGCGGCGCCGCGAAGCAGGTTCCGCTGCTGGCGACATTCTTATTGATCATCGGGCTGGCCTCGATCGGATTGCCCGGCACCAACGGCTTCGTGGGCGAGTTCCTGATTCTGCTGGGCACGTTCCAGGCCTACTGGCTCTTCGGCGTCTTCGCGGTCACGGGCGTGATCTTCGGCGCGGCCTACTTCCTCTGGTATTACGAGCGGGCGATGTTCGGGCCGCTGTCGCCGAACCTCCCCCGCACGATCACGGACCTCAACGCGCGCGAAATGATCATCGCCGTCTCCCTGTGCGTCATGATTTTCTGGATTGGCCTGTACCCGTCGCCGTTCCTGCGAATGATGAACGGGTCGGTTGCGGCGCTCGTGGAACGGTTGGAGCGGGCAGCGCCGACAGCAGCTTCCACAAGAGCGTTAAACGTGAAACGTGAGACGTCAGACGACATCCGTCCCGGCACCTCCTCTCACGTCTCACGTCTCATGTCACACGAAAAGGCACGGCTTTAAATGCTCGGCTACATTCTCCTCATTATATTGTTCGCGCCGTTTCTCGGAGCCATCGGGCTGATTTTCATCCCGAACCGGCAGGCGCTCCAGGTCAGACTGGTGGCGGCCCTGTCGGCCGGCATCTGCTTTGTCGCCGCCTGGATCATGTTCTTTGCCTTCGATCCGGTGAAGGGTGGCTACCAGTTCGTCCAGCGCTACGAGTGGTCCAAGGAACTGGGCATCGCTTTCTATCTTGGCGTGGACGGCGTCGGCGTGCCGCTGGTGCTGGCGTCGGCGATTCTGCTGTTCGCCGGCATCTTCATCTCCTGGCACATCAAGGACCGCACCAAGGAGTTTTACATTTTCCTGCTGATCCTGGCGGCGGCCACGATCGGCGTCTTCATGTCGCTGGATCTGTTCTTCCTCTATTTCTTCTACGAAATGTCCGTGATCCCAATGTACCTGCTGCTCGGTGTCTGGGGGAGCCACACCAAGGGCTATCTCGCCATGACCGATCCGGAGGGACTGAAGCAGCGCGACTCGGTGGGATTCATCTTCAACTTCGCCTCGAACAGCAAGGAATACGCGGCGATGAAGCTGACCCTCTTCCTCTCGGCGGGGGCGGTCGTCGCGCTGATGGGCATTCTGCTGATCTACAAACTCTCCGGCCTCAACACCTTCGACATCGTCGCGCTCAAGCAGCAGGCGCATTTCGAAGGCCCGGTCGGCACGCTGATCTGGCTGCTGATTTTCTTCGGATTTGCGTCGATCGCGCCGATCTGGCCGCTGCATTCCTGGTCGCCGGTCGGGCACGCGGCGGCCCCGGCGGCCACCAGCATGCTCCACGCGGGCGTGCTGATGAAGCTCGGCCACTTCTCGATCATCCGCATCTGCTACGAAATCATGCCGGACCTCACGCGGCAGTTGATGCCGATTGCGGCGGTCCTCTGCATCTTCAGCATCATCTACGGCGGGCTGGTGGCCTTCTACGCGAAGGACACGAAGTACGTCATCGGCTACAGCAGCTCGAGCCACATGGGCTACGTCTTCCTCGGCATGGCGGCGCTGGACTACATCAGCCTGAGCGGCGCGGTGCTCTATATGTTCGCGCACGCGCTGGCGACTGGGATGCTCTTCGCCATGGCCGGCTGGGTCTATGACCAGACCCATACGCGCCACATCCCTGACCTCGGAGGGCTGATCAACCGCATGCCGTTCGTTTCGGGATGTTTCATCGTCGCCTGCATGGCCTCAATCGGCATGCCGGGCACCGTCAATTTCATCGCGGAGGTCATGATCCTGGTCGGCGCCTGGCACAAGTATCCCTTCCAGGTCTTCGTGGCGGTGGTCGGCATCGTGCTGACGATGGGCTATCTGTTCCGCATGATGCGCGGGCTGTTCTACGGCCCGATGGACGAGCACTACGCGCATGCCCACGACGCCGTCTCGATGGTGGACCGGTTCCCGCTGCTGCTCATGATCGCCTGCAGCATCGGGTTCTTCTTCTTCCCGTTCCACTTCTATGAGGTGGTGCGCGCCGGTGTCGATCCGCTGATCGCCCGCATCACGGAGGTGGTACCGATTGCGCAGAACAGCGGTCAGCTGTCAGCGGTCAGCGGTCAGCTTGCGGAGGGGGTTCAGAAGGCTCTCCACTGAGAGCTGACAGCTGATAGCTTGCCGCTGAAGGCGAATACTGATGAGAAAGTCCTTATAAGCCATGACGTTTAGCCTTACACTGACTCCCGCCGATCTGCTCCTGATGCTGCCGGAGCTGTTCCTGACGCTCTGGCTCTGCGTCATTTTGACGATCGATTTCTCCCTGCCGCGGTTCCCGAAGCGGAACCTGGCCTATCTTAGCGTGCTCGGGCTGGCGGTGGTGCTGGCCAATCTCATCTGGTTCGACCGGGCCGGCATGACCGGCACCCTCTTCAACCACATGTTCGTGGTGGACCGGATGGCGATTTTCTTCAAGATCTTCATCGTCGTCACCACGATTCTTGTGATCCTGGCCTCGATCGACTACGTCAAGCGGTTCAAATTTTTCAAAGGCGAATATTACTTCCTCGTGCTGATGTCGGCCCTGGGCATGATGTTCATGGCCTCGGCCAATGACCTGCTGTCCATCTTCATCACGCTGGAGTTTTCGACCTTCGGTTTCTATGTATTGGTCGCCTATCTGCGCGACGATCCCGCCTCCAACGAAGCGGGGCTCAAGTTCTTCATCCTGGGCGTCTTCGCGGCCGGCCTGCTGGCCTACGGCATCAGCCTGGTCTACGGCGAGACGGGGAAGCTCGTGCTCTCGGACATCGCCGCCGCGCCGGCGACGCCCGGATTGATCATCGGCTACCTGCTGATCTTCGCGGCCCTCGGCTTCAAGATCGGCGCGGCGCCGTTTCATTCATGGATTCCCGACACCTATCACGGCGCGCCCACGCCGGTGACCGCGTTCCTCTCCATCGCGCCCAAGGGGGCGGCCTTCGCCATTTTATTGAGACTGTTCTTCATCTCGCTGGCGGCCTTCAAGCCGGCCTGGGTCCTGCTGCTGGTCCTCGCGTCGATTCTGTCGATGACGTACGGGAATATCGTCGCGATCGCCCAGAAGAACATCAAGCGGCTGCTGGCCTATTCGGGCATCGCGCAGATCGGCAACGTGCTGATCGGCCTCGCGGCCGGCACCAAGATGGGCGGCGATGCGATCCTGTTCTATCTGCTGACGTACCTGTTCGCGAACCTCGGCGCCTTCGCGATCGTCATCGCGGTGGGCAACCTGATCAACAGCGACGAGATCGAGGACTACAACGGCCTGAACCGCCGCTCGCCGTTCCTGGCGTTCGCCATGCTGGTCTTTCTGCTGTCGCTGGCCGGCGTGCCGCCGCTTGCGGGCTTCATCGGCAAACTCTACATCTTCATTGCTGCGATCAAGGAAGGGCTCTATGTCCTGCTCATCGTCGGCCTGATCAACGTCGTGATCTCGATGTACTACTATCTTGTCGTCGTGAAGAAGATGTACATCAATGAGCCGGTGGACAATTCCCCGCTGACGGTTTCGGCGCCGATGCAGGCCGTGATCTATGCCAGCCTGGCCGGCACGCTGGCGCTCGGCATCTATCCGCAGCCGATCATCGACTGGGTGGTGTCCGCCACCATGATGTTCTCCCACATCGTGGCGCCGGCAACCGCCGTCGCTCCCTCAACCGCTCTCCCGTTCGGCGGGTAAAAAGATTCCATCCCCGACAGCGCGCTTCTCCGGCAGGCGCTTGACGCATCCTGGCCGCTTCAGTATGCTCCGCCGCATGGTTCTTCCGGGACTGAAACGGGGCGTCATCCGGCT
>MHEU01000046.1:9765-22045 GCA_001805245.1 Nitrospirae bacterium RIFCSPLOWO2_02_FULL_62_14 | reverse complement strand
GGAAGAGCCGGTGCCGCAAATTCCGGCCAAGCCCATTCCGGCCCGTCTCGGCGTGCACATCACCGGCGAGGCGCTGAAGAGAGCCTTTGCCGATCCCGATCGCCGCAAGCTTGGATTGGGGCCCGGCCAATACTTCACCGACGTCGTGCTCCTGCCCCCCGATACCCGGTATGTTGCCCCGCAGGACATTCTCGATCAGTTCGGCACGGACCTGATTCTCCAGCTCCAGGTCACGGATACGAAGACCAGCGCCGACATGAACGCGATCTTTATTGCCGCGATCCCCCTGACGTTCGGAGAGCCGCTTGCACCGATCATGAGCTACGAGATCACCGTGACCATGGAGGCCAACCTGCGGGACGCCAGAACCGGCCGTCTGCTCTGGGCCAGGACCGGGCCGACGACGGCCAGCGATCATTTCAGCCCGATCGGTCCCGAACAGAAAATCGCCGGACTCGCGCAGCGCGGAATCTACAGGGCCATCGTCGGGGTGTTCGATACGCTGAAGCAGGAGCTGGCGGCCTATCAGCCGGGGATGGCTCCCAGGGTGGCGGCGAAACCGGCCGGCAAGCCGCAACAGCCTGCTTCGGTTCAGAAATCGAACCGGTACGCCATCGTGATGGGGATCGAGCAGTACCGCGAGCAGATTCCCAAGGCGGAGTTTGCCACGCGGGATGCGAAGGACATGGCGCAGTTTCTGACCTCGCAGGCGGGCTACCGGGAGGAAAATGTCATCCTGCGTCTGAACGAACAGGCCACGAAGTCGGACATGGAGAAATATTTCGAAGCCTGGCTCAAGAACAACGTGGACGCGAACTCCAGTCTGTTCGTCTACTTCTCCGGGCATGGCGCGCCCCGGGCCGAGACCGGGGAGGCCTACATCGTGCCCTACGACGGAGACCCGGCGTTCATCGAGCAGACCGGCTATCCGCTCAAACGGCTCTACCAGACGCTGGAGAAATTGCCGAAGGCAAACATCATCGTGATGCTCGACTCCTGCTTCTCCGGAACGGGAGGCCGGTCCGTGATGGCGAAGGGCGCCAAGCCGATGGCCCTGACCGTCGAGGGGATGGCCAGCAGCGCCAAGGCCGTTGTCATGGCCGCAACCTCCGGCAGCCATCTCAGCCTGGCCGATCAGGACAAAGGCCACGGGCTCTTTACCTATTATGCGCTGCAGGGCATGAGCGGCGATGCCGACGCGAATGGAGATGGCGCAATCGATGTGCAGGAGTTGTTCGAGTACCTCAAGCCGCAGGTCCAAAGGGTCGCCCGTCGTGTCTACAACACTGAACAGGTTCCACAGTTGATCATCCCGCCGAATCTGGTCAACCAGTTGCCGCCCCGGTTGGTTGAGCGCCAATAGGTCGTTGAAAAAGCCTCTCAGCCCAGCTTGTTCATGAACGCTTCTGCTGCAACCGCGGATACGCTGCTGCGACGGGCGGGCTCGCCGCTCGGTCGGTCAACGTCCTGCTAGAGGACGCCTCCCTTCCTCGCGCCTCCACGCGCCCGTCTCGCGACGCGTCTGCGCGATTTCGCGACGAACCGTCATGAACAAGCGGGGCTCGCGCGTTCTCGCATGCTTCTGCGGCCTTGCCAGGGGCAAAGGGCGCGTCATGACGCGCCCGTGGTGGGCGGTGAAAAGAAGACCTTTTTGATCAGCCTGGAACACAAACCCCAAACTTCTTTCAGATATTACAATGGCTTAGCGTGGAAAGAGAGCACGAATTTATCCCTCTGTTCGCCGCCTTCCTATCAAGGTAAAATCACCCATGTTCCAGTCATCCATTTGAAAGGCGGTGTCTCATGGCGGAATCGATTAAAGTCGTGCAGTATTTCAAGGTGGCGGTGCCGGATAAGCCGGGCGAAGCGGTGAAGATGCTGGATGCGGTCAAGGGCGCGGGCGTGAACCTGCTCGCGTTCTCAGGATTCCCGCGCGGCAAGAAGGCGCAACTGGATTTCGTGCCGGAGGACCCGGCACGGTTCAAGGAAGTGGCGAAGTACAACAAATGGAAGGTGCAGGGACCGAAGGCCTGCTTCGTCGTGCAGGGCGACGACCGGGTTGGCGCCGTGGCCGATGTCCTGGGGCGCCTGGTGGATGCGAAGATCAATGTGACGGCGGCGGACGCGATCAGCGCCGGCATGGGCCGGTTCGCGGTCCTGATTTTCGTGAAACCGGGCGCGGTCAAGAAAGCGTCGGCGGCATTGGGGGTATCGTGAAAAGAAGTGATCAGTGGTCGGTGATCAGTGATCAGTTTAAGGGAATCATGAAAAATGGAATCGTCGTGTTCGCGGTCCCGGTATTCATAGTTGCTTTTGAGGGACCTCCGGCGTGGGCCGGATCGAATACGGCGCTGGTGGGCACGTGGAGCGGAGAATTCGCCGGCGATCCGTTCCAATTGATTCTGAATGCCGACGGGACCGGCCAGATGGATGGACCGATTCAGTGGCAGGTGCGGGGGAAGAAGCTTGTGATCACCGAAGACGACGGCTCGACAGCCTATAATTTTGCACTCAAAGGATCGAAGATGACCGTCTCGGGCGGCGATCTGGAAGAGCCGTTGACGCTCACTCGCATCGGCGGAGCCGGAAAGCCCGCCTCACCACCTGTTGCGCAAGCACCGGCGGGGAAACCCTCGCGCGCATCATCCGCGCAATTCCTGGCTGGTCAGTACTCGGCCTATAGCGGCCACTCCACCTATTCCGGCTCGTATTCCAGCGAGAAGCGCGGGGCGCTGTGCAGCAACGGTCTGTTCCAACTCAACAGCGAAACATCCAGCTCGGGCTCGTCGGGCATGGCCGGTGTGCAGGGTGGTAATAGCGGCCGCTGGACGGCAGAAGGCAACGAGTTGCGCGGCACGCTGATTCTGCAATTCAGCAATGGCCAGCAGCAGCGGATTCCGTATGAGACGTCCATGAATCCGAAAGATCGGAGCTACTACGGCCCGGCCGTGAAGTTTGATGGGACGCTGTACCAGCGCACGGGTGACGGCTCCTGCCGCTAAATAGATTTTTCCATGCGTATTGTCGTAGCCGGCGGAACGGGATTCATCGGTCGGGCGCTCTGCCAGCGCCTGGCCAATGCCGGGCATGCGGTGACGGTGCTGACGCGTGATCCGGAAACAGCCCGCGGCAAGGTGTATCACGCCGTCAATATTGTGCCCTGGCAGGGATTCCGGGGACCGACGGACAATTTGGCCAAGGCGCTGGGCGAGTGTGACGTCGTGATCAACCTCGCCGGTTCGCCGATCGCCGACGGCCGCTGGACGCCGCAGACGAAGGACCGGCTCCGCAAGAGCCGTGAAGGCACCACCACCGCGATTGTCACCACGCTGGCCAAGCTGAACGCCCGCCCCGTGCTGCTGATGAACGCCTCGGCGATCGGCTACTATGGCCCGCACGGCGACGAAGAACTGACGGAAGAGGCCTTCTCCGGCCATGGTTTTCTGGCCGGCCTCTGCCGCGAGTGGGAAGGCGCGGCCTGCGCCGCGGAGAGGCTGGGCGTGCGCGTGGTCATGCCGCGCATCGGCGTGGTGCTGGGGAGAGACGGAGGCGCGCTGACGAAGATGCTGCCGATCTATCGGCTTGGACTCGGCGGCCCGCTGGGGCATGGCCGACAGTGGATGTCCTGGATTCATCTCGACGACCTGGTCGAACTGTTGATGTTTCTGCTGAACCATGCGGCCAGCGGTCCGGTCAATGCCACCGCGCCCCATCCCGTCACGAACGCGGAGTTTTCAAAAACCCTGGGGCAGGCCCTCGGCAAACCCGCCTTTCTCCGGACCCCGGGCTTTGTCATGAAGTTGATGCTGGGCGAGATGGCCGAGGAACTCCTGCTGACCGGCCAACGCGTCATTCCTCGCCGCGCTCAATCGTTGGGGTTCCACTTCCGATTCCCGTTCATTGCTGGAGCACTCAATGATCTTTTTCGGTAGGATGCTGAAACAGGCCTCCAACTTTGTTCTCGGTCACTCGTCTCCCTGCGACGTACCCAAAAACGTACGTCTCGGTTTCCGAGTTCCCTGCGGCCGCGCTCGGGATGGGGTGCGTTCTGACGCACCCGGGGTGGGCGGGTGAGAAAATGATCTGTTTGAGCATCCTTGGAAAACAATGATGATTTGCCGGGTATTCTCTTGGATTGGCTTTGCTGTGGCATTCACGCTCAGCACGTGTCTGCTTTCCTCATATGCTTTTGCCCAAGATGTGGTCTGGGACCGGCTGGCCGATGGGCTCGAAGTGACCGTCTGGACGCCGGGCGAAGCCTGCCAGCAGGTGCCCCCGCTGTATATGGTGAGGATCGATCCCGAGCGCTTCCAATTTTCGATCTATCACTACCGTGACGAAGGGTTGGACTTGCCGCTGACGCTTGGCGACTGGCATCAACGAACCAAGGCGCTGGCGCTGTTCAACGCCGGCCTCTTCATGAACGACTTTTCCTACCTGGGACTGCTCTATAAGGAGGGCAGGTCGCTGGGCCGCAAGCGGCACGGGCAATGGCAGGGGCTGTTTATCGCGGAACCGCTGGCACCCAGCGTGAAGAAAGCACGCGTTCTGGATCTGAGATACGATGCGTTTGATGACGACAGGCCGGCCTACCGGGAGGCTGCGCAATCGCTGATGCTGCTCGACCGGCGGGGCACGCCGCGCGTGCGCCGGTCCGGCAAGGCGGCGCAGCAAACCGTGGTGGGGGAGGATCGAGGGGGCCGCCTGCTCGTCATCATGTCGAAAGGGGAGGTGCCGCTCTGGGAGTTGGCCGTCTGCCTCCGGGACGGGTTTCGCGACATCTCCCATGCGATGGCGATGGACGGCGGAGCCTCGTCGGATGTGCTGATCGGATCGGAGCTCACGGGCGCCCGCACGGATGCGGCCTGGCAGCCATTGGTGGACGGGAAGGGGCTCAGCCATGTCCCGCTGCCGACGGTGATCGGAGTTTTTCCGAGAAAATAACGATGTACGAAACACTAGAGAGGATGATATGGGCAGAGACTCCAACGCAGAGATTTTTTAAAATCACCTACCTCATTGTTGGTCTTGCCATCGGAAGTTTCCATCTATTCATTACCATGATTGTTGGAGGGTTAACGTTCAGCACTAATGAGCCATTGGTAAGCTGGATATTGATTTCATGTCCACTTTTAATATTGCCGGCTGTGATCGCATCATTCTTCTTTCCACTAACAGCCGGAGCATGTCTAGTTTTCGGAGCGGTAGCTTCTTTCTCTATCACGCAATCAGGCGCGGTACGACTTTACCTTGGTCTTCCGATGCTAATTCTAGGAGTTGGTGCGCTTCTTTTAAGTGAAGCTGGATTTAGGCTGATCAAAAAGGCCGGCCAACGAGGCCGCAGGGAGGCCGGCGACTGAGGCGTACGTTTTTAGGGTACGTCGCAGGGAGACGGGCGACCGAGAACGAAGTTGGCGGCCTTTTTCAACAGCCGTCTAGCGCGTGGCCGGTTGGAGCTCGTAACCCGCGTCCACCCATGCGTTCATGCTGCCGCTGACGTTGTAGACATGCTTGTAGCCGAGGTCGGCGAGCGTTTCGGCGGCGATATTGCTCCGGCGACCGGACTGGCAGTAGACCACGATGTGATCGGCCGGCTGGGCGCCGATCTCGCGGTGGCGGGTCTTCATCTGCGAGAACTCGATGTTGCGGTCCGTGCCGGGGATGACGCCGCCGGCATGTTCCTGGGGCGAGCGGACGTCGATCAGGAAGAAACCTTTATTGAGATGGTCCGGCGCTTTTTCGAGCGTGGCTTTCAACTTGTGCACGGAGATGACATACGAATGATAGGCCGAAACAGTCTGGCTGCCGCTCATCATCAGCGTGAGGCCGATGGCAAAGCCTGCGAGCAATCGTCCCCTGTTCATCGTCGCACCTCCTCGAAGAGGCCTCCACCGAATCTTTTTCATCATACGGGCGGCTTCAGAGGCTGGTCAAGGGTGGTGCCGGTGCTGGCGGGCCTGCTGCTGGCCGGCTGTTCCGAAGGCGTGAAATTCATTCAGGAAACGGACACCGGCGGGGTCGTTGTCTACCCATATAAGGGAAACAATTCGCTTGTCTCGACGTTCCGCGGCGATGCGCTGGATTTGATGCAGAAGAAATGTCCGAAGGGATATACCGTGTTGAGAGAGGGACAGACGACGGGGTTGCGGCGGATTCAAGACAATGTCGGCGGTTCCGAGATGATCGAACTCAAGCGCTGGGCGATCAAGTTTGCGTGCAAATAGGCGTGAGACGTGAGAAGTGAGACGGAAAGCGGAGGAAGTCGCCTCTCACGTCTTACGTTTTACGTCTAACGTCTCCATGAGGTCCTTGATCGTCAGCAAACTGAGCAACGTCACGCCCAGTTCTTCCACCTTCTTGCGTCCGTCCTGCTCCTGGCGGTCCACGATCACGAGAGCGTGAGAGACTTTCAGCCCGGCCTCGCGGGCGGCCAGCACGGCTTTGATCACCGAACCGCCGCTGGTCAGCACGTCATCCACCACCACGGCCCGGTCGCCGGCTGTCGCCGCGCCTTCGATCAATTGACCCGTGCCGTGATCCTTGGCCTGTTTCCGCACGACGAAGGTCCGCCAGTCTCTCTGGTTCCGGTGGGCCTGATCCGAAATGGCCGTCGCAATCGAGATGGCGCCGAGCTCCAGTCCGCCGATGCAGTCCACCGGCAGGTCCTTCAGGGCGTCGAAGGCCAGTTGCGCGACCAGGGCGCGGGGACCCGGATGGGCCATCAGGACCCGGCAATCCACGTAAAAGGGGCTGGTGGCGCCGGAAGCCAGTTTAAAGCCCTTGTCCTTGTCCCATTTGAAGGATTGGGTGGCGCTAAACGCTCTGGCGAGGTCGGTTTTCAGAGACATCGGGGGAAGCCCTGGTTGTTCGTGAATGTCGTGACGAGGGTGCAGAGACCGAAGGCCGCCGCGGCTTCTCGCGAGCGAGGGCGACGCAGGCGTACCCACAGCGGTACGTCGAGGAGACCGAGCGAGAAAAGCCGTGTCGGTCGAGAGGATCGGCAGCCGTAGTAGATGTTCATGCCGGGCGTTAGTATATATAAATGATGAAGCGGGGCTCAAGTCGCCCCCGCGTTGATCTATTCTTTGCTTGACCACTCCTGCCAACCGCAGTAGCGTAAGCGCGACCTATGGAACAGGCCCGCACCAGTCATCTGTACGAAAGGAGCCCGTCATGTTCACGAGAGCATTCTTCGCCGCGTTGATGGCCGCAGCGGTCGCTGAGCCGGTGTATGCCCAGACCGACACGCCCGGAATTGACGCCCGGCAGGAGCGCCAGCAAGAGCGCATCGACCAGGGCGTTGCCAGCGGCGAGTTGAACCAGCGCGAAGCCGGCAGGTTGCAAAAGCAGCAGGAGCGCATCGCCGCTCATGAGGAGAAGGCGAAGGCGGACGGCGTGGTGACGAAGGAAGAGCGGCGAAAACTGAATCGCGAGCAGAACCGCGCCGGCCGCCACATCAAGGGCGAGAAGCACGATCGGCAGAAAGCGCGCTAGGAATTGCCGATCAGGGTCGGATGCCCGGCGGGAGCGTCTTTCTCCCGGCCGGGCTTTCCTTTTTCGTCCCAAACAGGGTAGCCTAACCCCCGAGTGAGAGAAATTGAGGAGTGATCGCGCCATGCCGGAGCGGGCTGAAACAATTTTAGTCGTCGATGACGACCAGGACATGCGGGCGCTGTTGTGCGATGAACTGCAGGAGCGCGGGTATCGCATTGCAGCCGCATCCGACGGGCGCGAGGCCCTGAAGAAACTCGGCGAGGAGGACTGCGCCGTCGTGTTGACCGATCTTCGCATGCGGGGAATGCAGGGGCTTGAATTGCTCAACGAAGTGAAGCGGGATTATCCGGGCACCAACGTGATCATCATGACCGCCTTCGGTTCGGTGGAGTCCGCCATCGACGCGATGAAGCACGGGGCCTACGACTATGTCACCAAGCCGATCAAGAACGAGGAAATGGCGTTGGTGATGGAGAAGGCGGTCCGGGATGCGCGACTGCGCCGCGAGGTCCAGCAGTTGCGTCGTGCCGTGCGCGAGGAGTTCAGTTTTCATCATATCCTGGGGAAGAGCAAACCGATGCGGGAGGTCTTCGACCTCATCCGGCGCGTCGCGGACAGCCAGACCAACGTGCTCATCACCGGCGAAAGCGGCACCGGCAAGGAGCTGGCGGCCAAGGCGATTCATTTCAACAGCGATCGTCGGGGCGGTCCGTTCGTGCCGGTCAATTGCGCGGCCATTCCGGAGGCCCTGCTGGAGAGCGAGCTGTTCGGCCACATGAAGGGCGCGTTCACCGACGCCAAGGGGGACAAGCGGGGGCTGTTCGAGGAAGCGAACGGCGGCACGCTCTTTCTGGACGAGATCAGCGAACTGCCGGTCATGCTGCAGGCCAAGCTGTTGCGGGCCATCCAGGAGAAGGAAATCCGGCGGGTCGGTTCGACCAGGGCCGTCGCCGTGGATGTGCGGATTATCGCCGCGACCAATCTGTCGCTGACGGACGAAGTGAAGGCCAAGCGGTTTCGGGAGGACCTCTATTACCGCCTGAACGTGATCGAAATCAGGATGCCGCCGCTGCGCGAGCGGCGGGAGGACATTCCCCTGCTGGTGGATGCGTTTCTGAAGAAATGCGCGGAGGCGAGCCGGAAGGCGGTCAAGGGCATCGGCGAGTCGGCGCTGGCGCTGTTGATGGACTATCCCTGGCCGGGCAACGTGCGCGAACTCGAAAACGTCATCGAGCGGGCGGTGACACTGACGCACGGCGAGAAGGTCGTGCCGGAGGACCTGCCGCCGGCCATTCACGGTTCGCGTGGAGACCGGAAAGTGATCGACGAGGCCGCCGACCGGACCCTCCCGCTCGATGAAGTTGAAAAAGAATATATCCTCCGCATTCTCGACAAGACCGGCGGGAACAAGTATCAGGCCGCGCAGATTCTGGGCATCGACCGGAAGACCCTCTACCGCAAGCTCGGCGAAATCGAGGGCAAGGCCCATCACGAGGGCTAGCCCTTTCTTCTCACCCTCCATGCACGTGGCGCTGACAGCGTGATGTCATCCTTCAACAGGCAGGGTGTCCTGCTCTACGGCGGTCTGGTCCTGCTGACCGCCGGCATTCTTCTCTTCGACCTGCTGACTCCGGTCGGAATCGCGGCCGCGGCGCTGTATGTCATCCCCTTGCTGTTGACGTTTCTCTCACCGCGCAAACGGGATCCGGTCTACTTCTGTGTCATCGCCACCGGCCTTATCTGGCTTGTCTTGTTCCTGAAGCCGGCAGGCCTGTTGATGCAGTACGCCGTGCTCAATCGCGCCATCGGCATGCTGATGATGTGGGGGATTGCGGCGGGGTTGATGTATCACAAGCGTATCCAGCTGGGGCTCACGAATGCCGAGACGGCGCTCGAACAGGCCATGACAGCCAGAGAAGCGGCCGTTGAGTCCCGTGCCTATGCCGAAACCGCATTACTGGGAGCGGTGATGGGGCGGCAGTCGCTGGAACGGCAGCTCACCGACAGCGAGTCGAGGCTGAACGGCATCCTTCAATCCGCCATGGACGCCATCGTCACGGTGGACGACTGGCAGAACATCGTGCTGTTCAACCTGGCGGCTGAAAGGATGTTTCAGTGCCCGGCGGCCGAGGCAATCGGTCAGCCTATCAGCCGGTTCATCCCGCAGCGTTTCCGCGAGGCGCACCACGAGCACGTCAATGAATTCGGCAGGTCCGGCACGACCAGCCGCAAAATGGGGGCCCCCGGAGTCGTCATGGGCCTCCGCGCCAATGGAGAAGAGTTCCCGGCCGAAGCGTCGATTTCACAGATCGCCGTGGATGGAAGGAAATATTTTACGGTCATCCTCCGGGATGTGTCGGAGCGGCAGCGCGTCGAGCAGCAGCTTCGCCAGGCCGAGCGGCTGGCGGAGGTCGGGTCGCTGGCGGCCGGCATGGCGCACGAGATCGGCACGCCCATGAACGTGATCCTGGGGCGCGCGGAGCAGCTCATGCGCAAGACGGACGATGAGGCAACGAGAAAGGGACTCGCGACGATCACGGCGCAGGTCGAACGCATTACCAAAATCATGAACCAGTTGCTGACCTTCGCGCGGCGCAAGCCCGGCGAGCCCCGCGCGGTCAACCTCGGCCTAATCATCGAAGATTGTCTCGAAGTGCTGCAGGACCGGATCCTGCGGTCCGGCATCACGGTCGAGAGCCATTACGAGACGGCGCTGCACCCGGTGCACGTCCATGCCGATCCCGACCAGATGAGCCAGGTTTTTCTGAACCTCTTCATCAATGCGCTCCACGCCATGCCGGACGGAGGCATGCTGCGCATTTCGGTGGAGCGGGTCAGCAGCCATGTGAAGGCGGTGATCGCCGATACCGGGCACGGCATTCCGACGGAAGACCTCCCGAAAATCTTCCATCCGTTCTTCACAACCAAGGAGGCGGGGAAGGGAACCGGCCTGGGGCTGACGGTCGTCCACAACATGGTGCAAGAGCACGGCGGGTCGATCGCAGTTGAAAGCGAGCCCGGTAAAGGCACCACCTTCACGATCACTCTTCCGGCAGCGAAGAGCACATAGCGTATGGCATAAGATCAAGAGCTAATGGCTTATGGCAAATGGCTAACGGTTCAGGCCATAAGCTATAAGCCATAGGCTCTTGGGCTTTTCAGCCATAAGCTATACGCCATACGCTCTTGGGTTTCCTGGCCATAGGCCATATGCCATAAGCTCCGAGTCATCTGCCACGCCATCAGCTTCCCTTCCTCATTGGGGTATCTTGCGCCGACGTTTCTCCATCAGGTGTAGCCTTTGGCATCAGCCCAAGTCCTCTTCCACTCGTAATCCTCATAAGAAGCCGTAATTGCAGCCGAAACTACCGGCCGGGAACAGCACATTCTTTGCATGTAAGAAAACAGAGCCGGGGGTGTTTCTTGCGGAGGATACGGTGAAAACTGATGGTGAGAAAGTGCTGCTCGTGGCGGAGGACGACAAGGAGATGCGCAGTCTGCTCTGTGACGAGCTTCGGGATTTGGGGTGCCGGATCGTCGAAGCCGGAGACGGGAATGAGGCCATTGAGCGGGCCCGGGAAACGAGTCCCAGCCTTATCCTGACCGATTTGCGAATGCCGGGGGGCGGGCTCGGGTATATCGGCCGCCTGCGCATCGTCCTGCCGAACTGTCCGATCGTTCTGATCACGGCCTTCGGCGATCCCAGCGTCAAAGAGACGTCGCAGCGATTCGGCATCTCCGCCTATTTCGACAAGCCGGTCCGCATGGACGAATTGAAAGACTCGATCAAACAGTTGCTGGACCATCGAAAGGAGGGCGAATAGCGGGCAGCGGGTAGCGAATAGCCGGAAGAGTTTAGACGTGGTGCATTCTTGGCTATTAGCTGTTTGCTATTAGCTTTTCGCTAATAAACGAGATGGCCGGATCTCATATCCATACGCCCTCACATCCAGACACCATCCTTGCCGCGCGTCTTGAGGCGCTGCAATTGCTGGCCGAGGGATCATCCGATCGCATCATGGTGATCGGGCCCGATCAAACCGTCATTTACGCGAATCAGGCGGCCTGGTCCGGCGCCGGCCAGGCGGGCCCTCCAGCGCGTCCAGCCAAATGCTTCGAGGCGATTTTGCGCCAGTCAGATCCGTGTGCGGCCTGTTCGGCCCAGGAAGTCTTTACCGCGTCTGACGTGCATGCGGTGTCCTGCACGGCCGGCGGAGACGGCAGCGCCTGCGGTATGAAACAGGCCTATCCGCTCATGGCCGGCGATCAGCGTGCGGGCGCGGCGCTGGTGCTCCTGAGCGGCAGGGTCCCGGCGCCATCCGGACGGCCGGATCAGGCGGGAAATCTTATCGGTCAGAGCGCGCCGATGCGGCAACTGCTCGAGATGATCAAGCTGGTGGCCGACAGTCAGGCGACCGTGTTGCTCCAGGGGGAAAGCGGCACCGGCAAGGAACTGGCGGCGCGGACGATCCATCAACTCAGTTATCGGCGTGACCAGCCGTTCATCGTCGTGGATTGCGGCTCGCTAACGGAAACGCTGCTCGAAAGCGAACTGTTCGGACACGTGAAGGGCGCGTTCACCGGCGCGCATGCCACGAAGAAGGGCCTGTTTGAAGAAGCGACGGGCGGGACGATTTTTCTCGACGAGATCGCGGACACCAGCCCGCAGTTCCAGGCCAAGCTGCTGCGGGTGCTGCAGGAAGGGGAAATCAAGCCGGTCGGGAGCAACCGGACGATCAAGGTGGACGTGCGCGTCATTTCAGCCTCGAACAAGGATCTGACGGCC
>MHEU01000046.1:9401-9568 GCA_001805245.1 Nitrospirae bacterium RIFCSPLOWO2_02_FULL_62_14 | reverse complement strand
AGGCTGCGGGGGAACTGGCCGGCGCGCCCTGGCCGGGCAACGTCCGCGAGTTGCAGCATGCCGTCGAGCGCGCGGTCGTGACCGCGCAGGGGTCGAGACTCACCGCTCGGGATTTCTTCAAAACGGCCGAGCCGGTGGCAGCGGAAGAACCAGGTTTGCGCAGCGTG
>MHEU01000046.1:0-9244 GCA_001805245.1 Nitrospirae bacterium RIFCSPLOWO2_02_FULL_62_14 | reverse complement strand
TCACTTTTCAATTGCCCCATTCTTCCCCATTTTTATTTTATCAGTGTCCAGCAAGCTGGACACTCCATCTTATTGAAATCATTCAACATCATTCTATGAACCTATATGGTTGTCCAGAATTGTAGAAATTCTCCCATAGCTCATACAAAAATATAGGAAACGATTAAGTCTAAATGATGGTCTTACAAAGGGAAAATTATTCTTCCAACACTGTCAATTTCAGGCATGACTGTTGCGGTAGTAAGCACCGCCGGTGAAGGGTGGGGTGTAGCTTGGACCGGCCTCCGACTTACCCTAGACCCCTCCTCACGGAGGACCCTTCGCCGGTTTTAAATTTAGAAAAGGGAATCAAAGCGGGACATAGGCCGAGTTAAGAACAGGGACAGTTTATCATTTTATCACTATGTACTATTCACTCAGTCAGTTAAAGGGAGGCCATATCATGAAGGCTTTACGTCAGTATTTCCGGCAGAGTGCATGCCGCACGCTGCCTGTTCTCGCGCTGGCAGGCAGCCTGGTGGGATCACCGGCTGTGTTTGCGGGCGAGAGTCAACACGAGGGCCATGCCGTCTCGCCCAAAGCGACCTCGATCGGCTGGCAGCAGCAATTAAAGGGCCAGACGATCGTCGAGGAGACGATCGAAGGGCGTGCCGAGCGGTCCGCGCAGGTTGAGGCCCAGCACCACCGCCTGATGCAGAACCTGGATGCGCAGATGCAGCGCGAAGGGAAGAGCCACCAGACGTCCGGCGCGTTCGGCAACACCTCCATGATGCACCAGTACATGGGGCAGGACGGGTCGAGCTTCCTGCTGATGTCCGACAACAAGGTGGAGCCGGTGTCCACAACCGGCGGCCGGTGTCCGGAGGGCGTGCCGACCAAGCACTACGACATCTCGATGATCAACGTCGAGATCACGCTGAATCGGTGGCAGGATTTCTATCCCGGCTACATGTACGCGCTGACGAACCATGTGGACCAGGTGCGCGCGGAAGAAGCGAAAAACAAGGCAGCGCGCGAAAAGGAAGGGTTTGACCCCGGGGCGGTGAATACCGGCCTCCAGGGCGACATCATCCAGCCCCTCGCCATCCGGGCCAACCAGGGCGATTGCGTCAAGATCACCCTGCGCAACCAGATGGCGGATGAATCGGGCAGCCTGCACATTCAATCGGCCGGCATGATCATCAGCGCGACCGGCAAGGCGGCGACGACCACGAATTCGGATTCCGTCGTGGCCCCCGGCAAGACGGTGGAGATGGAGTGGTACATCCATCCGAACACGCAGGAAGGCGTGCGGCAGTTTCACTCCTACAGCCGTGATCGCGAATTGACCGTGCTGGGCCTGTTCGGCGCCTTCATCGTGGAGCCGAAGGGGTCCAAGTACCTGGAACCGCTCGGCACCGGTGCAGCGACGTCGGCCGATAGCGGCTGGCAGGTAATGATCGACAACGGCTCTGGCCCGGACTTCCGCGAGCACGTGATTTTCTATCACGAGATCGGGGACGAGGCGTTCCGTCCGTTGAACAAGAAGGGCGACTTCCTGCCGCAACGCGATCCGCTCACGGACGCCTACCGACCGGGAGGCCGCGCGTTGAACTATCGTAGCGAGCCCTTCGGCATCGACGAGATGCATCTGCAGCACGAGTATTTCGGGTTTGAAGACGAGTCGATGGCGTACAGCGCCTATACGTTCGGCGATACGCCCACCACGATCCCGCGCGGCTACCTGGGCGATCCGACCAAGTGGCGGATCGTGCATGGCGGGTCGGAAGTGTTCCACTCCCACCATCCGCACAGCGGGTCGATCCGGTGGCAGCGCAGCCCGCGCGCCTCAGATCAGGACTTCTGGGCGGCGGGGGCGGACGGACCGATCAAGTACCCGGTCGTCCGGACCAAGTCCGATCGCGTGGACGTGGAAGTGATCGGGCCCTCCGAGGCGCTCGATCTGGAAGCCGAGGGTGGCGCGGGGCAGTCTCAGCACCTCGCGGGCGAGTTCCTGTTCCACTGCCACGTCGCGCACCACTATGTGGCGGGCATGTGGGGTTACGGCCGCGTGTACAACACGTTGCAAGTCGGCGCAAGCCGCACCGACACCATGCCGGATCTCCGGGAGCTGCCGGATCGTCAGGGCCGGATCCAGATGGGTGTCACGTCCGACAAGCTCATCGGGACGACGGTCGATTGGTTCGGCAAGACGTTCAAGATCGTGCCGAGGAACCAGAAGACCAACTGGAAGTCCGATCCGGTCATCGTCAACGTCAAGGACTGGGTCGAGATGTTCCTGCCGGCGCAAGGCAAGCCGGGCCACACGGACGACGAGAAGGGCCAGATCATGTCCTATGACGCCACCGTGTGGGACTGGAAATGGGACGGCGATGTGGCGAAGGGCGAGCGGGAGAGCACCGCGAAGTATCCGAAGTATCCCGCCGCGGACAAGTGGTCGGACAGCACCCGGCCGGCGATTCTCTTCGAGCCGCTGACGGGCAAGATGGCCTGGCCGCTGTTCAAACCGCATTTCGGCAAGCGCAATCCGTTCTCGGCGAACCACAGCGGTGCGCCGTGGCTCGAGCCGATCCACCAGGAGGAAAACGGCGAGCGGACCAGCGAGCCGGCCAAGCCGGGCGAGAACGGCCGCTGGAGCCTCTGTCCGGACAATGCGAACCAGAAGTTCTACAACATCAAGTTCCTCCGGATGCCCATCACCCTGTCCAAGAAGCAGGGGAAGGAGCCGCCGATCGTGGACAAGGACGGCCTGATCTACGTGCTGGCCGAGGAAGAACGGCTGACCCGGGCCAACGACGATATGAAGCTCCCGCTAGTGATCCGCGCGAACGTGTATGACTGCGTGGACTCGATTCTCACGAGCGAATGGGACGACGACGAGTACACGAATTTCCAGTCGTCCAAGATCAACATCCACCCGCACTTCTTCCAGTTCGATACAGGGAACTCGGACGGAGTGATCTCGGGATTTGAATACGAGATGTCGGTCCGGCCCTACACCATGCACGAGAAGAAGAACAAGCATGGGTTGCCGGTGCCGATGAACTCCAAGCTCACGGAATCCGTGAAAGCCGGAGCCAAGTCCATCAAGGTCAGGATGGCGACCGGCGCCACGAAGTATCATGTGAACACGGAACTGCAGGTCGGCGCGGATTGTTTGGAGCCGATCAAGGACGCCACCACGTCGCTGCAGCGGGAAAAGAGCTGCGCGGAAATCGCGCGGATCAAGGAGATCAGCGGCGACACGATCACGTTCGTGAAGCCGTTGAAGAACAACCATCCGGCCGGCGACATCGTGACGCCGGAATTCGTCCGCTACCGGTGGTGGGTGGACGTGGATCTGGGAACCGTGTTCTGGCATGACCACGCGTTCGGCGCGACGACCTGGCCCCATGGCGGATTCGGCGTGACGATCGTGGAGCCCTTCGGCAGCACCTACCATGATCCGAAGAACGGCAAACTGGTGTGGAGCGGTCCGATCGCGGACATCCACAGCACGGAGCCGATCGGCTACGGGGTCAACGGCAGCTTCCGCGAGCTGATGGTTTCGATCCACGACACGGTGCCGCATACCGTGAACGTGATCCAGGCGGGAAATCCGCCCGGACAGCCGATCGAAGTGGCGCTGGAAGCGGGCAAGACCGTGTCCTTCCAGATGCCGGAGAAAATTCTGCTGGCGCCGAATCCGTACATCAACGGCGGCACGCACACGACCGGCAGCGGACTGAACTTCCGCGCCGAACCGTTTGCGCAGCGGCTCGCCAACAACCCGGATACCTCGGTGCTGTTCAACAGCGCCATTCACGGGGATCCGGACACCCCCATGCTGCGTGCCTACGTCGGGGACACGGTGGTGTTCCGGCTGCTGCACCAGCTCATGAACGAATCGCACGTCTGGACGATGGCCGGTCATACCTTCCTGACCGAGCGGTACGCCGGGGATGCCAATCGGAAGTACTCGATCCATGTCGGGATCGCCGAGCGGTATGACCTCGTGTCCAAGGCGGGCGGGTTCCAGGGCATGCCGGGGGACTACATCCACTTCAACGGCCGGAGTTCGCACTTCGCCGAAGGCGGATGGGGCATCTTCCGCGTGCTCGACAAGGAAACGGCCGACCTGAAAAAACTGCCGTCCGGAACCAGGCCGGGAGACATTCCGGCGGTTCCGTCCGCGGTGTGCCCGGCCGACGCTCCGGTGAAAAACTTCAGCGTGACGGCGTTGGACCGCCCGATGAAGCTGAACGCGAAGGCGCCGGACGCCATCGAGGTGGACTTCGAGCGAAAGATCGAAATGACCATGCCGGAAGGCAAGATCTTTGCGCTCGAGGGTGAAGCCGAGCGGACAGCGGCCAACGTGACGCCGCATCCGTTGACGCTCCGGGTCAACCTCGGCGACTGCATCAAAGTGAATCTGAAGAACAAGATGGCCAAGAGCAAGGCGTCCTTCTTTGCGCCGGGCCTGGCCTTTGATCCGAAAGACAGCCAGGGCCTGAACGTCGGCAACAACGGCGGCGATCAGACCGTGGCTCCCGGCGGCAGCCGCACCTATACCTATTACGCGCATCCTGCGAACAAGGAGACGACGTCGTTGGTGTGGGACGGCGGCAACATCGTGGTCAATCCCCGCAACGGATTGTACGGCGCGATCATCGTCGGGCCGCGCGGGTCGCAGTACCGCGATCCGGTGACGGGTCAGGATATCTCCGAGAAGAACAGCTGGCGGGCTGACGTGATCGTCGACCGCAGCCTGACGGAGAACGCGGGTAAGACGAACTACCGCGACATCGCGCTGTTCTTCCAGGACGAGGACAACATCATCGGGACGGCCTTCATGCCTTACGTGCAGAACGTGGCGGGTCTGACGTCGGTGAACTACCGGTCGGAACCGTACAAGTTCCGCGAGGAGCAGGGATGCAGCCTCGACAAGGTGTTCATGCCGTGCAAGGTGGACAAGCCGGAGGACCCCGTGACGCCGCTCATCGAGGCGCACGTGGGCGATGCGGTCCGGATCCACGTGATCGGCGCGAACAACGAACAGAACGGCATATTCTCGGTGGAGGGCCATGAGTGGCCGATCGAGCCCTACATGCCGGGTGCCGATCAGATCAGCGTCGTCGAGTACTCAGGGTCCGAGACGCTGGACGTCTTCCTGCGCAGTGGCGTGGGCGGACCGGCCCGGTTGACGGGCGATTACGTCTGGTCCAACCAGCGGTTGCCTTACACACAGTCCGGGCAGTGGGGCTACCTCCGTGTCCTGCCGGCCGGCGACAGCCGGATCCAGTCGCTCTATAAAGGGTCGGCTGGCGGTCGGCGCGCGGAGTCGCAGCCGGAAGGTCAGGCTATCCCGACGGCGCTGAAATAAGCGCCGGACGGGTGGTGTAACACCGGGACGGGGGAGCCGCGTGGTAACCATGTGGCTCCCCCGTACTCTTTCAATCAGGCCGAGGCTTAGGTTAGTGTTGAGTGTGGGGCCAAGATTTTCTCAACCTCAACCTACTTCATCCAAGAGGAGGCCGGAATCATGAAAAGACGAACCATTCTTGCGACGGCGCTGGCCCTGCTGCTGGCCGGCGCGGCGCCCGTTTTCGCCTACGAGGACATCACCGTGAGGGACGGCGGGACGCTCACCGGCAAGGTGACGCTCATCGGCAAGGTGCCCAAGCCGAAGGGCTACAACCTGACGACGCTGCCGGACCCTCTGTACTGCGGCCGCATTTCCGACGGGCAAGGCTGGCGCATCCTGCAACCGTTCCAGGTCGGGCCGGCGGGCGAGTTTCGCGATGTGGTGGTCTATCTGGAGGGGATCGGCAAAGGCAAACCCTTCGGCGCAGGGGGCCAGCAGCAAATCGAAGCAAAAGATTGCCTCTTCATCCCGTTCACGACGGTCGTGCGGGACGATCAATCGGTGACGGTGGTCAACATGGACCCCGTCATGCACGACATTCAGGCCTACGAGACCTCCCACCTGGGACCGCGCGTGCTGTTCAATGTGCCGCTGCCGATGAATCCGCAGCACCCTCGCAACTTCAAGGATCGCAGCGATGCCGCGATGTATCACAAGCACATAGCCGGCGCGCCGATGAAGCAATTGGTCAATCTCAGCAAGAGCCGCCGGATCTTCGTCATGCAATGCGGCTTCCACGCCTACATGGAAAGCTGGGGCCTGGCCGTCACCAATCCGTACTTTGCCAAGACGGACGAGCAGGGCCGGTTCATCATGTCCGATGTGCCGCCGGGCACCTACAAGCTGGTTGTCTGGCATCCCTATATCCGCAGCCGGATCGAGCAAACCGTCACGATCGGCTCGAAGGGAGCCGTGGAGGCCAATATTGCAGTCCCGGCCCCGACAGGGCGGCTCTACGCCAACGAGGTGTTGGAGCACGCGTACAATCGCTACAACGTGACCGAGGAAACGAAGAGGGAAATCGATCCGATGATCAAAAAGCAGCATCACTGAACACGTGAGGGGTGAGGCTAAGGGGTGACGGGTGTGAGACTGGAGGAGTGGATGCGGCGGATTTCAAAGGCGTCCGATCAGACATCGTCTTACGCTTCACGCCTGACGCCTTACGCGGTCGCGGCCATTGTTACCCTGAGCGTGACGGCTGCGACCGTTACGCGCGCCGACCATGACCTGCCCAAATGGCGTCCGTCCGGAGACGCCGCGGAGGCGGCGAGGCTGGCGGCCCTGCCGGTTCCCGACGGCATGGTGAGCATCCCGGCAGGCTGGTTTCTCATGGGCAGCGATTACCATGTGGACCCGGATGCCGGCCCGCAGGAGCAGCCGCAACGGCGCGTCCATCTGGATGAGTTTCAAATCGACCGCTACGAAGTCTCCAACGTGCATTATCTGCGCTTCGTGCTGGCGACCGGACGGGCGGGCCCTCCCTATTGGCGCGGCGATCCCTTCCCGGACAAGATGGCGGCGCATCCCGTGATCGGCGTGAGCTGGGAGGATGCCAACGCCTACTGCCGATGGGCAGGCAAACGCCTGCCGACCGAAGCGGAGTGGGAAAAGGCGGCGCGGGGAACGGACGGGCGGATTTTTCCGTGGGGCAATGAACCGGCCGGCTGGCAGAAGAGCAACATCGCCCATTCCGGCTCCAAGCGGGGCGTCAAATATCCGCCGCTGGCGAACGTCAATCGCTACGACCGGGGCGTGAGTCCCTACGGGGTCTATCAGATGGCGGGCAACGCCGGCGAATGGGTGGCCGACTGGTTCGATCCGCAGTATTACCGGCAGGGGGCGGATCGTAATCCGCCGGGACCGGGCAAGGGGGGAGAGAAGGTGTTTCGCGGCGGCTCGTGGAACGAAGACCCTGAAGTGGCGCGCTCGGCCGGGCGCGGCGCCAAGGCGCCCGATGGATGGAGTTATCTGCTCGGATTTCGCTGCGCGCACTCGGCGCAGGTCATAGGCTATGGGCAATAGGCAATGGGCAAGACCGAAGCGGAGGAGGTGTTTTCGCTCTCCGCATCTTACCTATGGCCTATAGCCCATCGCCTATTGCCTATTCATAAACAAGGAGGCCGTTATCATGCGGACTGATCATTATGAGGAGCGGAGCGCGTTCGAACGGGTGTTCGACGTGATTCTCGTGGTCGCCGCCTTATTGGCGGTGGCGAGCCTCGCCTGGGGGTTGGATACCCAGGACATCACGGTGGAATGGACGCCGGAGGGAAAGCGAATCGCCATGGAGCGGGTCAAGACGATCCCGGCCAAGAGCGAGATGGTGCCGGTGCCGGGCGGCCCGTTTCTGATGGGCAGCGACAGGAAAGTGGACCGGAACGCGTACCCGTTCGAGTTGCCGCAGCGCCGCGTGCAACTCGATGCCTTCGAGATCGATAAGTATGAAGTGACGGCACTGCAGTATCTCAAGTTCGTCCTGGCCACCGGCCGCTCGCCGCTTCTGGACTGGCGCTACGACGGCGGCAATTTCCAGGAGAGCATGGCGCACCATCCGGTCATGCACGTGACGTGGTACGAGGCCGACGCCTACTGTAAATGGGCCGGCAAGCGGCTGCCGACGGAGGCGGAATGGGAGAAGGCCGCGCGGGGAGAGGACGGGCGCATCAACCCCTGGGGGAATCAGCATGCCGGCCTCAGCCGCGCGAATTTCGGGCGCACAGGGCTCTCCGGTCCCGTGCGGGACCGCCCCGAGCGGCTCCTGCTCTATCCGCCGATCATTTCCGTCGACAAGTATGAGAATGCGGTCAGCCCCTACGGCGCGCACCAGATGATCGGCAACGTCGCCGAATGGGTCGCCGACTGGTACGACAAGGATTATTACGCCACCGCGCCGGACCGGAACCCCAGGGGGCCGGAGCGCGGCACGCAAAAGGCCTTCCGCGGGGGCGGCTGGATGGACAGCACCACGACCGTGCGGGCGGCCATGCGCAACGGGACGGACCCGACGGTGAAGATCAACTGGATGGGCTTCCGCTGCGCGCGCGACGCCAAGAAGGACATGGCCCTGCTTTCTCCGGACGCCCGGCCATGAAATACTGAAAGGATTGTGATGGGTCAGCCCATTCGAGTCTGCGCCGTGATTCCGGAGTCTGAGGCCGAAGCATTCAGCCATGCGCTCGTCCTGGCGCGGAAGGCGCCCATCCTGGGAACCAAAGTAGAGGGGGCGGGTAAAACGCTGACGGCGACCTTTCCCGATCTGACCGCTTCGTTGGCAGTGGTGGTTCCCCTCGTCGGCGAGCTGACCAATCTGCCCGGCGCGCGGGTGACCATCGACGAGCGGGAGGTTTCCAGCCTGCCCCGGTTCTGGACCGCACTGATTTGCTACCAGGAAAGCCTCGCCGAGACGAACCCCCATGAGCACTGCCTGCGCTTTTCCGCCCGGCTCAACCAGTTCGGCGGATGTCCGGATCAGACCTGCCTCTCTCCCTGTCAATTTTTGTGCACGCGCTGCATCGGCATTGCGCAGGGGAAAAGCGGCGCATTCCTCGAGGCGCAACTGCAAGAGCTCGCCCGGCAGGCGGAAGTGGACTGGTGCCCGAATCTCGGTTTTTCTAGCCCCCTGCCGATTCCCGACGCGCGCTGAACCTCCTGAGAAATGAGTCATGGAACCGGCCGCACCTGGCGCGCAAGCGATGACAAGCCTGACGAAGATCATGTTCCTTTCTGATAGGCATCAGGGAGCATTCTGCCGCATCTCGATACGATGCTCCCATCGTGGATGGTCCACAAAAAAGGAGGGCTTATGAGACAGCAGAGCATGCGTGCAGGGATGTGGCT
>MHEU01000045.1:25005-25850 GCA_001805245.1 Nitrospirae bacterium RIFCSPLOWO2_02_FULL_62_14 | reverse complement strand
CAGACGGCCGCAATGGTTGGCCATGCAGGACTCGCCGGTGCACACGCGGATCAGATGCCGGCCCGTGGGGTTCGTACGCAGCTCGGGATAATAGGTCAGCACGCCGAGGATGTCGGCTTCCGTGACCTGCAGGGTCCGTGCGATTTCCGGCAGGGCCGCTTGCGGGACGTGGCCGATCTTCGCCTGGACCGCCAGTAACGTATCAAGCACGTTCGGCGGGTCCGTTCGACACTGTGCCAGAATGGTTGCCAACTGCGGGTTATGTTCGTTCACCAATTCATCTCCTGCACGCCCACGGGGTAAGGGGGTAACCGGGGTAGCGGGGTAGCGAGCAGGACAAATCGTACCTCGATTGAATTTCTTGCTGTGGCCTCAGCATCTTTATCTCTTTTGCCAATTACCCACGTTATCCCTCTACCCCTTTACCCCTTTACCCCTCTATCCCTTCCTCACAATCCGACATGCGCCCGGAGGCGGTTGTATTCGTAGCCGGACTTTCCCGTGCGGCGCGCGGCGGGATCGTCACGCTCCAACGAGCCGATCAGCGCGGCCACCTTCGCGCGGCCGTCCGCGGTGCCCATGGCGTGGCGCGGCGTCTGGCTGCCCAGCGAGGGCGACGGCCTGTCGGCCCACTCCATATAGACCGACTCGAGAAACGCCGACAGCAGTTCCTGCTCCGCCTCCGGCGTGACGACGACCGAACGCGGGGACGGATCCTCGTCTTCGAGATTCACCTCCTGCAGTTCGTGCGGAGGCACCGTGACCGCCTCCCCGCAGAAGTGGAGCGCAAACCCGAACGCCGACGCCAGCCGGTGCTTGACCCGGTCGAGAATTGCACCGGACTC
>MHEU01000045.1:5993-24989 GCA_001805245.1 Nitrospirae bacterium RIFCSPLOWO2_02_FULL_62_14 | reverse complement strand
CGAACAGTTGCGCCGGCGTGAGCGTCAGCCGCGCCGCCGGCGACGCCGCATCGTCGCCCGCCTGCACCCAGCTCCGGACGGATGCCTGTTGGAAACCGCCCGCTTCCTTCCTCCACCCCTCCAGATTCGACAGCCCCTCGCTCAAGAACGAGTATTCGTGATGCTCGTAGAGCGCCAGCGCATAGAGAAACGGCCGTCCGTCCGTCGCCCGGTATCTGGTGGCCAGCTCGGCGCGGACCAGCGCTTCGAGCCGGACCTGCGCGAACCGCCACAGCAGCACATGGCCGTAGCGTTTGACGAATTCCTCCCACTCGCCCAATTCGAAGGAGCCGGCTTCCGCTTCCAGCGCGCGGCGCCATTCGTTCACGCCCTCGAACAGCGCGCGGCCCGCGGAGGCCGACAGCAGCAGCGCCGTGCCGGGAATCACCGTGCGATCCCCCGCGCGGACCACCCGCGTCAGCAACACCTGGCCGGGCCTGCAGCGGCGGGCCAGCGCGCCGGACTCCACGTGATACGTCCGGCCGCTCCCCAGCGAGCGAAGCTCCAGGCGGTCCTTTCCCGGCAGGGACACCGCCTCCAGCAGATCCATGTTCGAGTGGCGGAACGGATCGAGCCAGGCCCGCTCCTCTTCCGGCACATGCGTGGTAATCGTATCGCGAACCTGTTCGATCAGGGACGGCTGGCCGTCGTCCGGCAGGTAATCGGCGAACAGAAACTGTTCCGCCAGCCGCAGTTCCTCGGCCAGCGGCGGGAGCATCGCCCCCTCCGTGTAGGGGCGCAAGGCGATGCTGAGCGCCCGCTGCCGTTGCAGATTGAACGCCGGTTCACTCGCCACCGCCTGCAAGCGCGCGAGCAGTGACGCCAGCGAGGAGATCGTGCCGATGTCCCCGCCCACGCCGGCGTCACTCCCGTGCTTCATGAATTTCTTCCATCACCTCGGCCTCGGCATCGAACCAGTCGCCCAAATCGGTCCCCTCGCGCCGTCCGCGCTCTTCCCAGAACTGGTAGGCCCGTTTGGAGATCTGGTCCCACATGCCGTCGGGCAGCTCGATCGGCCGCTTTTGATCCGCAGGAGACAGCCGGGGCGCCGCGGTACGGGGAGCCAGGGGCGTCGTTTTCGTCTTGCTTTTCTTGCTCATGGTGTTTTCCTCCATACCAACCTTCGGTTGAGCCGTCGCCTCTTTATCGCTTTATCGTAACTGCGGCGACGGAGAAAACCCTTGATTTGACCTTCTGATTTTTCCGTACAGTGGTGTCGTCTACCCCTTTATCCCTCTACCCCTCTATCCCTCTATCCCTTCTGTCGGTCGGCCGCTTCCGGCATGACCCGCGTGCGGCCCGGACCGAACCTCGGACTCTTGACCGTCAGAACCGGACAGGGAGCCTGGCGCAGCACGGCTTCCGCCACGCTGCCGCTCACCAGGTGTGAAAATCCTCGGCGCCCGTGCGTCCCCATGACGATGAGATCGGCGGCGACGCCCCGGGCATTGTTCAGGATCACGTCGCCCGGCGCGCCGCTCTGCAGCACGTGCCGGGCAGAGATGCCCTGCCCCGTCAGCAGCGCCGTCAACGCTTCCAGCTGCTTCTCGATGGCGCCGGAGGTCTTCTGCGCATCGCCCGCATGACTGAGCGTAAAATCCAGTCCGTAGGACGCCGGCTCGATGACGTGGAGGATCGTCACGGACGCGGCAAACTCCTTCGCCGCCTGGACCGCATATTCCATCGCCTCGAGGGAGCAGTCCGAAAAATCCACCGGCACCAGGATGCGCGCCATCCGGACATCCGGCGCAGGCTGCCCCCCTTCGGACATCAAGCGCACCGTGAGGACCGGACAGGGCGCGCCCCGGACGACCCCCTCCGCCGTGCTGCCCAACAGCACATGCGCGAGGCCCGTTCGCCCCCGCGTGCCCACCACGACGAGATCGCTCTTGAGTTCCCGGGCCGCGGCGTTGATTTCCAGGCTCGGCATGCCGGCCACGATCTCCGCCTTGACGGCAAGCCCCTGCGCTTCGGCCTCGCGCGTCAGCACATCCATGTGCTTCCCGGTTTCCTTGCGGAGCTGCTCCAGATACATCTGGTTGACCTGGTATCCCGGATCCATGCCGGGCGGCGCTTCCAGCACCGACAGCACTCCCAGTTCGGCGTGGCAGGCCCTGGCCAGAAACATCGCGACCTCCTGCGCCCGCCGGGCCTGCGCGGAACAATCGGTCGCCAGCAGCAACCGCGAAATCCATCGAGTCATGCCCACGCTCCTTCCCCCGCCTTGAGTTTGACGGACAGCGGCACGGTCAACACCGGACAGCCGGCGGTCCGCACGACTTTTTCGGCCGTGCTGCCGAAAAAGATTTTCTCCACGCCCTCGGCGTGGCCGCCGTAGCTGCCCATCACGACCAGATCGACCTTCTGGCCGCGGGCCAGCCGGGCGATTTCGACGAACGGCACGCCCTCCTTGACCACACGCTCCACCGACAGCCCCTTCGCCGCCGCCGCCGCCACCAACCCCCTGGCGAACAGCCGGGCCTGATGGTTCATCCGCTTTTTCTGACGCCGCTGCTCCGCCGGGAGGGCGAGCCCCAGCCGGTTCAGCGCCGCCAGGCTTTTGGTGTCCACCACGTGCAGGAGAGTCAGTTCGGATGAGAACTCGCGGGCCAGCGTGCACGCGAGGCGAAACGCCTCCTCGGAACAGGGGGAGAAATCCACCGGCACCAGAATTTTTGAAAACAGTTTGTTTGCCATGCTCCCTCAGTGCGTCCCCGTGCAACAATGCGCGTACCGTTCCGGCGGCAGCCCCTTCATCGCATCGATCAGCTCGGCCGCCTCTTTCGCCGAGACACACCGGTCGATGGCCGGATACAGGATGGATTCCTCCTTCGTGTTATGCACCATCAGCACCTCCGTCAATTCCCGCTCGTACTCGCCGGTGTCCGTCTTGCCGGCGGCCACCTGATCGTGGATCCCCTCCAGCAGTTCTTTCAGGCGCCGATGCTCCAGGCGCATGACTGCCGTCGGACCGCCTTCCGCCACGCCCGTCCGGCTTTCGAATCGCGGAAACAGAAATTCCTCCTCCCAGACAATGTGCCGTTGCAAACACTGTTTGAATTCGGAAAAGAACTGCTTTGTCTTTTCGAGGTCGCGTGATTTTTCAGACTGAAACGCCCTGAACAATCCGTCCAGCCGGACGTGATCCTGTTCCATGAATTCCGTGATCGGTTTCATCGCAGGCTCCCCCTATGGCCACGAATAAAGTGAGCAAGGCCGGTGCCATCTGCGGAGAGCCAAGAGCTTATGGCTTATGGCTTATAGTTTGAGCACTTAGCGCATCTTCTCCTGCCATCAGCCATAGGCCATATGCTCCCCAAATCCCAGAGGGGGAGTCCTGCTACAGTCCGCTTCCAACGCATGTAGCCTTCCGCTACATGAGCGAGACTGGCGGGACTTGCGCGAATAGCCGGAATGGCGGAACCATCTTAACAAGTCTCGCTTTTCGCGCCATTCGCGCGTTTCTCGCGCCAATTACCCCGCGCCTATTCAAGTGGCATCCCTCTTGCTCATTCCATTACCGTGAACACCATCCAAGGCAGGATCAGATGACGCGCGCGCAATGGCTGGCTATCGGTGCGGTGGCCCTGGGCATCGCCATCGTGGTGTACCTGGTCTTCTTCTGTCCCGAGGAGTGTCACTAACAACATAGGCGAGAGGCAAGGGGCGATAGGTGATAGGCACGGAACCGAAGTTTAAACCCATAGCCCATCGCCTAGTGCCTATAGCCCAGGAGGAAAAATGCGCTGCACACAATGCCATGGGGTGATGGTCGTGGACCATTTTCTTGATATGGCTGATGCCGGGGGCCATCTCTGGCTGCGGGCCTGGCGGTGCGTGCACTGCGGAACTGTCGTCGAGCCCGGTACCTACCGGCGCAGGCAGCCGCACCGGACTCTGCTGACACGACTGAAAGAGCGGTTGCTGAAACGGGCGCCACGGCATGAGGTGGTTCCGATCGGGGTCTGACGGAAATACGTCGAGCCGGTTATGCCCGTTACGCTGGTTATGCCCGTTAGGCCCGTTTACCAGTTAGGCCCGTTACGGGCTCAACCGTCTAAACGGGCACAACCGACTCAACGGGCTCAACAGGCCCAACTGGCTCAACGGGCTAAACTGACTCAACGGGCTAAACGGGCCAAACGAGCCAAGCAGACTGATGCCTCGCATGAATGAACAACCCGTCACGGTGACCGCCGGGACGGTCAGGCTGCACGGCGACCTCAGCCTGCCGCAGGAGGCCCGGGGCACGGTGTTGTTCGCGCACGGCAGCGGGAGCGGGCGGTTCAGCCCTCGGAACCGGTTTGTTGCGCAGACGCTCCAGGCGCGGGGGTTCGCCACGCTCCTGCTGGATTTACTGGAAGAGCGCGAAGCCGACGACCGGCGCAAGGTCTTCGACATCGACCTGCTCGCCGACCGTCTGCTGGGCGCGGCGACGTGGCTGCGCCGGGAGCCCGCGACGGCCGATCTGCCGATCGGGTATTTCGGCGCGAGCACCGGAGCCGGGGCCGCCTTGCAGGCCGCGGCGCGGATGCCGGAGGCCGTTGCCGCGGTCGTGTCGCGGGGCGGGCGCCCCGATCTGGCCGCCCCCTTTCTCGCGCGCGTCACCGCGCCGACGCTGCTGATCGTCGGCGGCGACGACAAGCCGGTCATCGACATGAACCGGGAGGCGCTGGCACAACTGACCTGTCCGAAAAAACTGATCATCGTGCCGGGCGCCACGCACCTCTTTGAAGAACCGGGCACGCTCGAGCAGGTGGCCGGCCATGCCGGCGACTGGTTTGAACGGCATCTTAGCGCGCATAATTCATGAACACTTCTGCTGCAATCGTGGATTCGCCGCTGCGACAAGCCAGCATGCGACTAAGCGGCATGCTGGCGGGCGGGTTCGCCCCTCGTGGCCTCGACGTACTGTTTCAAGTACGCCTCGTCCCCTCGGGGCTCCACACGCCCGTCTCGCTTGGCGACTGCGCGATTTCGCGACGAACTGTCATGAATAATGCGCGCTAGGAAAGTCGGTGCCCATGCCAAACACGCCTGACAACCGGACGCACCCCGGCACGGTACACGTCGCATCATCCGCCCGGCCGGAGTCCTCGCTCGTCGAAACTGTCGAGCCGCGATCGTTATTGTCGTCTTCACCGCCGCCACCCCCCGTCCGGCGGCGTCTGCGGCTGGGCGTGTTGCTGGCTCTCGGCGTCGCCGTCATTCTGACCGGTATCGGAATCTGGCGCTGGTTCTCGGCAACTCCGCCCCCGCTCCATTACAGGACCGCGCTCGTGGACCGGGGCCAGGTGGTATCCCTGGTCACCGCGACGGGCACCGTGAATCCGGTCGTGTCGGTGCAGGTCGGCAGCCAGGTCACGGGCAAGATCAAGGAGCTGTACGTCGACTTCAACTCCGTCGTCACGAAAGGCCAGCTCATCGCGCAGATCGATCCGGCGCTCTTTCAGGCGCGGGTGGCGTCGGCCCGCGCCTCGCTCAAGACCGCCCGCGGCAATCTGGCCAAGGCCAGGGCTCAACTGGCGCAACGCACGATCGAATTGAGCAGAATGGAGACGCTGCGCGCGCAGCAGTTCGTCCCGCAATCCGATCTCGATCTGGCCCGGACGAACCACAAGGACGCCACCGCCCAGGTGGAGGTGACCCTGGCCCAGATCGATCAGGCGGGGGCGGCGCTGTCCCTCGCCGAATTGGACCTCGGCTACACCAAAATCTATTCGCCGGAAGACGGCATCGTGATCTCGCGCAAGGTGGACGTCGGACAGACGGTCGTCGCCAGCTTCCAGACCCCGATGATTTTCGTGATCGCCAAGGACCTGACGAAGATGCAGGTCATCGCCAACGTCAGCGAATCGGACATCGGCGGCGTGGCGGAAGGCAAGGCGGCGGAGTTCACGGTGGACGCGTTTCCGGCCGACCCCTTTCAGGGCGTCGTCTCGCAGGTCCGCAACTCGCCGGTCAGCATTCAGAACGTCGTCACCTACGACGTGGTGGTGGACGTGGACAACCGCGCGCTCAAGCTCAAACCCGGCATGACGGCCAACGTGTCCATCGTCACGTCGACAAAAGATCATGTCCTGCGGGTTCCGAATACCGCCCTGCGGTTCAAGCCTCCCGGCGTCCCGACGGAGAAGAAAAAGTCCGCCGTCTGGACGCTGGGTCCCGACGGACGGCTCCGGGCGGTGTCCATCGCGCCCGGCGTCACCGGTTCCTCGTTCACGGAAATCAAGGACGGCGCGCTCCGGGAAGGCGACCCCGTCATCATCGGAGTGGAGACCGCGGAGAACGGACCCCAAAAGGAGTTGCCGCCCGGTTTCGGGATGGGACCGAAAATCAGGTAAGAGCGTTTGTTTGGTTTGCCTGGCTCATTTTATTTGTCTCGTTTCGCCAGAGAAACCAAACAAACCAGACAAACCAGAAAAACGAGACAAACCAGCAATGAATTTTCTGCTCGTCACGATCCAGCTGGCTCTCCGGGTGCTTCGACGCAACCCGTTGCGGGCCGGGCTCACCATGCTGGGCATCATCATCGGCGTGGGCGCGGTGGTCGCCATGGTCAGTTTGGGCCAGGGCGCGAGCGCCTCGGTGCAGGCCCAGATCGCGAGCCTGGGCACGAACGTCCTGATCGTCATTCCCGGCGCCACGACCGTGAGCGGCGTGCGGTCGGGGCTGGGCGGCGCCTCAACGCTGACCGTCGAGGACGCGAGGGAGATCGAGCGGAAGGTGGACGGCGTCTCGGGGGTGACCTACGGCACCCGCGCCGTGCTTCAGGTCGTGCACGAGCATCAGAACTGGAGCACGGTTGTGCTCGGCGTCACTTCGGAGTTTCCGGACATCCGGGACTGGCCGATGGCGCAGGGTTCATTCTTCACGCAGTCGGACGAAGACGCCGCGGCCAAGGTGGCCGTGATCGGCAAAACCGCCGCGGACAACCTGTTCGAGCGGGGCGAGGAGATCGTCGGCGCCCAGGTCCGGATCAAGAACGTGCCGCTGCGGATCATCGGCGTGCTGACGCCCAAGGGCCAGTCCCTGCTGGGCCAGGATCAGGACGACGTGATCATCATTCCGTTCTCGACAGCCGAGCGAAAGGTCCTGGGCACCCAGTTCCTGGGCACCGTCGGCATCATCATGGTCGCGACGGCCACATCGGAGCGGCTCAGGGAAGTCGTGCCGGAGATCAAAGCGCTCCTGCGAACGCGCCACCGCCTGCAGGTCTCCGACGAGGACGATTTCACCGTCCGGACCATGGAGGACATCGCCGCCACGATGGCCGGCGCCAGCCGCACGATGCTGATGATGCTGATGAGCATCGCCTCCATCTCGCTCGTGGTCGGCGGGATCGGCATCATGAACATCCTCCTGGTGTCGGTCACGGAACGGACGCGCGAGATCGGCGTCCGTATGGCGGTCGGCGCGAAACGCCGCCACATCCTCCTGCAATTTCTGATCGAAGCGACGATCCTGAGCACGATCGGCGGCATCATCGGCATCCTGGCGGGCATCGCCGGGGCGCACCTCGTCACGACGGTCGCCGGATGGCCCACCATCATCTCGGTGCAGGCCGTGATGATCGCGTTTCTGTTCTCGGTGAGCGTCGGCATCTTCTTCGGTCTGTACCCGGCCAACAAGGCGTCGCGGCTGAAGCCGATCGAGGCGCTGAGATATGAATAGGCGCGAGAAAGGCACGACTGGCGGGAAACGCGCGACAGGCTCCGGACCGTGTCTTGCTTTTCGCGCAAGTCTCGCCAGTCGCGCGGACAAATACTCTCGCTTATCATTGACCCAAAGGGGGTTGTCATGAACATCCTGCTCGCGGTTGACGGTTCGGACCAGTCGTACGAAGCCATGCAGGCCCTGGCGCACCTGCCGACGGCGGACAAGCTGGTGGTGCTGCACGTGCTGGACGTGCCGAATCCGGCCTATCCGATGCTGGTCCCGGAAGTCGCGCGCGATCTCTACGCCACCGTCGAGCGGGAGATGCGGGAGGAAGGCCGGCGCGTGCTCGAACAGGCGTCGGCGTTTCTGCCGCCCCATACGGGGCCGGCCGACAAGCGTCTGGAACTCGGGTCTCCGTCGGACGTGATCCTGTCCGTCGCAGAGGCGGAACGGGCGCACCTGATCGTGCTGGGCGCGCGCGGGCTCGGCGTGATCAAGGAATTGCTGCTCGGCAGCGTGTCCCACCGCGTGCTCACGCATGCGGCCTGTCCGGTCCTGGCGGTCAGAAAACCGCTGCGCTCGCTGAAGCGGATCCTCCTGGCCGTGCAGGGACCCGACGACGCCGAGACGATCGTCCGTTACCTGTCGATGCATCCCTTCCGGAATCCGGTCGAGGTGGCGGTGCTCGCCGTGCTGCCGTTCACCCAGCCGGTCTGGCCCACCGCCGCGATGATTCCCGAATCGCTGCGCAAGGACATGGCCGCCCGCGCCAGGAAATTCGTGGACGGCGTCGCCGCGAGGTTCGATGCCGGACACTACCGCGCTTGGGGCGACGTCGTCGAAGGCGCGCCGGCGCCGGAGATCGTCCGCGCCGCCGCGCGTCATGAAGCGGATCTGATCGTGGTCGGTTCCCGCAGCCGGAAAGGCGCGGGGCCGGTCGTGCTGGGCAGCGTCTCGCACAGTGTGGTGCACCATGCGCCGGGTTCGGTGTTAGTCGTACGATAACCGCGCGATTTGCGAGACTGGCGCGACAGGAAGAAAGTTTTTTCGGTTTGTCTGGTTTGTTTCGTTCCGCCAGAATAACCAGACAAACCAGATCAACCAGATAAACCAGAAAAACCAGACCAACCAGACAGACCGGATGCTTCGTTTCGTCTGTCTCGCCCACGGCCACGCGCCTCGCAGAACGGATCGCGCGGAAATCCGGATGCCGGTTGCACACGGACTTCATTAGTGGGAAGCTGATATTGAAGCACAATGTCCACGATCAACACGCGGACAATCAGCCGGCGCCAGTGAAAAAGACGGACGCAGTCTACGAACAAAGCCGTTTCGCCTCTCAGGTGACCGCCGCGCAAGCGGCGCACGCCGCGACGTCCGTCTATGCCGATCAGGTCAGGATGCTCTACGCCGGCGCGCCCACCGCCGTCCTGGTCAATATCGCCAACGCCGCCATCCTGACGTATCTTCTGTGGGACGTGACCCCCCCGCTCACTCTCGAGGGGTGGCTGGCCGCCATGGTCCTCCTGCAGCTTGGTCGTCTCACGCTGGCCCGTCGCTACCGGGCATCGCCGGGCACGCCGCAATGGCCGGACGTCGTCAGGCATCCGCGGCACGTGACCAGTTGGGGCCAGTGGTATCTGGCCGGTGTGGCGGCCAGCGGCTCGCTCTGGGGCCTGGCCGGGTACTGGCTGTTTCCCCACCAGGCGCCTGAGCATCAGCTTGCCCTGATCTTGATTCTTGGCGGGACCGTCGCCGGCGCCACGGCGGTCCTGTCACCCGTCCGGGCGGCCTTTCCTCTGTTTGCCCTGACCGCGCTGCTCCCGCTTGGAGCCGTGTTTTTTCTGAAGGGCGACGCTTTCTCGACGGCGATGGGTATCCTGACCATCATCTTTCTCGCCGCGCTCGTGAACATGTCCCGGCTCATCCATGCCACGATTACCTCGTCCATCACACTCCGTCTCGACAACAGGGACCTGGTCGCCGACCTGCAGGCCAGGACGAAAGACCTGACGCAGATCAACCAGCTGCTCCGGGCGGAAATCGACCAGCGCACCGGCATCCAGGAACAACTCCAGGACCAGCTCTTTTTCCTCCAGGAGTTGATGGACGCGATCCCGAACCCCGTGTTCCACAAGGACACCCAGGGCTTCTACCGGGGATGCAACAAGGCCTTCGAAGCGCTGGTCGGGCGAGCCCGGTCCGGTATCATCGGCAAGACGGCCTTCGAAGTGTTTTCGAGGGAACTGGCCGATTCGCTCACCAGAAAAGATCGCGAACTGCTCGACCGGGGGATCCTCCAGGCCTTTGAAATAGACCTGCCCACGGCAAACGGCGAAGTCCGCCGCGTGATCGCGCACCGGGCGCTCTATCATAACCCGGTCGGCAGAGTGCTTGGAGTGATCGGCGTGCTCAGCGACGTCACCGATCGGAAGAAGATCTAGGCGCGCAGCACGGAGCGGGAGTTCCCGGGCTTGTGACTGGACGGCACGCGCGAGGGCCGGCAAGGGACGCTGCAGGGCAAGGAGTGCCGGGATGTGGCGTGATCGTTATGTAGTGGCCGCGTCATGAACTTCACCTGTCCCCGTTGCGCCAATCCGTTTCTTCAACGGGTCCCGCAGGACGGGCGTCTCGAACGTCTGCTCGGGCGCTGTTTCATCTATCATTTCCGCTGCCAGATTTGCCGGCATTGTTTCCATGCCATGCGCTGGGGCATTCGCTACGACCGGGAGCCCGGAGACCGCCGCCAGTATGCCCGCCGTCCGGTCCGCTTTCCCGCCACGCTGGCTTCGCGATTCGGGGAACACGAAGGCAGGGCCACGGAACTGTCGCTCAGCGGCTGTTCGATCGCCGTCTTCGCGCCCTACGGCGCAGGGGACGAGCTTTCGATCAGGCTGAATGTGCTGGACGACAAGCCGCCGATCGAAGTGGACAAGGCGGTCGTCCGGACAGTCTCTGAGGGTCAACTCGGCATGGAATTCCTGGCACTTCGTGATCCTGAAGAGGCCCGTCTGCGCGAGCTCATGCTGGCACTCTGGGTGGAAGGCACAAAGACAGGCCGGGGGAAGGGCTAGTCGGCTTTCGGCCAGGCGCCACGGAGATCGTCCGCACGACTCGCGTTGCGCGCATGTCACGCACGCCGCGCGCGAAGATTTGAAAATTTTTGATTGCATGCATTGACTGGGCGCTTCGGGACGACTATGTTATGCACGTCGTGCTTCTTGTTGTTCTTTTAAAATCAGCCGGCATGAAGACCCAGATTCAGACTGACGTCCGGCCATGACGCTGCTGCTCGCAGCGGTCCTGGCCTGCTACACGGCGGGCACCCTTCTCCCCCATTTCCTGCGGGGGCGTCCAACACTTCAAAACTATGTCGCCCATGGCCTGGCTTGCGCAGCGGGCCTCTTCGGTATTGCGCTTGGGGCTGCCGGCCTGGCTGCCCCCGAACCCCTGACCGCCTCAATCACGTCCACCATTCCCTATCTCAGCTTTGCGATCCGCCTCGATCCACTGGCGGCATTTTTCGTGCTGACCATTTCACTGGTCGGCCTGGCCGCGTCGATCTACGCGCTCGGTTACGTGACCGAATTCTACGGCCGGGTATCCCTCGGCGCGCTCGGCTCCCTCTTCAACGGCTTTCTGCTTTCCATGACGCTCGTTGTGATGGCGGACAACGGCTTCTTTTTCCTGATCGTGTGGGAGTTGATGTCGCTGCTGTCCTACTTCCTGGTCGTCACGGAGCATGAGAAGGCCGAGGTCCGGTACGCGGGATTCTTCTATCTCATCATGACCCACGTCGGAACGGCCTTCATCATCCTGACGTTCCTGATCTTCTTTCAGAACACGGGCTCCTTCTCCTTCGATGTCTTCCGCCATCCGGACACTCCATTGCCCCAGGGCCTGCGGACCTTTGCGTTCATTGCGGCGCTGATCGGCTTCGGCACCAAGGCCGGCATCGTGCCGCTCCACGTGTGGCTGCCCTATGCGCACCCGGCCGCGCCGTCGCACATTTCGGCGTTGATGTCGGGCGTCATGATCAAGACCGCGATCTATGCGCTGGTCCGGGTGTACTTCGATTTCCTGGGAGGTCAGTTCCCCTGGTGGTGGGGATTTATCATTCTGGTGGTCGGCGCCGTGTCGGCCCTGCTGGGCGTCATGTATGCGCTGATGGAGCACGATCTCAAGAGCCTGCTCGCCTTCCACAGCGTGGAGAACATCGGCATCATCCTGATGGGCCTTGGCGCGGGCATGATCTTCCAGACCTACGGGCTGAAGGAGTTCGCCGCGCTCGGGCTGCTGGCCGGGCTCTATCACACGATCAACCATGCGGTGTTCAAGGCGCTGCTGTTCCTGGGCGCCGGGTCGCTCCTCTACGCGACCCATACGCGCAACATGGAGGAGTACGGCGGCCTGCTCAAGCGCATGCCCTGGACCGGCTTCTTCTTCCTCGTCGGCGCCGTGTCGATTTCCGCGCTGCCTCCCACCAACGGCTTCGTGAGCGAATGGCTGGTCTTCCAGAGCCTCTTCCTCAGCTTTCACATTCCCAGCATCTTCCTCAAACTGATGCTTCCGCTGGCCGCGGCGATGCTGGCGCTGACCAGTGTGCTCGCCCTGGCCTGCTTCGCAAAAGCCTTCGGAATTTCCTTCCTCGCTCTGCCGCGCAGCTCCCATGCGCGGCACGCGGGAGAGGTGCCTGGTTCCATGCGCGTCGGGATGGCCCTGCTGGCCGTCGCCTGCGTCGTCCTGGGGGTCGCCCCGATGGTGGTGGTGCCGCTGCTGGACCGGATTATCGCGCCCTTGGCCGGCGTGTCGATTGCGGACAAGGTCATCGCGCTGGATGGCTGGGCGCTCGCGCCGGTGAACGTCGAATTTTCCAGCCTCTCGTCGCCGGCCCTCGCGCTGTTGCTGGCGACGCTGTCGCTGCTCGGGCTCGGGCTCGTGGCGGCGTTCGGCGGCCTGGCGAAGGCGCGCCATTCCAAGACGTGGGGTTGCGGGATCAACCTCTCGCCGCGCATGGAGTACACCGCGACCGGCTTCGTGCAGCCGATCAAGCGCGTCTTCAGCACGATCTACCAGCCGACGGTGAAGCTGGAGCAGGAGTTTCTTGAAGAGTCGAAATACTTCGCCAAGCGACAGCAGTTCGAGTTCCACATTGAACCGGTTTTCCAGAAATACCTGTATGACCCGGTGGTGGACTTCTTCCTGGCCATGGCCGGCCGCCTGCGTGTGATCCAGGCCGGAAGCCTCCACCTCTATCTGACCTATATCTTTGTGACGCTGGTCGTGCTGCTGTTGATCGCCATGTAACGAACGGTTTTTCTGGTTTTGGGGGTTTATCTGGTTTCTTTCGTTTGTCCGGTTCAACCAGAGAAACCAGACAAACCAAATAAACGAAACTAACCGGGGTACATGATGTTACACGCTGTCCTGCTCATCGTCGCTCAGACCATCGTCCTGCTGGCCGTGTCGCCGTTCATCGTCGGGCTCATCCGCAAGGTGAAGGCGCGGCTCCAGTGCCGCCGCGGCGCCGGCGTGTTCCAGCCCTACGCGGATCTGGCCAAGCTGTTCCGGAAACAGCCGGTCGTCTCCTCCACCACGTCCTGGATCTTCACCGCAACGCCCTACATCCTGTTCGCCTCGACGCTGGCGGCTGGGCTGCTGGTGCCGGTCTTCGTCTCGCAGACCCCGCTCAATTTCGCCGGCAACATCATCGCGCTGGTGTATCTGCTCGCCTTGGGAACCTTTTTCCTGATCCTGGCCGGCCTCGACGCCGGGTCGGCCTTCGGCGGCATGGGCAGCAGCCGCGAGGCCATCGTCGCCTCGCTGACCGAACCGGCCATGATTCTGTCGATCTTCGCGATTGCGCTCACGGCGGGGTCCACGAACCTCAGCACGATCGTCCATAAAACGGCCCTGCTGGAAGGCATCGTCACCGACCCCTCGCCCCACCTCATGGCCTTCGCCGCGCTGTTCATCGTAGCGCTCGCCGAAACCGGGCGGGTGCCGGTGGACAACCCCGCCACGCATTTGGAACTGACCATGATCCACGAGGCGATGGTCCTGGAGTACTCGGGACGCTACCTGGCGCTGGTCGAGTGGGCGGCCGGGCTCAAGCTGCTGGTGTTCCTGACCCTGATCGTCAACATCTTCGCGCCCTGGGGCATTGCGACGAGCCTGGCGCCGGGCGCGCTCGGCCTGGGGCTGGCGGTCTACCTCGTCAAAGTGTCGGGCCTGGCCGTCGTGATCGGCGTGATTGAATCCATGTTCGCCAAGCTCCGGCTGTTCCGGGTGACGGATTTGCTGGGTGTCGCGTTCATCCTGGCGCTGCTGGCTCTCGTCTTCTTTTACGTGTTGCGGGGATAACATGTCGCTCTTGTCCCAACAGCTCGGCTCCCAGATGGTGAATCTCGGCTCGGCGCTGCTGCTGCTGACCTGCTTCGCCATCGTGGCCCAGCGGCGGCTGACCGCCTGCGTGGACATGTTCGCCGTGCAATCCGTCCTCCTCGCCGCCACGGCGGCGCTGGTCGCATTTCTCACGGGTATCCATCACATTTACATCGCCGCCGCGCTCACCGTCGTCATCAAGGCCGTGCTCATCCCGCGGATTCTCAAACAGGTCGTCGAACGGCTCAACGTGACGCGCGAGTTGGTGATGAACGTGAACATCCCCGCCAGCCTCCTGATCTGCGGCGGGCTCGTGATGCTGGCGTTCTTCATCACCCAGCCCATCATTCCCCTGGGATTCCTGCTGACGCGCGATTCGCTGGCGATCTCGCTGGCGATCATCCTGATCGGTTTTTTCACGATGATCGCGCGAAAGAAAGCCGTCACCCAGGTGATCGGCTTCCTGGTCATGGAAAACGGCCTGTTCCTGGGTGCGACCTCGGCGGCGTACGGCATGCCGCTGATCGTGGAGATCGGCGTGTTCTTCGACGTGCTGGTGGGGGCACTGATCATCGGCATCTATACCCACCGGCTGCAGGATGCCTTTGACAGCGTGGATACGACCAAGCTCACGACCCTGAAGGAATGACCGGGATGGCGTGGCCCCTCCTGTTGCTGGTTGCAGTTCCGATCGTCGCCGGTCTCGGCAGTCTTCTCGCCGGGCGGCGGCGGACCGTGGAGGTCCTGCAGTGCGTCTCGGCGGTGACGATGCTGGCGTCCGCCGTGCTCGTGGCGGACCGGGTGATCGCCGGCGGCAGCGCGGCCGTCGAAGGTTTTCTGCACACGGACGCGCTGAGCGCGTGGTTCGATCTGATCCTTGGCGTCGTGGGAGGCACCGGGACGCTCTATGCCGTGGGATACATGGGCGAGAGCATGGACCGCGGCCACCTCCCGCTGAAGCGCTACCGCCAGTTTTTCTGTCTGTTCGATCTGTACCTCGCCGCCATGCTCCTGGCCGTGAACCTCGAAAATATCGCCATCATGTGGATCGCCATCGAAGGCTCCACCCTCTCGGCGGCCCTGCTGATCGGGTTCGACCGGAGCAAGGAGGCGCTGGAAGCCGGCTGGAAATACATCATCCTCAGCTCGGTCGGCATCGCGCTCGCGTTGTTCGGCACCATCCTCGTGTACTATTCCTCCGAGCATGTGCTGGGTGTCTCGAGCGAGGCGCTGCGCTGGTCCGAACTCTATCGCGTGGCCGGGGAACTGGATCCCGCCGCGATCAAATTGGCCTTCGTGTTTGCGCTGATCGGCTACGGCACGAAGGCGGGCATCGCGCCGATGCACACCTGGCTGCCCGACGCGCATGCCGAAGCCCCCACGCCGGTGAGCGCGATGCTGTCGGCGAATATGCTCTCGCTCGCCGTCTACGCGATCCTGCGATTCAAGGCTGTGACGGACAAAACGGTGGGGCCCGAATTTTCCGGGAGCCTGATCATCGTGTTGGCGCTGCTGTCGCTTGCCGTCTCATCGGCCTTCTTTCTGGTCCAGCGGGACTACAAACGGCTGTTCGCCTACTCCAGCATCGAGCATATCGGGATCGCGCTGCTGGGTTTCGGCATCGGAGGCCTCGGAGTATTTGCCGGCGCGTGGCATTTGATGAACCACGCCCTGGCCAAATCCACGGCCTTTTACGGCGCCGGCCTGGTGTTCCTCCGGCACAACCACAAATCGCTCGAGCGCGTGACCGGGCTGCTGGACCAGATGCCCCTCGCGGGGACCGCGATCCTCGTGGCCGGCATCGCGTTATCGGGCCTGCCTCCTTTCGGACTCTTCAGCAGCGAAGTGCTGATTGCCGCCGGCGCCTACACCGCCAAGCCGGACGTGGCCTACGCGTTTCTGGCTCTGCTGGCGTTCGCCTTCGCCACCCTGCTCTACCAGGTGCTGCGCATGGCGCTCGGCACGCCGGGGGAGGCCGGCACCGCGCCGGGCCGGCAATGCCGCATCTTTACGGGGGCCGCCGTGGGCATCAATCTCGTCGTGTTGAGTGCCATCGGACTTCAAGTTCCGCCGAGGCTGGAGCCGTTGCTGGCGTCCATCGTGACGCTCTTTGGCGCGGGAATAGAGGTGCCCCGATGAGCACGATCGCGGCGCAGGTGGCGGTCTTTCTCGGCGCCCCGCTGCTGGCTGCGTTTCTCAGCCTGGCGACCAGGCAGGCCCGCCTCCTCCATGGATTGAATCTCGCCACGATGACCGGCCTGGTCGTGTCCGAGATCGCCCTCATTCAGCAGGTGCTGGCCCACGGCCCCCTGACCGCGCTCTGGGGGCTGGTCTACATCGACGCGCTCTCCGCCTTCATCCTGCTGATCATCACCTTCATCGGGCTCTCCTGCTCGCTCTACACCTGGGCCTACCTCGATGATTACGTGGCGCGGGGCGTGATTGCGCCGGGGCGCCTGAGCCGGTTTTTCTTCCTGTTTCATGTCTTTCTGTTTGCCATGATCACGGCCACGATGGCGAACAACCTGGGCGTGCTGTGGGTGGCCATCGAGGGGACGACGCTCGCCACGACGTTCCTGATCGCGTTCTTTCGAAAGCGCGAGGGGCTGGAAGCGGGATGGAAATACCTGATCCTCTGTTCGGTCGGCATCGCGCTGGCGTTGTTCGGCACGGTCTTGACCTATTATTCGTCGGTCCGGGTCCTGGGAGACGAGAGCGAGGCGTTGAACGTCACCAAGCTCCTGGAAGTGGCCGGTCAACTGGACCCGCACGTGCTCAAGCTCGCGTTCATTTTTCTCCTGGTCGGCTACGGGACCAAGATCGGACTGGTGCCCATGCATACCTGGCTGCCGGAGGCGTACAGCGAGGCGCCGGCGCCGGTCACGGCGATGCTGGCCGGGGTGCTGGAGACCGTGGCGGTCTATGCCGTGCTGCGCAGCAAGGCCATTGTGGACCAGGCGCTCCCGCCGGAGTTCAGCGGAAACCTGCTCATGGTGTTCGGGTTCGTCTCCTTCGCGATGGCCGCCCTGTTCATCCTCATCCAGCACAACTACAAACGCCTCTTCGCCTACTCCAGCATCGAGCATATGGGCCTGGCGATGATGGGATTCGGGGTCGGGGGATCGGTGGGAACCTTCGGCGGCCTGTTCCACCTGCTCAATCATGCATTGGCCAAGTCGCTGGCGTTTTTCTCGGCGGGAAACGTGCACCGCCGGTTCACCACCTGTGAAATCGGCGACGTGCAGGGCCTGGCAGCTGCGCAACCGGTCACGGCGGTGGCGATGCTCGTCGCCGGCCTGGCCCTGGTGGGGATGCCGCCGTTTTCGACGTTTACCAGCGAAGTGCTGGTCGTGACCGCGCTGGCGACGCAGGATTTCACATCGGACACGTTTCACGCAGGCCGTTTCTTTTCCATCACCGTGGCGGATGAAGTGCGCAGCCTGTCGGTCGTCGCGGTGTTCCTGCTGTTTGCGGTCGCACTCTTCGGAGGGTTTACCTACCGGCTTGCCGCGATGGTGTGGGGCACGCCTCCGGAACACGTTCCGCGCGGCGAAGCATGGGATGTCGGGCATGTGCCGCTGATCGTCACCAGCCTCGCGCTGGTGGGATTGGGCGTGATGCTCCCAGATCCGATCAAAGCACTGCTGGATCGCGCGGTCGGCGTGCTGCTTGTGAGGTGATGCGATGGCCGATGCCGTAACGGGTGCCAGACAATTGAAAGAGGCGTTTGCGAACGTCGTCGTCGAGATGCCTTCCGTCCAGGGCACGCCGCGACTGCGGATCGCGAAGGAAGAGGTGCCGGTGGTGGCACACTACCTACACACCCATCCGGGACTGCGCGGATCGTTGTCGCTCCTCTGGGCGGTGGACCACCGGCCGCGCGAGGCGCGCTATGAACTCTGCTACCTGTTCACGCTCGCGGAGCGCCGGGACTGGCTCCTGCTCTGCACCGACCTGCAGGGCGACGACCGCCTGTTTCATTCCATCACGCCGCACATTCACGCCGCCAAGTGGTACGAGCGTGAGATCCGCGACATGTTCGGCCTGATCCCCGTCGGACACCCGGACTTGCGCCGGCTCGTACGTCACGAGCACTGGCCCAAGGGGACCCATCCACTCAAAAAGGACTTTCCGTGGGACACCGTGCTGGAGCGGGCCCAGGGAGAACACACCTTCCGCCGGATCGAAGGGGAAGGGGTGTTCGAGGTGCCGGTCGGGCCGATCCACGCGGGCATCATCGAACCGGGACATTTCCGGTTTTCGGTGGCCGGCGAACCGATCATGCAGCTCGAAATCCACCATTTCTGGAAGCACCGTGGAATAGAAAAGCTGTTCGAGCGACTGCGGTTGACGGACGGCGTCCCGCTGGCCGAACGGGTGTCCGGCGACACGACCGCCGGCCACAGCCTCGCCTACTGCCAGGCGGTCGAAACGCTCCTCGGGATCGACGTGCCGGTCCGCGCCCGCTACCTTCGCAGCCTGTTTCTCGAGCTCGAGCGGCTGCACAATCATCTGGGCGACGTCGGCGCGATCTGCAACGACACCGCCTATGCCCTGGCCCACGCGCACTGCAGCCGGATGAAGGAGCGGATCATGCAGCTCAACGATCAATTGACCGGTTCGCGCTTCCTGCGCGGGGTCAATCGCATCGGAGGCGTCGCCATCGACCTGACCGACCGGCAGATGGCGCAGGTGACGGATGAGCTTGCCGCCATCGAGCCCGATTTTTCAGAGCTCGATCGCATTCTGTTCGCCAACGCCTCGCTCACCGACCGTCTGGAGACGACGGGCATCCTGTCGGAGCGTGCCGCCTGGGACCATGCCGTGATCGGCGTCGTCGGACGGGCGTCGGGGATGGACCGGGATATCCGGCGCGACCGGCCCTTTGCGGCCTACGCTGAACTGCAGCCGAAA
>MHEU01000045.1:4769-5985 GCA_001805245.1 Nitrospirae bacterium RIFCSPLOWO2_02_FULL_62_14 | reverse complement strand
CGAGGGGTGGCGGGGGGAAATTCTCTACATGGTGATGGCCGGCGAGCAGGGGCGGATCCACCGGTGCAAGGTGCGCGATCCCTCGTTCGTGAACTGGCCGGCGATCCAGTGGGCGGTCCTGGGCAACATCATCCCGGACTTTCCGCTGATCAACAAGAGCTTCAATCTCTCGTATGCAGGAAACGATCTTTAAATCAGGCGATAGACAATAGGCTATGGGCAATAGGAAGAAAGCTGAACTTCAAATTCCACCCATAGCCCATCGCCTCTAGCCCATAACCTGGGAGTTAAGAATGTTTCGCATCATCAAAAAAAGTCTGAGGACCGGTGTCGTGACGGGAGAGCATCCCGGAGCGGAATCCCCGTCCGAACCGGTTTCCCGTGAGGCCAGAGACAAAACCAAGCCCTTCAAACGGTCACTGGCCATCCGTGAAGTGGATACGGGCTCCTGCAACGCCTGCGAGATGGAGATGAACGCGCTCATGAATCCCGTGTACGATGCCGAACGGTTCGGCATCCACATCGCGGCATCCCCGCGCCACGCCGATGCGCTGGTCGTCACCGGGCCGGTGACCGTGAACATGGAGCGGGCGCTGAAGGACGTGCACAAGCAGACGCCGGATCCCAAGATCGTCATCGCGCTGGGAGACTGCGCCGTCAACTGCGGCATGTTCAAAGGCAGCTACGCCGTGACCGGCCCGGTCGAACGGCACGTTCCGGTGGATGTCCGCATTCCCGGCTGCCCCCCGCGCCCGGCCGAGATTCTGAAAGCGCTGGAGGACCTGCGCGAGCGGACCTGACCGCGCAATAACCGCGCGACTGGCACGACTTGCGCGAAAAGCGAGAAACGTGGGTGGGGCTGCCTTATCTCGCGCGTCGCGCATTTCGCGCTTTTCCCGCCAGTCGCGCGTTTCACTCCCGGCAGTACCGGTTCACGTCCGCCGGGTCGAAGCGGTCGTCGGCCAGCATCGGCTGAAGTCGAGGGAGGCGTCTTGCTACACCGCGAGTTTGGATACGTGAAGCCGTTTGCGGCGTAGCTCGGCGTGCCACAAATCATACTGGGTTTGCTGATTGAGCCAACTCTCCGCTGAGGTGTCGAACGCAATGGACAAGCGGACGGCCATCTCGGGACTGATGCCCGCACGGCCGTTTAGAATGGCGGAAAGGGTCTTGCGGCTGACCCCCAACGCCTGAGCGGCCTGCGTGACACTCGCGC
>MHEU01000045.1:0-4740 GCA_001805245.1 Nitrospirae bacterium RIFCSPLOWO2_02_FULL_62_14 | reverse complement strand
CGGGATTGGACTTTCATCCGCTGAAAGGTGACCGAAACGTGACCCGCCAGTTCCCGCTGAGTAATACGGCCCAGGTCCCCTTTCGGTCACCTTTCAGCGGATGAAAGTCCAATCCCGGCAAGGCCATATCTCGCGGGCAATGTCAGCGCTCAGACGGCCCAAGATAAGACGAAGCCGCTCGGCATGTTGCGCGTGGATGCCTGATTTTGTGCCGTTTCGAAAAATCGGCTCAAACCTTGTGTTTGAATCCGCGGATCACTTGGCAATCTGTAACCTATAGAGTTACAGATTGCAAGCGACCTCACGAACAAGCTCGGCGCAATGATGAATGTGGCGGAATGTTGTGCGACTACTATGCCCGTTCAGTGAAGCTCCCCGCGAACCCGCGCGGGGCATTCTGGCGAAGAAGAGTAAAGGTATTAAGATATAGTGGTAAGCGCTGAGCGGTCAGACCTCCCACTCAGGGCTCGATCAGCGCGTCAGAGCTCGCTAGGAGCGGGGGGTATTTTTCGCGACCATACTCCGCAACCGATCCACATTCGGGATGGTGATCTGCCGGTCGGACTGCTGGATCAGGCGCCGTTTCCGCAACGACACCATCGTACGGCTGATCGTTTCCTGCGTCGTGCCGGCGATCTGCGCAAGCAGAGACCGTTTCAACCTGATCGGCAGAACCACCTTTCCGGAAGCAGTCTGCCCGGAGGCCTGGACCAGATCCAGAAGCGCATGGCCGACGCGACTCAGCGCGCTGAGCGACCACAGACGAATGTAGCGTTCCTGGATGTGCCCCATCTGAGAGACGACCTGCCGGCAAAGTTTGACCATCAGATCCGGTTCGGCCTTCACCCGTTCGTGAAGGATTTCGGGCTTTACGAAGAGCACGATGGTTTCCGTCAGGGCTTTCGCCGAGACGGAAGAAACGGGCCGTCCGAGAAACCCATCCGTCACATCCAGGATTCCTCCTGCGCCGAGGAGAGCCAGGGCCGCTTCTTCCCCTTTCTCCGTAAGGGAGGAAACCATCACGATTCCCCCACACACGACACGCAGCCCGTTCGCCGGCGCCCCTTCAGTGATCACATTCTGGTCGGCCTGGTAGCGGGTCACCACGATCAGGGGCAGAAGTTTCCCTGCAGCCCATGCCTCCAGGCCGTTGAACCCGCACTCGGACTTTCGCGGACATTCTGCGCAGAGGTCTTGCAATGCTGGAACGTTTGATGAAGTCGTGGACATCCTCACGGCCGAAGTAAACATACCGTACTTGATTGAAGAGCGAATGACAACGAGGGGAATTTCGCATCGTGACCTCGCTCACGATTCATCATAACATGCCGCACAGGTTGTTTTCCTTCCGGACTATGGCCCCTCGCGGAACTCGCCGGTCATTCACTCCCCCAACCATCTTGGAGCGTTCTCCTTGTTTCGCACAGACATACGCATGTGGACGGAAAAGTGATGTCAGACGAAATCGGATTCTGACGTAGGAACATAAGCAGGGCTCTGCAAGAATTTGTCCGTCATCCGCGCGGGGCTGATAATGAGAAATGCAAACGGCGGGAGACAAGGAAGTCAGAGGGCATTCGCGAAGAGCGATACGCTCATAGCAGGCAATGAGCGGGCCGTGATGCATATCACGATTTCCAGCACCTGGCCTCATGGACTGATCACTCTTTGTTTGATATGAAAATAATGAATTCTCTGATCAGCGTGGTACGGTATGACCGACCATCCAGAAGAACAGCTCGTCCGGCTGAGAGGGCTCAACGCCGTGTACCAGGCATTGAGCGCCGTCGAGCTGTCCGCCTTTTCTCTTCCGCTTCTTCTTCAAATCGTCTTGGAGACCGGCACGAAGCTGACCGGCGCGAAGTACGGCGCCCTGGGCGTCTTCGATGAATCAAGCGCGAGGCTTTCCGAGTTCCTCACCGTGGGCCTCGATGAGGAAACAAAAAAAAGAATTGACCCTATGCCGATGGGACTCGGTCTCCTAGGAGCCATGACCGACGAGCCCGGAGTCCTTCGACTCAAGGACCTGGCCCGCCATCCGAAATCGGTCGGGTTCCCGCCGCACCATCCTCCCATGAAATCCTTTCTCGGCATCTCGATCCGGGCGCACGGCCGACTCTTCGGACGCCTGTACCTGACCGAGAAACAGGACGCCGAGGAGTTTTCTGAAATTGACGCGGAAATCGTCACTGCGCTCGCCGCCCAAGCCGGGGCCATCCTTGAAAGGGGACTGCTGATCGAACGACTCAAGTCCTCTGAGGCCAGGCACCGGCATATTCTGGAGTCTGCGGCCGAGGGCATCTATGGTCTCGACCTGGATGGGGCCTGCACGTTCATCAACAAGGCCGGCGCGACCATGCTGGGCTACCGGCCCGAGGAGCTCTTCGGCCGCCGGATGCACAGTCTCGTCCATCACACCCGGCCCGATGGATCGCCCTACCCGGAGGAGGAGTGCCCCACCGAGCGATCGCGCCGACACGGCCGGCCATCCCGTCTGATCGAGGACAGCTATTGGCGCAAGGACGGTACTACGTTCCCCGTGCAACTGTCCTGCTCACCGATTTTAAGCGAAGGCGCGCTGCGCGGCGTGGTGGTGACCTTCTTCGACGTCACCGACCGCAAGCAGGCTGAGCGGCGTAAGACATTGGATCATGGCATCATCCTGGCGGTGGCCGAAAGCGCGACGAGCGACGATGCGAACCGAAAGATTCTGCAAACGATTTGCGAAGTGCTGGGGTGGGAGTGGTCCGCGGTCTGGCAGGTGGACAAGTCCGCCAATGTGCTTCGCTCTATGGCAAGCTGGCATAAGCCGGAGTGCGTGGTCCCTGAGTTTGAGGCGATCACCTGTCAGATGACCTTCGCTCCCGGTGTCGGATTGCCCGGCCGCGTCTGGTCCAACGGCGTGCCGGCGTATATTCCCGACCTCACGCGCGACCCGAATTTCCCCCGCGCGCCCTTCGCGGTCCAGTCCGGGCTCCGCAGCGGCTTCGCGTTCCCCATCCGGCTGGGCGGCCACATCGTCGGCGTCATGGAATTTTTCTCCCGCGAGTCCCGCGAACCCACCCACGACGTGCTGGATCTTCTCAACACCCTGGGCGGCCAGATCGGCATGCAGATCGAGCGCAAGCGGGCGGAGGACAAGCGGCGCGAGAGCGAACTGAGGTTCCAGCAGGTGACGGAGAACATCCGGGAAGTATTCTGGATGAGCGACATCGCCAAGAACGAAATCCATTACGTGAGCCGGGCTTTTGAGGAGATATGGGGCCGTACCTGCGACAGTCTGTACGCCGCACCGCGATCATGGCTGAACGCCATCCACCCGGACGACCGCGCCCGCGTCCTGGAGGCGGCGACGACAAAACAGGCCGCCGGCCTGTACGACGAGACCTATCGAGTGGTCAGGCCGGACGGCTCCATCCGCTGGATCCATGATCGCGCCTTTCCCGTGACGAACGACGACGGGAAAATTTGCCGTCTGGTCGGCTTGGCGGAAGACTTCACCGACCGCAAGCAGGCGGAGGAGACGTTGCGGCAGGCTCAGACGCGCCTGCTGCAGGCGCAGGAGGAGGAGCGCAAGCGGATCGCGCGGGAGATTCACGATGAGCTGGGGCAGCACCTCACCATGCTCCGGTTCGGGCTCGTCAAGCTCGCGCAAGCGAAGCAGCCGCCGCCCGCCCAACTCCAGGAGCAGGCCCGCGCTCTGACCCAGCCGGTGGACGCGATGATCGACACGGTGCGGCGCATCGCGACCACCCTGCGGCCCGCCATTCTGGACGACCTGGGACTCCAGGCAACCCTGGAGTGGCTGGTCACAGACTTTCGCGACAAGACAGACATTCCCTGCGACGTTTCGCTGACACCGCTGCCCAACGAGCTGGATGACACACGGTCCATCACCCTGTTCCGCATTCTGCAGGAGGCGCTCACCAACGTCGCCCGGCATGCGCAGGCCACGCGCGTCACGATCCGGCTGCAGCGGACCGGCGACGCGCTCGTGCTGGAGGTTCATGATAACGGCCGGGGCCTGACCGAGGCGCAACGGGTCAGTCCCACAGCGATCGGGCTCTTCGGCATGCAGGAGCGTGCGCTGCTCGTGGGGGGCAATGTCACGATCCAGAGCCGACCGAAGGAAGGCACAACCGTCACCGCGCGGATTCCACTGCGCTAGGCGCGCGACGAGATGCGAGCGATGCTCCTTAAGAGACGCTTTACAACGACGAACTGCGCAGGAGGCTCCCTATGCTGAACATTCTGCTGGCGGATGATCACGCGATCATGCGCAAGGGCCTCAAGGACGTGCTCGTCGAAGGCCTGGGCCCGGTGACGATCGGCGAAGCCGCCACCGGCCAGGAGGCGCTTGAGGCTGTACGGAAGCAGGCCTGGGACGCCGTGGTGCTGGACGTCAACCTGCCGGATAAGAACGGGATCGAGGTGCTCAAGGAGATGAAGGTACTGCGGCCCTCCCTGCCCATCATCGTGCTTAGTCTCCACCCGGAAGACCAGTACGCCGTGCGGATGCTCAAGGCCGGCGCCGCCGGCTACCTGACCAAGGAGAGCGCGCCGGAGCAACTCGTCGCGGCCGTACGCAAGGCGCTCGAGGGCGGGAAGTATGTCAGCGCCGCGCTGGCGGAGCAATTGGCCACCGGGCTCGGAACGCCATCCGCCGAACCGCTCGCAACACTCTCCGACCGGGAGATGGAGGTGCTCTGCCTCATCGCCGGCGGCAAGACCCCCACGGAC
>MHEU01000044.1:14770-21905 GCA_001805245.1 Nitrospirae bacterium RIFCSPLOWO2_02_FULL_62_14 | reverse complement strand
GATCCGCCTCCGGGACCTTCTGTGCCTCAAGCCGCTCGGCGATGACCTTCGAGGTGATCGCGGCCATCGCGATCGCCGGCTGGAACTGAGCCGGCAGGCCTGAATTAGGCGCGGACTTTTTGAGCCGCGTGGTGTAATTGACCGCTGTGACCTCATCGGTTCCGATTTCGTTGACCGGAATCATCGCGACGGCCCACTCCGCTTTCCCGTCACAATCTTTGAGCAAGTGGGACTCCGGCACATGACAATGGGCGCAGAGGCCGCCTTTCACGAGACGATCCGGGCGACCCTTGTGATAGAGCGCCTTCCCCTCCTCGGCCAGCTTGGACTCGACCGGGCCGAAGACATCCTCCCAGTGCGGCGGCTGCAGGGCCTGGACCTGGTCTTCCAGCCGGCCGAGGGCGGTCAGATCAACAGTCTTGGGGTCCGCGCCCAACGCCAACGCCTGAGCGAGGTTGCGGGCCAGCGGATTTTCGACAAACGCATTCCACTGGACCCAGTTGTATTTCCACGCGTTCCAAATCTTCGGGATGCTCACCTGCCCGTCGGCCGTGTCCAGATTGCACGGATGCATGGGAGCAAAGACGGTGTTGCTGGCCCGGCCGATCGCATCCAGCCGCCCAAAGCCCCAGTTGGGCGTCGGCGCGAAGTTCGGGTCCGCGTACTTGCGTTTCATGCCCGGGTCGCCGCACTTCGTCCTGGCCTGTACGATCGCCGGCTTCATGGTGATCCTGTCGATCAATTCCAACACTTTTTTCTTGAGGCCCTCCTTGTGTTGCGGGCCGGGAGCGGGAATGCCCAGCGCGGTCTTCGCGAAGGCCTCCAGCTTCTTGTCGTCTGAAATCGTCTCGCCGAGCGATTCCAGCATCGCCCTGACGAACGCCGCGTTGTGTTGCATCGAGGGCGCGCCGTCGATCTGAACGGTTTTCCCATTGGCCACAATCTGGCCTGTATGGCAGGCGGCGCAGCTCCATCCGACCCACGGGATCATCTTGGATGGATCATCCACGCTGGGGATCGGAGTCACGGCGAACCCGACCGGGAGCCCGTACTCGTTGAACTTGTGCTTGGAATCGGGGATGAAGCGGAACTTGGCGATGTTGGCGTCGGTCAGAAACGGCTCCGCGCTGCCTTTCTGGGTCAGGGCGAGCACCCAGGGCAAAGGGATGAGTCGCGTGCCCTGGGATTTGTGATAGAACTCCTGGCGTTGTTCCTGACTCCAGCCTTGCTTGAGAAAGGGGCCGCCGGAATCGGGCTTGCAGGAAACTCCCGCCACCAGCAGCGACAGGAACATTGCGGTGATGACTCGTCCTGTTGTCATGAAATACCTCTCTAGAGTTAAGTGTTAGTCCATCTATCCCGATTGACCTCCCACGTGTAGCGGATCAGGGAACAGACACTGACCGTCAGAATTCCAGCGCCGATCACGGCACCCATGTGCATGGCGAGCGACGAGGGATTCGTGATGGTCTCGATCACAGCCTCCCAGAGCGAGTAGTGAATCGCGGCGTCTCCGCCTGACCACAGGGTTTCCATCCACCGCAGCAGGAACGCCGGGATAAAGGCCAAGGCCAATCCGACGAAAGCCAGCCAGGCTCCGTAGAGACAGGTTGCGAGCCACCCCGGCATGCGGTCATCGGGCGGCTCGAACCGGCCCCCGTCCCCTGTTTCGAGCCAGGGGATGAGGCGGTTCATCAGCCGCTGGGGATGCTGCCCCGTCAACCGGCCCTTGACGCGGCCGAGTGGATTGGGCGGCATGAAGTCCGCTTTCCAATAGGACGTGTGCGCGGTGAAGATCGAGAGCCGGTCCGCCCAAGGCACATTGCGGAGACGCAGGCCGGCGACCTCCTCCGTGGAGGTTCCGTTGCAGGACCGGAAGAGCGAGATGTTGTTGCCGGCCACGATGTCCTGCCGGTCGGCCACGTTCACCCAGGGCACGGGATGCGCCAGTGCCTCGCGGTTGACCGGCACGATCGCCGGCCACATGGCGGCGAACTTGTTCAAGGGGCTTCCCATCGTGAGCAATCCCTTGAGCCCGGCAAACAGGACCGAGCGGTCGATGGCGTCCCGCTTTCCGAGCCAGTAGGGACGGCGCGGCTTCTGAAGAACCGGGGAATCATAGCCGGCCTGGATTTTCATGGCGATCGGCAATGCCGCCCATTCTTCCTCGCTGAAATAGTTGGGCAGTGTGATGCCGAGCTCCATGAGCGCATTGAAGGCGACCACCGTGCCCAGGCTGTGCGAGAAGACGTAATAGGAATCGAGCCGCTTGTGCTGGACCTCCCCGGCCATGGTGGCCAGCGCGCGCACGGCCCGCCGCTGGATCGCCGCGCGCGATTTCTCCCCGAGCGCTTCGAGCCCGTCGTCCCGGATCGCCCAATCCTGGTAGAGCTTCACGTCGCCCAGGTAGTCGTAAATGATGCCGCGCGCGTGCTCGATGGGCGCGAACGTGATGGAGAGGCGCCGCAGGACCCAGGAGAACATGTTGATGGAGGTCAGCATGAGAAAGAATAACAGCGAAACGCCGAACAGCTGAATCCGCACGGAGAGCCGCCGGCCGACGCTCAAGCGGACCGGCAGGCAGACGTGCTGCTGCCGCGCCTGGAAAGTCCTGGTCGAATCCACGAGCTTGATACCTGGCATGGCCAGGCCCCACCCCACCAGGCGCCACCAATTCAAGAACGTGTCAGGTATGTCCAGATCGGCCCATGTGACTTCGTGGAAGTGCGCGTCGATCCAGCGCTGCGTCTCCTGCGACCACCAGCTGACGACCGCGGGGACGTTCCGCCAACTCTCGGTCGGCGCGTGCAGCTGGGATTGAGCGCCGCGCCGGATTTGAATCTGCGGTTTCCGCGCCGGATCCTGGCTGAGCGCCTTGAAGAGATTGCCGGCGATGGCCTCGAGATACTCGAACTGCGTCTGCTCCCCGACGCCGTGGATGACCAGGATGCCGATGCGCGTTCTGGGGTTGTCCGGTTGCATCACGCCCCTCAATTCTTCGCCGGGACGGGCAATTCACTCACCGTAGCAGCCTGGCGGGTAGTCCGTGCCCGGACTCCACCAGCATTCGGATTTCCAGAATTTGAGATGCGACGTAAAGTCACCGTGTTTCTGCGGGGCCCGCACGTCCCGGCCGGCTCCGAAGGCCTTGATGTGCACGCGGCCGCGCAATTCATCCGGCGTATTATGGACGGCGGACACCAGGTTCTCGTACCGCCCCACGGTCCGATCCAGCGGGGTCTCGGGGGTGGACAGGAAGTCGTCCACCCATACCAGCAGCGAGCCGCGCGGCGGAAGGTCCATGTAGGGAATGCCGGGATCGAACCGCTCCCGCACCTCGGCTTTCGGGTGCAGCATGAGGTGATAGACCCTGGCGTTCCGATTCTCGCGGAGATACGGGAACAGGCTGTCCTGGTAATCTCGCACCGTCGTCGCGCCGGCCATGTAGACGATCCGGTTGAATGGCAGCGCGACACCGGCCGTCGCACTCTGTCCATCTGAAGAGCCCTCGGTCCTCAATCCGAATTCGCGGACCATCTGATTGAGCACAATCGTGCCCATGCTGTGGCCGACGAGCGTGATGTCCCAGGCGTCCGGGCCGCCGTTCCGGTCCACCACGGCCTGAAGGCCCCGGATAAAAACCGACAGCGCGCCGTCGGGCTTGATATGCGAGGTGGGGGTTTCAGGCAGGCCCTCGTCGACGGCGACCTTCTGGCTTTCGAAAAACTCGCGCTCCGTGTGATAGAGCATGTGCGTGCGGCGCAGCATGATCTCCCACGCGCTCCTGCCGAAGGCGTCGATGAACATCGAGCCGATCAGCTTGGTGGGGATGGTCACCGCGGCGGTGGCATGCGCCAGGACGGCGTCCCAAGGCTTCCGCTCGTCCGCCGGATCGTGCGCCATCTTCAGGACATTGCCCGACGGATTCGTCCGATATTCCCGTTCCAACTCTTTCGCGATCGCGTCGGCTTCCGCGATCGCGTCCGTGCTCCCGGCCGACTTCACCCAATTTTGAGCCAGGAAATACCAGACGATCGGGGCGCGGGCGATCGCGCGAGCCACGTCGGCGGCAAAATACACCGGCACGAAGACCGGCGTCGTCACCACCCCCCAGCCGTCCCACGATTGGCCCTGCCGGACGAAGACGAGGTGATCGAAATAACTGGAAAAGAGCGACGACTGCCAGTTGATGAAGATCGGGTAGTACTCCTCCCTGGGGATCGCCTGCATGAGGTCACGCGCCCGCTCGACCGTGCCGACCTGCGTGTTCAATCCGCCGTGGGCAAAAATGAGAATCTGTCTCTTATTGTTCTTCACCGGCGCGTTCCTGGCGAGGTCCTCGAACAGCCCCTTCAAGTAAGCCTCGTACGAGCCGGGGGATTGATCGGAAGGATTGGCGCCAGGCGATCGGCGATCCATCTGGCGGTATTCGACGGGCAGCATCCAGAGATGCCGGCTTTCCTCCTTTGCGTCCTTGCAGGAATCGGGCTTGTCCCGGCACCCGATATTGCCGGTGGGGTCGACGGGGTTGCCCCGTCCATTGACCATGACGATGTGCGTGGTGGGAATATTCGTGAGCGTCGCGCATCCGGTCACGACCAGCACCACGAGGAGTCCACAAGGTAGAAGGATTCCGCGCATCGAACCTGACCGTCCGCATCTCCGCAGGAACCCTTTTGCGCCATATGCCCTTGTCATCCCGCATGACCCTCCCGTTAGAAATTGAACCGTAAGGTCAGGCCGCCGGAATGGCCCATGGTCTTATACAACCCGTTGACGGTCAGATTCTGGTTGCCGGTAATCGTGCGCTCTTCGTAAAACAATGCCTGATAGGAGAGATCCATGCCGATCGCTTTGGTCTTGACCAACCCAAGGGCCTCGCTGCACTTGAGCCCCAGGAACGATCCATTCTCCTTGCACAAAAAACCCATCCCGATCGACGGGACGTATGTATTCGACGAGGGGATGGACGGGTTGAAGGTCTGGTTCGGGATCTGGTTTTGCTGGGTCATAAATCCCCCGCGCAGCGCGATTTCCCATCCAGGCATCCGGTCAAGTTTCAGCCACTTGTGCTCGGTTCCGATCATGACCGTGTAGGCGTTGCTCCAGTTCGAGGGCTGTGGGATCGTCGAGCCGGTGGCCAGATGCACGTCCAGGTTCCGGACCGATTTCCATCCGGTGTAGTCCACGTCCATTTCCAGTTTCCACTCACGCTCACGGTTGCGGACCGGCCAGATGCCGATGGCCGCCGTATAGATCGGGGGCAGGACAAATGTGGCCTCCGCATCGGACACCTTCATACCGTTGGTGGTGAATGCCCCGCCCAGATGCAGCGTGGCCTGACTGCGATAGACCAGGCCGATGTTGGCAATCGGCAGGTTGTCTTCGTTGCGGAGCGGCGTGTACAGCATGCTGACGTTGAATCCGGCGGCCGTGTCTTTTCCGTACAGCTCGAGTTGCGTGCCGGCCGGGATCGAGCTGGCTGGAGGGCCCGGCGACATCGATTTTTGTTCCACGTGACCTTCACCAAAGAGGCTCGAGTAGGTATAGATATCGGCGCCCACGCCGAACGACAGATAGTCGTTCAGCTTATAGGCAATGGTGGGCTTGATGTCCATCAGCGGATTGGTCGCGAAGACTGCCGCGGTGTTGAACGGCCCGTTTGCTGGATACCGGGTGAGGACGCCGAAGGGCACGGTGACGCCCACGCCCACGGTTATGTCGCCGAACATCGTCACGCCAAGGTCTTTGAGATTTGCCGTCAGGTAGGCGTGCGTGGGCGGAGGCCAGGCCACATTGCCGCCCCGGTCTCCCGTGACGTTGACGCCGGTGGATGAGCTGGTAAAGTTCGTGGTCCCGCCGATGAAGTATGATCCGGTCATGAATTGAATGCCGCGCAACTGGGTCATGCCGGCCGGGTTGTAATACAGCGCGGACGCGTCGTCGGCCTGGGCAGCAAAGGCGTTGGCCTGGCCGGTGGCCGACGACCCCTGGCCCTGGAGACGTGGAACCTGGGCGTGGCTGTTTGAAACCCCGGCAAGCACGGCGAGCATGATGCCCGCCGTCTGGACGGTGACCCATCTCATGCGGCGCAGCGGATTGACACTCACAGCCACCTCACTTAGCCTTGGCCATCTTCTTCTGCAAAATGTATGCACACCAGAAAGTAACTACACCTGCTCACCAGGAAAATACGAACACTTTCGTGATGTTTCCTATTTCCGTTGAACTGTCGTGAGGAACGGCTGGACTTTTTTGGGCAGGCTGCCCGATCTCGACTCGCGCTCGACCGGATAGAGATGGTCGAACAACACCTGCTGTGGATAGACCTATATTTGCAGGAGAAATCTGATGAGAAAAACTGATATGCGACATCCCCTTCAAGGTACAACCTCCAGGGGAGCCGGCCCGTGGGAAGCGACTATGCCCCGCTTCCTCATTATTGTCAATCGTCCGTATATGTAATTGACGCTATGGCATCGTCCACCAGGCGCGTACTGAACAAATTTCCGCATGTCCTCTTCCGGCTGTATCACGGTGATACGCACACGATCAGTTCGGAGAGGATTTCAGCCCGTAGCGGGCGATTTTCTTGATCAGCCCCTGCCGGCTCAGCCCCAGCAGCCTGGCGGCATGCACCTGGTTTCCGCGGCAACGCTGGAGGGCGTCGGCGAGCAGGTGCTTTTCCAGCTCTTCCACAGCCTTTTTCAAGGACTTGCCTGTCGAACCGGACTGCTTCCCCGCCTGGTCGACCGATGCGCGGATGGCGTCGGCCAGATCCTCCTCCGCGATCGCCGTCCGCCGCGTCGAGACCACCAGCCGCTTGATCTCGTTTTCCAGCTCACGCACGTTGCCCGGCCAGTCGTACTGCGTCAGGCATCGCAGCGCTCCCGCCGAAATCGATTTCTGGGTTTTCCCCATCCCCTGGCAGTACCGATGGAGAAAGGCGCGCGCGAGCAACGGAATGTCCTCCCGAATCTCCCGCAACGGCGGAGTATGGATCGTCACGACTTTCAGGCGGTAGTACAGATCCGACCGGAACTTCCCGGCCTTGATGGCACGCTCCAAATCGGCGTTCGTCGCCGCGAGAACCCGCACATCCACGGGAATGCCCGTGCGCCCGCCGACCCGTTCC
>MHEU01000044.1:9597-14757 GCA_001805245.1 Nitrospirae bacterium RIFCSPLOWO2_02_FULL_62_14 | reverse complement strand
GAAGCACGCGGAGGATTTTGACCTGCGCGGACTGGCTGAGGTCGCCGATTTCGTCAAGGAACAGGGTGCCGCCGTTCGCTTCCTCGAATTTGCCGATCCGACGCTCGACCTGCGTCGCCACGCCCTTCTCGATTCCGAACAATTCGCTCTCCACGAGCGTTTCGGGCAGGGCCGCGCAATTGATCGCGACGAACGGCTTCCGCGCGCGCGGGCTGTTGTAGTGAATGGCCTTGGCGACCATCTCCTTGCCGGTCCCGCTCTCGCCCGTGATGAGCACGTCGACGGAACTGTCGCGGATCTGATCGATCAGCCGGATGATGAACTGGATCGGCCCGCTGGTGCCGATGATCTGCTGCGTTGAAAACCGGCCTTCGATTTCCTTCCGGAGCTGCGCGTTCTCGGCTTCCAACTGGGCCTGCTGCCGCTTGAAGTCCTCGACAAGATGCGCGGTTTCGATGGCGATGGCCGCTTGCGAGGCCAGGGCATGTGCAGCCTGTTCGTCTTCCGGCGTGAATACCCCATGCCGCGTGTTGATGCATTGAAAAGTGCCGATGACTTCGCCGGCGGGATTGCGCAGCGGGATCGCCAGCACCGTCCGCGTCTGAAACGACGTCCGGGCATCCACGGCGGTATAAAACCGCTGGTCCTGCTGGGCGTCGTCCACCTTGATCACCTGCCCGGTCATGGCGCAGGCGCCGGCGATGCCCAGCCGGGCGTCCAGCCGGATCTTCTCTCCGTCCAGGGTCACCTGCGAGATCAACTCGCACTTTTCGTGATCCAGCAGAAAGATGGTCACGCGCTCGCACTCGAGCAGCTTCGCGCCCTCCCGCGCGATCAACTCCAACAGCCGCGGCACTTCGCGTTCGGCATTGATCTGGCTGCAGAGGTCCAGCACGCGCTGCAACGACGACCCGGGCTGGTCCGGCCGGCCCGGCTCGACTGATGCGATGTCGTTCTTCGTGGCCATTATCTGATTCAGTGCCCTCGAAACCGGTGCTCGAGCCTTTCCTAGCACGAGCACCGGAGACTGTCAACGTTGTTGACATTATGCTTACATTGTTTACATACGTCTGAAACCCGTATGGATCGAGGCGTTTAGCGGCCTGTCCTTGATCTGACCCGCTCACACCGTTTACAGATCGATCTGTTTCACAATCCGGCCATCGCATGGATTCTCCAACGGACCTGCCGATCACAACGTCATATTCACCTTATGCATCAAGGTGTTTTGCTGGTCGTGCCTGGTTCATCCAGCCTGGCTGGTCTGCGGCACCGGCCTTGCTCAAGTATTGGGCAAGTACGGAACGGACAAGAACTCTCCCAAGGAGTTCGCATCGCAAGGAGGTGCACCATGGGAATCGTCGTCACCGCGTTCACTCTGCTCGGAATGATGGGATTGGTCATCTTCAATGAGTCGCTCGAAGAGCCGACGCCGGCTGCGCCCCGCGCGGCCAAGTCGAAGCCGCGGGCGCGTGTGGTTTCGTACGCACCTTACGCAGCGCACACCCGGAAGAAGGCCGCATAGCGCGCATTATTCGTGAGGGTTCGTGACGAAACCGATGGGACGCCTCGCGAGACGGGCACGCGGAGCTAGGGGACTGGCTCCAGCCGTAGCTTCGCGATGGCGGGTGCCTGTCCCCTCTCACGTCGCGCAGAACGGGAACAGGCGCCAGGAAGAAGGGAGCCAGTCACCACCTTCATCCGGAACAGCGAGACCGGCCAAACCTCGCCCGGCGCCTCCGTTGAGCGGCGCCGCAAGAGGATCAGGAGGACACGATGCTGGAGCACACGCACGAGACCCCTGCGCCGGGACACGGGCCATCCCGCACCCCGGGCGCAAGGCGCGATACCGACGCCGTGTTGCAGCCGTTCGCCGCCGTGCTGGTGGAGACCGCGCCCGACGCCATCGTTTTGGCGGACAGCCGGGGGACCATCATCCTGTGGAACAAAGCCGCGCAGACGCTTTTCGGGTACACCGAGGAGGAGGCCATCGGACAACCGCTGACCTGCCTCATGCCGGATCGATATCGGGACGCGCATCAGAAAGGGCTGGAACGCGTCAGGGCGACTGGGTATTCGCGGCTGGCAGGAAAACCCGTCGAGCTGCGCGGCCTCAAGAAGGACGGGACGGAATTCCCCCTGGAGCTCTCCCTCGGCACGTGGCAGTCCGGCGGTCGCCTCTTTTTCAGCGGCATCATCCGCGACATCACGGAGCGCAAGCGGTCGGAGGAAACCTTGCGCGACAGTCAGGAACGGTTCTGCCAATTGGCGGAGAACATCCGGGAGGTCTTCTGGATGACCGATCCTGAGAAGAACCGGATAATTTACATCAGTCCCGCCTACGAGGGCATCTGGGGCCGCACCTGCGAAAGTCTATATGCCTCGCCATGGTCCTGGCTTGACGCGATTCACCCCGATGATCGGGACAGGGTGCGCCAGGCCGCTCTGACCAAACAGATCTCGGGAGCGTATGACGAGGAATATCGGATCCTGCGGCCGGACGGTTCTACCCGCTGGATTTGGGATCGAGCCTTTCCCATCCGCGACGCGTCAGGACATGTGTACCGCATCACCGGGATCGCGGAAGACATCACCGAGCGCAAGCAGGCGGAGGAGGAGCTGCGGGCGAGTGAGGAACGCCTGGAATTGGCGGTGCGGGGCTCCAGCGACGGACTGTGGGATGGACGGGTCCTCCCCGGCGAGCCCTGGTCCTCTCCCCGTACCCCCGTGTGGTACTCCCCGCGGTTCAAGGCGATGCTGGGGTTCGAGGAACATGAGCTCGACAACGTGCTGGGGAGCTGGGTCGCGCTGCTGCACCCGGAGGATAAAGAACGGGTCCTCGCCGCCCTGTTCGCCCATGTGGAACGCAAAGAGCCCTACGACGTGGAGTACCGGCTGCACACCAAGCAGGGGGAGTACCGCTGGTTCCGGGCCCGCGGCCAGGCGATCTGGGACGACGCGGGAAACCCATTGCGCATGGCTGGCTCGTTGCAATGCGTGACCGAGCGCAAGCGAGCGGAGCAGGCGTTGCAACTGGCCTACGACGAGACCGAGAAGATTCTGGCCAGCGTGCCCGGCGCGATCCTGGCGGCCGACCAGGATCTGCGCGTGGTCTACGCCAACGCGCTCGCGTGCCGGTATTTTGGCGAGGCACGTGCGAACATGCTCGGCGCGCCGCTCAACGAGGTGCTGCCGGCGGACGTGGCCCAGCGGAGCTGGGTCTACCTGAGGCGCACGCCCCAGGCTGCGGAAAACGGGTACTGGCAGCAGGACCGGCAGTTCGAGCGCCACGGGAAGGTGTACGAGTACCGGTTCTTCCCCCTCGCCATCCGCGGGAGCGAGCGGCCGCAAACCGGGATCGTGCTCTGGGACATCACCGAGAACAAACGGCTTGCCGAGCAGATCATACAAGCCGAAAAGCTGGCCAGCCTGGGCACGCTGGTGGCCGGCATGGCGCACGAAGTCAACAACCCGGCGCAGGGCATCATGGGCCTGGCCCAGCTCATGCAGGATGAGACGGACCTGACTGTCGTCAGGGACTACGCCCGGGAGATCGTCGGCTACACGAAGCACATCGCGACCGTCGTGCGGGACTTTACCACCTACGCCCGGCAGTCCGACCAGGACGATGAAACAGAGCTGGATCTCGGCGAGCGGATGGTCGAGGCCGTCAAGCTCCTCCGCCTCAGGCCGCAATCCTGGCACGTCGAGGTCGTGACGGACTTCCAGCCCGTGCCGTTCCTGAAAGCCCGGCGGACGGAAATCGATCAGGTCTTCGTCAACCTGATCGGCAATGCCGTGCAGGCCATGGACGGCCGGGGCTGCCTCACGCTCGCCACGGCGCTGCGGGACGGCATGTTCACAGCGTCGGTGCGCGACACGGGAGGCGGGATCCCCAAAGACCGTCTCACGAAGATTTTCGACCCGTTTTACACCACGAAGGAGCCGGGCAAGGGCACGGGTCTGGGCCTCTACATCGTCTACAAGATCGTGACGAAGCACGGCGGGCAGGTTCGGGTCGACAGCGAAGTCGGTCAAGGCACCACATTCACCGTGGCTTTTCCACTCGGCCACACTTCACCTCAGGGAGGTCCGTCATGACACTGCACTTGCACGATTCAACCAACGAGCGATTAGGCCGGGTTCTGGTGGTGGACGACGAGGAATCCATCCGCCGGATCGTCGTCCGCAGCCTCACGAGATCCGGGTTTGAAGTCGTCGAGGCGGAGAACGGCGAGCACGCCATCGCCGCCCTCAATGCGGGCGACAACCCGCTGATGGTGGACGCCATCCTCTGCGATATCCAGATGCCGAAGATCAACGGCCATGAGGCGATCGCCTATTTCCGGGCGCAGTATCCCGGCGTCCCCATCGTCGTGCTGACCGGCTATCCGGAAGTCGATCGGGCGGTGGGCCTGATGCGGGCCGGCGTGATGGACTACCTGGTCAAGCCGATCTCCAAGGACGATCTGGTCACGGTGGTGGCCAAGGCAGTCGAGGGCCACGAGATCCTGAAAGACCAGTTTGCGGTGTAGAAGAGAAACACTGGTGGGGTTTCTCCGCTGGCCGCAATGGCGATAAACCGTTAAAGAGGCCAGCGGCTCAAGCGAAGCTTGGTATGAAGATTGGTATGGGGGCTCATGCCAGCGATGCCTACCAAGTCGTCCGCGTGTCGTCCCGTCCGGGAGCCGGCCTGTTTCTGGATGCGGATGGACAGCCGGCGGCGACGGCGGTATGCGCCCCGGAGAGGAGAGGACAGTCGGCTTCCGCCAAGCTGCCCGTTTCTCTCCTCCTCCTTCACTACGAATCCGATCGTGCTGTCTGCCCACGACCCGGCGGACGGCAGGCTGCAGACGCGGGGTGCGGGACCTCCTGCCCGTTCATCCCGCGTCTCTGGCCGACCCCCCTGGAGTTAAAACCGGTGCTGGATTCCCAGCCACGTGTTCGTGTCGTTGAAATCCTTGATGGCAACGTTGGAGGTCCGCTGGCCATGTTGAAAGCCCAGCGTGACGGCGGTCACGTCGCTGAACGCGTAGCGGAACTCCGCCGTTCCCTGATGGGTGGTATCACTGCGCCCCAGGTGCGTGTCGCCGGCGAGGTCGGACGTGAAATCCTTTCGTCTGAAGGCGTATTGCAGGTTCAGGGACAGCGCCGTCGTCA
>MHEU01000044.1:0-9580 GCA_001805245.1 Nitrospirae bacterium RIFCSPLOWO2_02_FULL_62_14 | reverse complement strand
GCCGTGACGAAATGCTGCCGGTAGGAGACGTCGTCGTTGAACTGCGTGTCGTTCCGGCCGTCCGCGAGACCCCGCTCATACAGATACCCGAGCGACAGGGTCAGGTTCGGCCGCACGGCATAGTCCACGTGCGGGCCGAGGGAGTAAAAGAAGGTATCACGCTCGGCGAAGATCTCATTATACAGTCGCAACCCGAAACGGGTCGTCATCGTGACGCTCACGAGATCGGAGAGCGCGCGTTCCAACACCGCCCGCCAGACATGCGACGTGACGCGTTCGTCCTGAATGGACCGTGTCCCTGTGCGCCGCTCGAAGTTGGGCCCCAGAAACAGGTTGGGAATATACCGGTAGCGCAGCAGCACCGATGTCTCCGGCGACAAGGCCTGTTTGACCTGGATGCGATAGTTGCCGTGATTCAACGCGGAATTGTCGGTAAAAATGAACCCGTGCGCCTTGGCGGAAATTTCCAGATTGCCAAGACGGTTCGATGACGTCCGGCGCACGTCGACCGACGGCTCCCACACGACATCGGACGGTTTGCCGGTCTGGACGTTCGTCGGCTGGCTGGGATCCTCGGCCAGCGTCAAGCGTCTCGCCGAGGAGAACTGAAAAGCATTGTCGGTATAGAGGACCTTCTGTTCCGCAATGGCAGACCAGCCTTCCGTGTCCGCGGCGGAGGCATAAGCAGCGCTGAGAACAGCAGCGCCTGCGACAACAACGACCAGGAAGGAACCCGTCGCTCGGCAGCGTGCAGCCACGCGTCAACGTCCGTTAAAAGAGCGGACGTAGAGCAAGACCTGCCAGGCCTCTTCTTCGGTCAGCACGAGAGGAACAAACGGCGCCATGTCGGTCCCGGGGCTGCCGTTCTTGAGAATCCAGAACAACTCGCCGTCCGTGCGCGTGGCCTGCCACTTTTTATCCGTAAAATTCCGTGGCAGCAGGCCCTTGAGTTCCAACTCTTTCGGCAACCCCCTGCCGTCGGCGCCGTGGCAGGCTTTGCAGAAGGCCTTTCCCTCGAACAGCGCCTTGCCTTTTTCGATCAGTTCGGGCGCCGGTTGAAACGGGTTTTTGACGGCCCGCACCGCGTCGATCTGCTCGGGAGGAACCCGCGGCCGAAGTACCTGGGCATCGGCCGCCCAGGCTGCCGCTCCATGGAAGAAGGCAAGACAGGCCGTCAGTATGAGGAGGAGTGAGGATTGCATAGGTCACGTGCACGAGAGGCACCATGCCCCTCGTGCACATCACGAATGAGCTATTCCTTGCGGTGCTTGTGCCCGACCGACTGCGGATGACCCACCTTACCGTTCGGCGCCTTGGCTCCGTCCGGCCAGAGATGGAAGATGATCCCGTCGGTCTTGGCGGCGGCCGCCGCCACTTCCTTCGCCTTGTCCTCGGGCATGTCCAGTATCTGCACCCGGCCCGTTGCGATTTCAACTTCATGATCGTGGTAATACTTGTTCCAGGTTTTCAGCGGCACATGGGCCCGAGAGACCGACTTGGAGACGAAGTATTCGATATCCGTCAGCATGGCATTAGGATCCGTGGACTCAAAGAGCAGGCAGACCAGGATTTCCGGCGAGACCCCCTTGCAGTAGTGATGATAGGGACCATGGACGGTTCCGTCTTCAAACTTGTGGGGCGCCATGACGTGGATATTGAAGCCTTCCGCCGGGGTCGGCTTCTTGGCCGCCTCTTCCGCCTGAACTGTGCCGGCGGCGAGCAGGGTCAGGCTGAACAGACTCACGATCAATCCTTTCAACATCGTATCCTCCCTGGTTAGTGGTAAACGGTTCACCCACCATCGTACCTGATGGTCTGGCCGTAAGAGGCACGGCTCGATCAAAGGATTCACGGAAAATTGAATTGGCCTAATTCAGCACACTGTCAATAGATTGGGACTCCATAGCTAACGGACCACGAGCACCGAGCAGGGGCTGTTCTGCGTGACCCTGGTGGAGACGCTGCCGAGAATGAAGCGTCCGACCGCGCCGAGGCCCTTCGCGCCCATGACGATCAGGTCCGCCTGCTTCTGCTTGGCCACCGCGATGATCTCGTCGGCGGGGCGGCCCAGCCGCGGCGCCTCCGTCACCGCAAAGCCGGCATTCACCAGCCGGTCCACATAGCGCTTGAAGAGCTTCTTCCCCGCCTCCTTCACCTCCGGGTATTTCAAGAGCGGCATCACGTGCACGAGCACGATCTCCGTGCTGCGCAACTGCCATTGCGGCAACAAATCCTGAAGCACAAACCGGATGGCTTTCTCGGAGGCCGCCGAGCCGTCCACGGCGACCACCAGGCGGTGGACCGGCCGCGGCGGCTCCTTCACGATCAGCACGGAGCAGGGCGCGTGGAGCACGACCTGGGTGGACACGCTGCCGAGCAGAAACCGGTCCAGCGCGTCGAACCCGCGGCTGCCCACCGCGATCAGGTCGCCGCGCTTCGCATGCCGCAACAGCGTCTTGGCGGCGGCGCCTTTCTCGCATACCGCCTTTCCGGAGAGACGAAGGGAGGAGAGCATCGCACGCGTCTCGCGCACGACCCGCTTGGACAGGTCCTCGATGCGCCTCACTTCGGCCCTGAGAAACGGTTCGTTGCCGATCACCGCGTACTGATGCATGAACGGCGCTTTCAGGTATGTCAGGTCCACCGCGTGCACGGCGGTGACGCGCACCGGCTTGGACACGGGCAGCCGCGCCGCCCACCCGGCGGCCCACCGGCCGTATTTCGATCCATCCACTCCGATCACGATGTTCATAATTCCTCCTGATAAAGAGCTTATAGCTTATGGCCTATAGCGTATGGTTTCTGCGAAGATTGATCCGCCATAAGCCATCAGCTATATGCCATACGCTCTTAGTTTCTCCACTTTCACCCTCGGCACCAGCCGCTGGACGTCAGCCAGGCGGCACAACTGATTGCCCGGCGCCAGGGTCGCGGCGGTCCCGGCGGCCGTCGCAAAGCGCACGCAATCTTCCACGCTCTTGCCTCCCGCGTGCCGGAAGACGAACCCGGCGACCATCGAATCGCCGGCCCCGACGGTGCTTTTGACGCGCACCGGCGGCGGCACCGCACGATAGGACCCATCCCGGCTCGCCACCAGCAAACCGTGGCGCCCACGCGACACCATCACGACGTCCACACCCCTGCGGTTCAACTCCCACGCCGCACGCATTATCTCCCGCTCGGTCCTGAGCGGGCGGCCGGTGAGCCGGCGCAGCTCGTTGACGTTCGGCTTGATCGCAAAGGGCCCGGCCTTCAATCCCGCCTTGAAGCAGGCTCCATCGGCGTCAAGAATCGCTTTGGCGCCACGATGCTGGACGAGCTGCACGATCTGGCCGTAGGCATCCGCCGGGACCCCGCGCGGCAGGCTGCCGCCCACGACCACGTAGGCGTCCCGCAGCTCCAGCAACGCGAGATGCGACAAAAACATCTTCCACTCATCGGCCGTGATGAGCGGCCCGCGGGCGTTGAGCATCGTCTGCCTCGCGCCCTTCACGGTGCAGACGACGATGTCCCGCCTCGTCTCCTCCGCGATCGGCGTGAAGTAGGTGTTGACGCCCTCCGCCTTGAGCATCTCCACCATCACCCGGCCGTTGTGGCCGCCGATGAAGCCCAGCGCCATGCTGTCCCCGCCGAGATGCCGGATGGCGCGAGACACATCGATCCCCTTGCCGCCCGCGTAGAGACATTCGGACCGCACGCGGTTCGCGTCGTCCACGCGCAGCTTCTCCACGTCGAGAAAGTGGTCGAGCGCCGGATTGAGGGTGATGGTGTAGATCATCGCGTTCGCGCAGGCGCGAGGTTAGGGGCCAGGGGCAAGCGGTTAACCATCTTGTTCCTACCTCTCGCGGCTCGCGCCTTCCCCTCGTAGATACACGAACCAGTAGACCATTGCCACCAGCACCGTTCCGCCGACGATGTTCCCGGCCGTCACCAGCGCCAGATTCCCGGCCGCGTCGGCGAAGGGGATGGGCGCCGCGCCCGACGAAGCCAGCGCCATCCCGACCGGAAGAAAATACATGTTTGCCACAGAATGCTCAAACCCGCAGGCGACAAAGGCGCTGATCGGAAACACGATTGCGAGGATTTTATCCGCCACGCTTCGCGCGCCCATGCAGAGCCAGACCGCCAGGCAGACCAGCACGTTGCACAACACCCCGCGCGCCACCGCCTGCACAGGGTCGAGGCCGGCCTTTGCACGGGCGATGCGGATCGCCGTTTCACCGAGCGCCCCGTCGCCGAGTTGATGGATGCCGGCCAGCAATACCAGCGCCACTGTGCCGAGCGCGCCGAGCAGGTTGCCGGCATAGACCCAGGCCCAATTTCTGAGCACGTCCCCCGTGCGAAGACGCCCGGCCGCCCAGGCCATCGCGATGAGATTGTTGCCGGTGAACAGCTCGGCCCCGCCGACCACGACGAGGATCAGCCCGAGGCTGAACGCGATCCCGCCGGCCAGTCGCGTGAATCCGAAAGGCGCCGGCGGCCCGGTGCCCGTGCTGGTCACGACCACGGTGAAGAACAGCGCGCCCAACGAAATGAACGCGCCGGCCAGCACGGCCAGCGCCAGGGTCGTCAGCACCGGGGCCGTCGCCTTGGCCACGCCGACGTCGCGGACGCGCAGGGCGATCTGTTGCGGCGCATAGGCGTCAAACAACGGCACCGCACGGCGTGATGAATGTTCCATTCCCCTCTCGACCTCTACGATCACAGTGACCGCGGCACCGGCCGCGAGAAATGCGCGACTCGCGGGAAAGGTGCGAAACGCAAGCCCGGCGAGTCCCGCCTTTCGCGCACCGTCATACGATCAGCCTGACCCGCCTCTCGCCCCTTGCCCCTCGTCTCTCGCCATCGAGTTTTTCCACCCGCACCGTCGAAACCTTGTACTCCGGACACTTGGAACTCTCGTCCGCGCTGGAGGACAACAGCACGTTCAGATCCGTCGCCGGAAAGTGAAAGCTCGTGAACAATTCACCCGGCAGAACCCGCTCGCTCAAGACCAGCGGCAGCGCCGCGTCGCCGCGAGCGCTCACCAGTTTTGCCATGTCGCCGTCACGGAATCCAAGCCGCTGCGCATCGTCCGGATGCATTTCCAACACATCCGTATCCACCATCTGCATGATGTCCGTCCGCCTGGTCTGGGCCCCGCAATTATAATGTTGCAGGATGCGCCCCGTGATCAGCACGAAGGGATAGGCCGGGGTCGGCGATTCGCCCGGCGGAAGATACTCCACGCCGACGAACCGGGCGCGCCCCCGCGGAAACCGCTCCGCATGCATCATGGGCGTGCCCGGATGGTCCTTCGCCGGGACCGGCCATTGCAATCCCCCCGCCCGCTCCAGCGCGTCGTACGACACGCCGGTCCAGGACGGCGTCAACTTCGCGATCTCGTCCAGGATCTCGGACGGATGCCCGTACGACATCGGATAGCCCATGCGCGTCGAGACCTCGCTCACGACCTGCCAGTCCGGCAGGACGCCGTCCGGCGGCTCCACCGCCTTGCGGATGCGCTGGATGCGCCGCTCGAGATTGGTGAAGGTCCCGTCTTTTTCCAGGAACGACGCGCCCGGCAGCACCAGGTGCGCGAACTTCGTCGTTTCGGTGAGAAACAAATCCTGCACGACCAGGAATTCAAGCTTCGACAGGGCCTCCCGGACTTTTTTCAGGTTCGGATCCGTCTGCGCGACATCGTAGCCGACGATCCAGAGTCCCTTCAGCCGTCCCTCCAGCGCCGCATCCCACATGTCCGGCGTCTTCATGCCCCGCTTCGCGGGCAGCGGACGCCCGGTCACCGCCTGGTGCAGGGCGGCCAGCTTCGGATCGTCGAACGGCTGGTAGCCCGAGAAATAGGTCGGCATCGAGCCGACGTCCGACGCCCCCTGCACGTTGTTCTGCCCGCGCAGCGGATTGATGCCGGTGCCGGGCCGGCCGAGGTTGCCGGTCGCCAGCGCCAGATTGCACAGGGCGATCACGCCGTGGCTGCCCCACCGGTGCTCCGTCACGCCGAGACCGTGGGCGCAGAAGGATGCGCCGCTCGTCGCGTAGCGGCGGGCCGCCTCGCAGATCAGCGCGGCCGGCACGCCGGTGAGCTGTTCCGTTTTCTCCGGCGTGCAGGTGGCCACGGTTTCCAGCCAGTCATGGAGACCTTCCGTCCTTGTCCCGATGAACGCCTCGTCGAGCAGCCCTTCCTTCGCAATGACGTGGCCGAGCCCGTTCAACAGCGCCACGTTGGTGCCCGGATGCAATTGCAGATGGAAATCGGCCAGGCGGGCCAGCTCCGTCCGGCGCGGGTCGATCACAATGAGCGGCGTCCCGCGGCGGTGCGCCTGCTTGATCCGCGCCCCCACCACGGGGTGGGATTCGGAAGGGTTGGCGCCGACGACGAGGATCAGCTTCGCGCAGTCGAGATCCGCGATCGAGTTCGTGGCCGCCGACGTCCCCAGCGTCTCCATCATGCCGGTGACGGTCGCGCTGTGGCAGACCCTGGCGCAGTTATCGATGTGGTTCGTGCCCAGGACGCAGCGGACGAACTTGGCGAAGAGGTAATTCTCCTCGTTCGTCCCGCGGCTCGAGGAAATCACCGCCAGCGCATCGGGTCCGTGCGCCTGCCTGATCTGCGTGAACTCCCCGGCCAGCCGGTCGAGCGCCGCCGGCCAGGCCGTCTCCGTCCAGCGGTCGCCGTCCCGGAGCAGGGGCTTCCGCAGGCGGTCGGGCGCATAGATATAGTCCCATCCGAAGCGGCCCTTCATGCAGGCATGGCCGGCGTTCGACGGACCGTCGTCAGCCGGCACCATGCGCACCACGCGGCCGTCCCTGATCCCGGCATCGAACGAACAGCCGACGCCGCAGTAGGCGCAGGTCGTGCGCACCAGTTTCGACGGCGGGCCGAATTGCGTCACCGATGTTTCCTGCAGGGCCCCGGTCGGGCATTCCTTGACGCAGGCGCCGCAGGAGACGCAGTTCGACGCGTCGAAACTTCCGCCCCCGGCCATCGGTCGCGCGTCGAAGCCGCGCTCCACCATCGTCAGGGCGAAGGTTCCCTGGATTTCCCCGCAGGCGCGGACGCAGCGCGCGCAGGAGATGCAGGCCGCATTGTCGAAGGTGAAAAAGGGGTTCGAATCATCACGCGCGGCAGCCCTCTTCCGATGTAAATCGTCCGGGTAACGGACGCTCTTTACACCCAGCGACAGGGCCAGTTCCTGAAGCGGCGCCGGCACGCCGGCGCGCTCAGGATGCTCCGAAAGATAGAGCTCCACAATATTGTGCCGGTGGCGGCTTAGTCCGATGCTTTCCGTCCGCACGACCATGCCGTCCCGGACCGGCGTGGTGCAGGACGCCGGCGTCCCCGACTGTCCCTCCACTTCGCACAAACACAGGCGGCAGGAACCGTGCGGCGCCAGATGATCCGATGCGCAGAGGCTGGGGATGGACAGGCCCGCCCGGCGCGCCGCTATATAAATGGTGTCATCCGGCACCGCCGCGACGGACCGGCCGTTGATGGTGATCGTGATTGCTTGCGCGGTGCGCTCCATCGCCTTCTCCAGCCATCAGCTCATCGGACTGACCGTTAAGCCTGTTTGGTCCGTTTGGCCAGTTACCAGTTAGGCCTGTTCGGCCCGTCGGTCTTACACGGGCTCAACGGACCTAACGGGCAAAACCGGCTCAACGGGCCTAACAGGCTCAACAGGCATAACGGACGTAACTCTCATCGCTTAAATTCCTTCGGAAAATGCTCGATCGCCGTCAGCACCGGATAGGGCGCGCGGGCGCCCAGCGCGCAGAGGCTGGCCGTTTTCATCGTCTCGCTCAAATCGGCCAGCAGCGCCAGATCGTCCGGGAGCGTGCGGCCGTTCAGGATACGGTCCAGCACTTCGCGGGCCCGCACGGATCCGATGCGGCACGGCGTGCAGGTGCCGCACGATTCGTCGGCGGTGAAGGCCATGAAATGCCGGGCCAACTCGACCATGTCCGTTTCATCGTCGAACACCACGATGCCGCCGTGGCCCAGAATCGCGCCGGCCTCCGTGAACGCGTCGTAGCAAATGGGGATGTTCAGTTTGGACTCAGGGAACAGGCTGCCCAGGGGCCCGCCGACCTGCACGGCTTTGAGTGTCGCGCCGGGCACCATGCCGCCCCCGAAGCGGTCCAGCACGTCTCCGAGCGTCGCGCCGAAGGGAATCTCCACCAGGCCCGGCTGTTTCACGCGGCCGCCGATCTGCAGCGGGATGGTCCCGCGGGACCGTTCCGTTCCCATGGACGCGTACCAGTCGCCGCCTTTTGCCAGAATGCCCGGCACCGTCGCGAAGGTCAGTACGTTGCTGATGACCGTGGGGCGGCCGTACAGTCCGGCCACGGCCGGATAGGGCGGCTTGGCGCGGACCACGCCGCGGCGGCCTTGCAGCGATTCCAGCAGCGCCGTTTCTTCGCCGCACACATAGGAGCCCGCGCCGACAAAGACGTCCAGCTTGAATGTGACGCCCCGGCAGTCCAGCATGCCCGACTGCTCGGCTTCCGCGATCGCCGTCTGCAGCGCCCGCGCCGCCGCCGGATATTCCTGGCGGCAGTAGATGGAGCCGCGTTCCGCGCCGATCGCCAGCGCGCAGATCAGCATGCCCTCGATCAACCGGAACGGCTCCCCCTCCATCAGCATGCGGTCGCAATAGGTGCCCGCGTCCCCTTCATCGGCATTGGCCACGACGTATTTGCGATCCGCCGGCGTCTCCTTCGCGATCTTCCACTTGGTCCAGACCGGGAAGGCCGCGCCGCCGCGGCCCCGCAACTGCGAGCGCTTCAATTCGTCGAGAATCCCGTCCGGCGACAACCCCCTGGCCCGGTCCAGTCCCTCGCCGCCTCCGTGCGCGACGTAATCTTCAGGCGACAGCGGCCGGGTCACGCCGAAGTTGGCGAAGGTCGCGCGGGTTTGTCCGGCAAAAAACGGAATCCGCTCCACGGGCGTCCCCCCTTCGCCGGCAAGGATGCGCGCCAGGTCGTCGGGTTTGGCCTGCGGCCAGACCATCCGCCCCTGCGGCATGTCCCGCTCGACCAGCGGCTCCAGGAAGAACGCGCCGCGCGCGGAGGTGCGGATGATCGCGACGTCCGGACGATTCTCCCAAGCCTTCACCAAACGGTCGGTGCCGGCCGCGCGCGAGGAGGTGTCGTTGGATAAGTAGAGTCGGATCATGGTCATCAATGTTCTGGGACCTACCGTTAAACCAGTTAAGCCTGTTTGGTCAGTTGAGCCCGTTGTGCCTGTTATGCCCGTTGCGCCGTCACAGACTCGACAGGCCTAACTGGCCCAACGGGCAGAACATCTCAACTGACTCCTATTTGTACCCCTGCAACAAGCCTGGCACGTCCGCCGGAGTGACGCGCCCGTGGATATCCTCGTCAATCATCACGCTCGGACCGACCGCGCAATTGCCGACACAGTAGATTTTCTCCAGCGTGAACCGCCCGTCCGGCGTCGTCGCACCCATCCCGATCCGCAACTCCTCCGCCAGGGCTTCTGTCAGACGGCCGCAATGGTTGGCCATGCAGGACTCGCCGGTGCACACGCGGATCAGATGCCGGCCCGTGGGGTTCGTAC
>MHEU01000043.1 GCA_001805245.1 Nitrospirae bacterium RIFCSPLOWO2_02_FULL_62_14 | reverse complement strand
GCTGGATGTTCCAGAGCAGCGACAGTTCAATTGCTTTGGCGCTCCGTTCGAGCCGGGCGAGGTGCGCGTCGAGTTGAAAGGGTTGGCCGCGGTAGGTGCGAACGACTTCGTAGACGCCGTCGCCAAATTGAAAGCCCCGGTCCTCCACTGAGACCGTGGCCTCCTCAAGGGGCATGAACCGGCCATTCACAAATCCGATGTCCGGCATGATGTCGTATCTCGTCCCTCGAAGAGAAGAGCTTATGGCATATGGCTTATGGCCGGAATGCAACTGCTCCTGCTACACGCTATACGCCATATGCTCTTGTCTTCATCGCACTTCACGAACCACGCCGTGCGCCGTTCGCCACACTGATCAGAAACACCCGGCGGTCTTCGGCGGTGAATTTCCAGCCCATGCGCTTTTCAAACACGATGCGGTGCTCGCCCGGCTCCAGCGCGCGAAATTCGAACGTTCGCGTGCCGTTGTCGACGGCGTTGTTTCCGGCAACCCGCAGGTACTCGTCGCTCACCAGCGCGAGCAGGGCGGTGTCATAGGACGGGACCCACTGTTCCCCCCTTGTCCGGTCCTCCCAGAGATGGATCGGGAACGACTCCCCGGTCCGTACCGACAGATGCTTGACCTCTCGACCGAGCTCGCCCGCTGTGCTGTCCGGTCCCATTATCGCGCCTGTTCCCGGCAATTAATCCTGGACCTTGCGGCGGGGACCGACGAAGACCTCGCTCTCCCTGACCTTCACTTCGTAGCTGCCGACGCAATTGCCGCCGCCATCCGACGCCAGCCCGGTCCGGACGTCGAAGGCGAGATCATGCCAGGGACAGGACACGACATGGCCTTTCAACGTCCCCTCGCCCAGGGGCCCGCCTTGATGGGGGCAGATGTTATAGATCGCATGGAACGTGCCGCTCACGTTGAAGACCGCGATTTCGCGCGAGTTCACTTCGACGATCTTGGCGCCGCCCACCGGAATTTCGTCCACGCGGGCGACACGCGTGAAACCCTCCAGGCTGATGGTCTTGGATGAACCGCTCATGATCCCCGCTACAATATCAGCGTGAATTTCAGCTCGACGCCGGTCGAGAGTTTTTCGCGCTCGATGAACCCGGCCTCGGTTTCGATCACGTACCGGGCATTTTCAGGCGGCGGGCCGTAGGCCGGGCACGGATCCTTTTCGCAAGGCTGGGCCCGCTCCACCAGATGCACCACGTGCCGGCTTGCGTCCGCCCAGATCACGTCCACCGGAAACAGGAACCCCTTGGTCCTGACCTTGTGGCGATCCGACGTGTCGAAGATATACAGCATCCCCCTATCGGGGGGCAACGACTCACGGAAGGCCAGCCCGAAGAGCTGCTTCTCCGGCGTGTCGGCGACTTCGGCTTCGATCGCCGTCCCGCTCGGGAACGTGACGATGATGATTTCATCCTTGTCACCTGAAAACATCAGCACCCCGCCGATCAGGACGGCGGCCAGCACGAGCAGGATCACGCCCCGGCGCGGGGCTGGCGGCGTTTTCGATGGCGTCAGAATATCCATGGTCTCCTATGCGTGGGCGGCGCTCGCGGGCACTAGGCCCAACGGCCCATATCTATCGGGCACCTAGGCCTTCTGCTCCCGGCTTGTCCTGTTGACTTGGAAAATACACGCAGTCTAGAATGTCGCCCTCGGTCGATTGAATATCGGTTTTACGGACTTGTCAATACTGTTTGCGTAAGGAGGCTGGCTCATGGCTCTGTTAATTACGGCTGAATGTATTTCCTGCGGCGCCTGCATTCCGGAATGCCCGAACGAAGCGATCTTCGAGACCCGGAGCGACGCAGAAGCCAAGGGCAACCATGTGGGCGAGGGGCAGGGCGAAGGCGACAACATCTACGTCATCACCCACGATCGTTGCACCGAGTGTGTCGGCCACTTCGACGAGCCGCAGTGCGCGGCGGTCTGCCCGGTCGACAACTGCTGCATCTCCGATCCGGCCTATCCAGAGAAGACCGACGTGCTGCTCGAGAAAGCCAAGAAATTGAACCCGGACAAGACCATCGATCCGGCCAAGGTCTGGAGCGGCGTCAGAAACTAAGCTCCGCCCGGTTCGTCAGTCTTTGAACGCCCCGTCTCCTTCGAGACGGGGCGTTTTCTTTTGGCCGCCTGCGCCGGCCAGGCCGTCCCGCCACGCCGGAAATAACAACGCCCTGCCCGCTATATCAGCAGACAGGGCGTTGCTTCAAAATACGAACGGTCAGCCGACTACTTGATCATCAGCAACCGTCCACCGATGTGGGCCGGATGCAGATGACACTTGTAATAGAGCACGTTGCCATGCGTCGCGTAGAACAGATCGCTGGTCGGGATCCCGATGTACTTGGTCTCGCCCGGCTTCAGGACGATCTTCGCCTTGAGCACGGTCGGGGCGGATGCGTTTTCCTCCGCCGTAAAGAAGAACCCGTGCTCCCCCTCGGATTGATTCGTCACTTTGAGGAGGAACGGACGCCCTGGACGAACTTTAAAGTCCACGACCGTGGTCGGGGGATACCATGTCTTGACCTTGCCGTTAGCGATCTCGATGGCCACGAGATCCGCATCCACGTCCAGGTCCTTGAACGGGATTCCCACCACGGAGCCCGTTTCCAGATCACCGATCTCGACGCCGCCCGCCTGGAGCGCGAGGGCCGCCGTGGCTCCGACCATCACCATCATGAGGCCGAAGAATACTGACACCAGCATCTTGCCCATTGCCTACCTCCTTGGAAGAAAAAAGCTGTGATTAGTGAGCGATGACAAATCCTTGATCGTTTCTGTACTGCGTGTTTCGCGGGGGGTAAGTCCGGAAACGCCGGTTTGTATAACATAGGCCATTAAGGGAAGCAAGCACCTTCTTCCATCGACCGGTCTGCCTCGAAACAGGCACAAGAACAGGCTCCAACGATCCGGAAAAACGTGGCTTTTGAAGGCACCGGGCCTGCTTACTGCGACGAGGATGGCGCGGTGACCGGCGTGGGCTCTGCTCCCCGCCCGATCAGGAGATCGTAGGGGGCATAGTCGTCCGTCAGGACGATCCCGGCGGGCCAGTCCTGCTCGATCCTCGTCGCCATCAGTTCATGCAGCTCGACCGGCAGGCGGCCCTGCGCCAGCAAGGCCTCGACTTTGGCCGAGAAGTCGGCGGGCGTGGTCCGCTCAACCGGAGTTCCGGCGAAGAAAATCAGGTTCTCCGCCTTGGACTGCTGCATGGGTTTCCAGGGACCCTTGACGCCGTAGGATGCAACCACCGGGAAGACGGTTTTCATCGTCGCGACCACCGCCCGAGCCCGAAGCCGGTCCGGGCCTTCGCCGGAGGAAGCCAGGTTGACGGCCAGCACACCGTCCGGATGCAACCGGGCCCGCAGTTCCCGGAAGAATTCCTGCGTGGTCAGATGGAACGGAATCAGATGCCGGGCAAAGACGTCCAGCCAGATCACGTCGTAGGTAGCCGTCGTGCTGCGCAGAAACATCCGCGCGTCCTTCACGTGGACATGATGCCCGGCTGGCGGCGTATAAGTGAAATACCGTTCCGCCGCCTGCACGACCGCAGGGTCCACCTCCACCGTATCCAGCTCCAGCCCGGGCCAGTAGCGCGCAAGCCACTTGGCCAGTGAGCCGCCTCCATGCCCCAGAATCAGGCCCCGCTTCGGTTCCGGCGGAAGCGCCAGCGCCGCCATCATCATCTGGCTGTAGGGAAGAAACAGCGCGACGGGATCGGCGTTCCACATCACCGCGTGAAAGGTGCGGTCCAGGATCAGGTAGCGGAACAGACCCTGCGAGTCGTCGCGCACGCGGACCTGCTGGTAGGGACTGTCCTCTTGATGGAGCGGAACGGGCGGGATCAGTTTCTTGAGATCCTCCGGCAGGGCCTGGCCCGGATGAACCGCCAGCCACAGGAGGATGGCCAGCCCGCCGAGCACCGGCGCGCCGGTTTTCACGCCGACCGCAGCCCCCCGCCAGCCCCATAGGACACCCAGCATGATTTGAACGACGCCGAGCACCGCGACCAGCGTGGCGCTTCCCAGCCAGGTCAACAGATAAAACGCCGTCCCCCAAGTGCCGACCAGGCTGCCGACCGTCGAAACCGCGATCATGGCGCCGGTGTGACGGCCGAGATGGCCCATGTCGCCAATCGACAGACGCAGGAGCGCCGGCAGCACACCGCTCAACCCGAACGCCGGCGGCGCCAGAAGAACACTCGCGGCAAGGCAGGGGCCCCAGCGGGGATCCTCGATCCAGGACGAGACGCTGAACATGACCGGCTGTCCCGCCCAGGCGAGCAGCAGTGTCCAGGCGCCGGAAAAAAGCAGGAGGCCGGCCAGCACGGCGCCGCCCGGCCGGCGGTCCGCCAACCAGCCGCCCATCGCATAGCCGCTGCTCATGGCGGCGAGGATGACGCCGATGAGCGCGCCCCAGACGAACAGCGAATTGCCGAACACCGGCGCCAGCAGGCGGCTGCCGAGAATTTCGAGCGCCATCACGACGGCGCCGCTGATGAAGGCGGTGGCAAAGAGTTCCGCGCGGCCCCAACGAGCCTGAGTCTGATCGGTGTTCATCGTATAAGGGAGAGTAATCGGAAAAAAAGCGGGGCCGCTGTCAGCATCCGCTACTAATGTGGCCCCCAGTTTTTGAAGTACCGCAGCAAATCCCTGACGGTGACGATCCCGACGATGCGGCCGTCCTCCGCCACGGCCAGATGCCGGATGCCCTTCTCGGCCATGAGGTCGCTGGCATCGTGCGCGGAGCGATCCTGTTCAATCGTGATGACGGGACTGCTCATGACCTCACGCACCGTGGCCTGCGCGGCGTTGAGATGGCCCGCCATCGCCTTGCGCACGAGGTCGGTCTCGCTGACGATCCCGACGAACGTCCCGTGCTCCGCAACCAGGATGGCGCCGACGCGCGTGTCCCGCATCATTGCGGCGGCCTCGGCCAGCGTGGCCTCCGGACTGATCGACCGGGGATTCCGCTTCATCATCACGGCCAGGGGCCGCATCATCGTGCCGCCTTGAGATGCCATGGCGAACCACCCTCCGCGAAGCAGTCTACTGAACGCCGGAGGGCGAGTCAATTAAGGGGACTGGCTCCGCCGTTTTCGGCGGTGCCTTGTATCTTAGTTCGGTGTTGGTTCACGATATGTCTTCAGGCAACCCAGATGTGACAGACCGATGGTGCCGAGGTCTTCAAAGACCGTGGGACAGC
>MHEU01000042.1:3535-24215 GCA_001805245.1 Nitrospirae bacterium RIFCSPLOWO2_02_FULL_62_14 | reverse complement strand
CGGACATGAGTCAGACCGGCCGGTCGGCATCGAGCACGGCCCGCACCTTCTCTTTTAGCGTCGTGCTCGTGAACGGCTTTTGCAGGAACGGCAGGTCTTCGAAGGCGGTGGTTTCCCCGGATTCGGACGAATCCAGGTACCCCGACGTCAGCAGGATCTTCATGCGGGGATGTTGCAGGCTCAGTTTTTTCGCCAGGGTCGTGCCTCGAACTCCAGGCAGTACGATATCGGTGATCACCAGGTCGATCGTCTGGCCGGAACGGCTCAGGGCAAGCGCCTCGTCTGCAGTCCCGGCCTCCAGCACCGTATAGCCCGCTGTGGCGAGGATTTCCCGCCCCAGTGCCAGAACGCCCGGATTATCTTCCACCAGCAGGATGGTTTCCAATTTTCCTCACGAGCGACATGACAAAGGGCCGACGATGCAACCGGCTTGACGGTCCTTTTCCCTCTATCGAGCACATTAGTGTATAGCACTGCCCCAGCTCAAATGCTAATCGCAGGCGGTGTTCGATTCGCCACCCCTGCCGCGCAATGCCGTGGGCCAAAAACGGACAAGAGGATGACAGGTGACTTCTCCTGGCTGGGCAGGGGAGGAAACATCTCCAACCCCCGAAGAAAATTGACTGAATTGGCCCACTGCATTAAAATGTACTGTCCTGTAACAGCCTAGGAAGGGACCCCGCACGCCGGTGGTGCGCGAACCGTCGGCGAAGCGGTCGTGTCTGGAAAAGTGACGAAGAATTGAGGAGATAGAGAGTCGAGCGATGATCGATACGTTTTATCGGATCAAACGGTTGCCGCCCTATGTGTTTGCGCAGGTCCAGGCGCTGAAACTGGAAGCGCGCCATCGCGGCGAGGACATCATTGACTTCGGCATGGGCAATCCCGATCAGCCGACGCCCGACCATATCGTGGACAAGCTGATCGAGGTGGCGCGCAATCCGAAAAATCACCGCTACTCCGCGTCGCGGGGCATCACGAAGCTGCGCCATGCAATCACCGGATGGTACAAGCGGCACTACGACGTGGATCTGGATCCGGAAACGGAGGCGATCGTCACGATCGGATCGAAGGAGGGGATTGCGCACCTGGCGCTGGCCATGATCGGGCCGGGCGACGTCGTGCTCACGCCGACGCCGACCTATCCCATCCACATGTACAGCGTGATCATCGCCGGCGGCGAAGTGCGCGGCGTCGAGCTGCGCCAGGACAGCGATTTTTTCGAAGACCTGACGCGGGCGTACCGGCAGACGCTGCCGCGGCCGCGCGTGCTGATCATCAATTTTCCGCACAACCCGACGACGGCGGTGGTGGACCTGGAGTTTTTCAAGAAGATCGTGGCCTTCGCCAAAGAGCATGACGTCATCGTGATCCACGATCTGGCCTATGCGGACATCGTGTTCGACGGCTATCGCGCGCCGAGCCTGTTGCAGGTGCCGGAGGCCAAGGACATCGGCGTGGAGTTTTACACGCTGTCCAAGAGCTATAATATGCCGGGCTGGCGTGTCGGGTTCTGCGTGGGAAACCGCGAAGTGGTCGGCGCTTTGGCCAAGATCAAGAGTTATCTGGACTACGGCATTTTCCAGCCGGTTCAGATTGCCAGCATCATCGCGCTGAACGGGCCGCAGGACTGCGTGAAGGAAACCGTGGCCCGCTATCAGGGGCGCCGCGACGTGCTGGTGGACGGGCTGCAGCGCATCGGATGGGCGGTCGAGAAGCCGCGGGCGACGATGTTCGTCTGGGCCAGAATTCCCCCGCCGTTCCGCGGGATGGGCTCGCTCGAGTTTTCGAAACTGCTGCTGAAGGAGGCGAAGGTGGCCGTCTCGCCCGGCATCGGCTTCGGCGAGGGCGGGGATGAGTACGTGCGGTTCGGGCTGGTCGAGAACGAGCACCGGACCAGGCAGGCCGTGCGGGGCATCAAGAAGGCGTTGAAGCTCGGAGAAGCGGAGTGAAGCCAGAATGAAAAAGGAACGGATCGGCGTCGGCCTGATCGGGTTCGGAACGGTCGGCACCGGCGTCGCCAAAATATTGCTGGGCAGCGGCGCGCTGATCAAACGGCGCACCGGCGTGTCGATCGAACTCGTGCGCGTGGCCGATCTGGACACGTCCCGCGACCGCGGGGTGGCGCTGCCGCCCGGTGTGCTGATCAACGACGCGAAGGCGCTGATCGACGATCCGGCGGTCGATATCGTGATCGAGTTGATCGGCGGCTACGATGCGGCCAAGCGGGTGATCCTTGATGCCCTGGCCAAGGGCAAGCCGGTGGTCACGGCCAACAAGGCCCTGCTGGCCGTCCATGGAGAGGAAATCTTCGAGGCCGCCGCGCGGCAGAAAGTCGATCTCGGGTTCGAGGCCAGCGTCGGCGGCGGCATCCCGGTGATCCACGCCCTCACGGAGGGGCTTGCGGCCAACACCATTCTGTCGCTGTACGGGATCATCAACGGGACCTCGAACTACATCCTGAGCCGCATGACCTGCGAGGGGCAGAATTTTCAGGACGTGCTGGCCGAGGCCCAGGCCGCCGGCTATGCCGAAGCGGACCCGACATTCGACGTGGCCGGCATCGATTCGGCGCACAAGCTGGCCATCATGGTGAGCCTGGCGTACGGCACGCCGGTCAACGTGAAGGATATCTACACGGAAGGGATCACCCGCATCACGCCGGTGGATATTTCCTATGCCGAGGAGTTCGGCTATACGATCAAGCTGCTGGGGATTGCCAAATCACTCGACGGGGAAATCGAAGCGCGCGTCCATCCGACGATGGTGCCGTCCGCCTCGCCGATTGCCCAGGTGGAGGGCGTGTACAATGCGATTCAACTCGTCGGCGATGCCGTGGGCGACATTGTGCTCTATGGCCAGGGGGCCGGTTCCATGCCGACGGGCAGCGCGGTGGTCAGCGACGTGATCGCGATCGCGCGCAATCTGCTGCGCGACGCGGCGGGCCGCGTGCCGCCCGCGTCGTTCCAGCAGGACCAGCGGCGGCCGCTGCGCATCCGGCCGATGGAGGAGATCCTCTCGCAGTATTACATGCGGTTCATGGTGGTCGACCGTCCCGGCGTCCTCTCGCAGATCGCCGGCGTGCTGGGCCGGCACAATATCAGCATCGCGTCGGTGATCCAGCAGGGCCGCAAGGAGGGGCAGACCGTCCCCGTCGTGATCATGACGCACACTTCGCGCGAGCGCGACGTGCAGGCCGCGCTCCGCGAAATCGACAAGATGGCGTTCATCTCCGAGCCCGCCACGTTGATCCGTGTCGAGGGGCATGACGAGTAACTGATGCCTTTCAACCGGTTTGCCCACAATCTGTTGCCAGAGTGTCGTGTCTGATGCGTTGGCGCGGCGTCATTGACGAGTACCGCAAGTTTCTGCCCGTGACCGACCGGACGCCGGTCGTCACGCTGGGCGAGGGCAACACGCCGTTGATCAAGGCGTCCCGCCTGGCCCGGAAGATCGCGCCCGGCATCGACTTGTATGTGAAGTTCGAGGGCGCCAACCCCACCGGCTCGTTCAAGGACCGGGGCATGACGATGGCGATGTCGAAGGCGCTCGAGTCGGGCGCAAAGGCCGTCATCTGCGCCTCGACCGGCAATACCTCCGCCTCGGCGGCCGCCTACGGGGCCCGGGCGGGCCTGGCCGTGTACGTGCTGATCCCTGCGGGCAAGATTGCACTGGGCAAGCTGTCGCAGGCCATGATGCACCGGGCGACGGTGATTCAGATCGAGGGCAATTTCGACCAGGCCCTGGCGATCGTGAAGGAGCTGGCGGCGATGCACAAGATCGAGCTCGTCAATTCCCTCAATCCGTTCCGGATCGAGGGGCAGAAGACGGCCGCGTTCGAAGTGTGCGACCAGCTGGGCGGCGCGCCGATATTGCATGTGCTGCCGGTCGGCAATGCGGGCAACATCACGGCCTACTGGCGCGGCTACAAGGAGTACAAGGCTGCGGGGCAGGTTCAGCGGCTGCCGCGGATGATGGGGTTCCAGGCGGCCGGCGCCGCGCCGATCGTGCTCGGGCACGTGGTGGAGGACCCTCAAACGGTGGCCACGGCCATCCGGATCGGCAACCCGGCCAGCTGGCAGGCGGCGCTGGAGGCGGTCAGGGAATCCTCCGGGAGGATCGACATGGTGACGGATCAGGAAATTCTTCACGCGTACAGCCTGGTGGCGGCGGAGGAAGGCGTGTTCTGCGAGCCGGCGTCGGCGGCCTCGGTGGCCGGCGTGATCAAACTTCGCGAGCAGGGAGCGCTCAAGGAAGGCGATACCGTGGTCTGCACCTTGACCGGACATGGCTTGAAGGATGCGGATACGGCGATCAGCGTGTCGAAGCCGCCGGTGACAGTCAAAGCCAGCCGTGACGCGGTGTCACAACTGCTGAATTTCTAGGGAACTCACGGCGAAACGAATGAAATACGTCATTGTGCATGGCGACGGTCTGACGGGAGGGCCGAGGAAAGAACTGGGAGGGAAGACCCTGCTGGAAGCCGCGGCCACGCCCAATATGGATGCCCTGGCGTGTCAGGGGGAGATGGGCATAGCAGTGGTGCCTGCCGACGGTCCCCAGCTGACCAGCGGGATGGTCCAGACGGCGGTGCTCGGGTACGACCCGCGCAAGCTCTATCCGGGGCCGGCGCCTCTGGAAGCCGCGAGCCTGGGCGTGACGGTCGGCGAGCACGATGTCGTCTACCGGTGCAGCATGGTCACGTTGCGCGGTACGGCAGCGGGCAAGGACGCCTACAGCGATATCAAGAAGCTGGCGGCCCCCGTGACGGTGGAGGGCGAAGCCGAGCGTTTGGAGCGCGAAGAGGCGCGCGATCTGCTGGAGGCCGTCAACGAACAGCTCGGCTCGGAAACGATCCAGTTTTATCCGGGCAGCGGATCCCGGCACCTGATGGTGTGGGTCGGCGGCAAGCTCCGGGCGGTCTGTCTCGATCCGCGCGAGGGGGCCGGACGGCCGATCGGCGACTGCCTGCCGACGGGAGACGGCTCGGACATGCTGCGCAAACTGATGGACGCCTCGCTGGTCATTCTGCGCGATCATCCGGTCAACGATCAGCGGCGCGAAGACGGACGCAAACCGATTCATTGCCTCTGGCTCTGGGGGCAGGGGCGGGCATCGCGCTGGCCGAGTTTCGCGGAGCGGCATCGCGTCTCGGGCGCCATCGTGGCGACGAACGACGTGCGCCGCGGCATCGGACTCTGTGCCGGACTCGAGGCGATCGAACCGTCCGACGTGATGGCCGCCGACAACTCGGATTTCCTGAGCCGGGGCCAGGTGGCGTTGCGCGAGTTGGGGAAGAAGGACTTCGTCTATGTGCATGCCGAGATGCCGGTCGGCATGGCCAGGGGGGATGCCAAGGCCGCGGTGAAGATCGTGGAGGATTTCGACAAGCAGATCGTCGGGACGCTGCTCGATGGATTGGCGAAGCTCGGGCCGCACCGCCTGCTGCTGGTCTGCGACGGCGGGCGCGTCCCCAACGACGGCTCGCGGCACCCGATTTACGCCCTCTGCAACGGCCCGTTGCAGAAATCCAAGGCCGGTTCGCGCGGTTTCAATGAAACCGATGCGGCCGCCGTCAAGGACGGCGCGCGGGATGCGACCAAGTTGTCGGCGAAACTGTTCGCGCAGGGGTAGCCCACGTTATTTATGACGCTTCGTGACGAAACCGCCAAGACGCCATGCGAGACGGACGCGTGGAGCCCGGGGACTGACACCCTTCCCCGCATCTGCGCGAGGTGTCTGTCCCCTTTCGAACCGGGACAGGCACCGTCGGGGACGACGGAGCCTGTCCCTGCCAGTACGTCGAGGCCGCGAGGGGCGAGCCCGTCCGCTTGGATGCGGGAACCCTCCATCCAAGCTTGTCGCAGCGGCGTATCGGCGGTTGCAATAGAGGCGCTCATGAATAATGGGGGCTAGGCATCGCACATGGCGTTATTGGTTTACAAATATGGCGGCACGTCCGTCGGGACGGTCGAGCGCATCCACCGGGTTGCCGACAAGGTGGCGAAGGCGAAGGAGGAGGGGCACCGGCTCGTCGTCGTCCTCTCGGCCATGAGCGGGGAAACGGACCGGCTCATCAAGCTGGCCCACGAGGTCACCAACAATCCCGACGAGCGCGAAATGGACATGCTGCTCTCGACGGGCGAGCGGGTGACGATCGCGCTGTTGGCGATGGAGTTGCGCGGGCGCGGCATCGACGCGCGGTCGTTCACCGGACGGCAGGTCGGCATCATCACCGACAGCGCCCACACGAAGGCGCGGATCGCGCGCGTGGCGGCGGATCGCATCCGCGAGGCCCTGAAGGACGGCGTCGTCCCGATCGTCGCCGGATTTCAGGGCATCAATGAACAGTCGGACGTCACGACGCTGGGACGGGGCGGATCCGATCTGACGGCGGTCGCCCTGGCCTCGGCGCTCAAGGCCGACCGGTGCGTCATTTATACGGACGTGGACGGCATCTATACGGCCGATCCGAACGTCGTGCCCACCGCCCGCCGCCTGGACAAGATCTCCTACGAGGAGATGCTCGAGTTGGCGAGCCTGGGCGCCAAGGTGCTGCAGAGCCGGTCGGTCGAGTTTGCCGCCAAGTTCAACGTGCCGCTCGAAGTGCAGTCCAGTTTCACAGAAGGGAAGGGGACGCTCGTGGTCAAAGAAGATGCGGATATGGAACGGGTGACGGTCTCCGGCGTGACCGGCGACCGCAACCAGGCCAAGGTGACGATCGTGGGGGTGCCGGACCGGCCCGGGATTGCCGCGCGGATTTTCGGCCCCATCGCGGAGGCGAACGTCATCGTGGACATGATCATCCAGAACGTGAGCCAGGCCTCGCTGACCGACATGTCGTTTACGATCCCGCGCGCGGACCTGGCGAAGGCGACGCCGCTGGTGGAGCGCATCGCGAAAGATATCCAGGCCAAGTCGGTGGCGGTGACGGAGTCCATCGCCAAGGTCTCGCTGGTCGGCGTCGGCATGCGGACCCATTCGGGCGTCGCGGCGAAGATGTTTGAGGTGCTGTCGAAGGAAGGCATCAACATCATGATGATCAGCACCTCGGAGATCAAAATTTCCTGCGTGATCGAGGAAAAACATCTGCAGCAGGCCATGCGCGCGCTGCACAAGGCGTTCGGCCTGGACGGAAAAGCTTCCAAGGCATAGGCGGAAGACGTGAAACGGAAAAAAACAGGTACGAGACACGGGGCACGAGGCTCGGGGCACACGAACCTGTCGGAGGTTGTGTCCCGCGCTCCACGCTCCACGTCCGCTCTCGAGATCTACGACACGACGCTGCGAGACGGTGCCCAGGCCGAGGACGTCAGTTTTTCGGCCGAGGACAAGGTCCGCGTGGCGCAGAAGCTCGACGAACTGGGCGTCCAGTACATCGAGGGCGGCTGGCCGGGCGCCAACCCGAGGGACATCGAGTTCTTCCGGATGATCAAGACCGTGCCCCTGAAATCCGCGACCGTCGTCGCCTTCGGGTCCACGCGCAAGGCCAGCAATCCCGTCGCGAAGGATGCGAACCTCCAGGCGTTGCTGGAGGCCGGCACCGGCACGATCACGCTGTTCGGGAAGAGCTGGAATCTGCACGTGACGGACGCGCTGGGCATTTCCCTGGCCAAGAACCTGGACATCATCGAGGATTCCGTCGCCTACCTGAAGGAGAAAGGCCGGCGCGTCTTTTACGATGCCGAGCATTTCTTCGACGGCTACAAGGCCGATCCGTACTACGCGCTGAAAACCCTGCAGCGGGCGGTGCGGGCGGGGGCCGAGCGCGTGATTCTCTGCGACACGAACGGCGGGACCATGCCGTGGGAAATCAGGACAATCTGCGAAACCGTCAAGCGGGAATGCAAGGTCCCGCTCGGCATCCACGCGCACAACGACACCGAGATGGCGGTCGCCAACTCGCTGGTCGCGCTCGACACCGGCGTCGTCCAGGTGCAGGGGACGATCAACGGCATCGGCGAGCGGTGCGGGAACGCCAATCTCTGTTCGATCCTGCCGAACCTCGAATTGAAGATGAAGCGGCGGGCGCTGGGGGAGAAGCATCTGGCGAAGCTGCGCGAAGTCTCGCATTTCGTGACGGAGATCGCCAATCTGATGCCGGACAAGCACCAGCCCTACGTCGGCGACTCCGCCTTCGCCCACAAGGGCGGGGTGCACATCCATGCGGTCCAGAAAAATCCGGCGACGTACGAGCACATCATTCCCGAAAAGGTCGGCAACCGGCAGCGGATGCTTGTCTCCGACCATACGGGCCGGAGCGGCCTGCTGGAAAAGGTCGAGACCTACGGGATCAAATTGTCCAAGGACAACCCGAAACTCCAGGAATTGCTCACGAGGCTCAAGGTCCTCGAGAACGAAGGCTACCAGTTTGAAGGCGCGGAAGGGTCGCTGGAACTGCTGACGCGCAAGGCGGTCGGCCTGCACAAGCCGTCGTTTCAGCTGCTCGGCTTCCGCATCGTGGTGGAAAAGCCCGACGCCGACTCGGCGCCGACCTCCGAGGCCACGGTGACGGTCAAGGTCGGCGATGTCGTTCAGCATACATCGGCCGGGGGAATCGGCGGGCCGGTCAATGCGCTGGACCATGCCCTGCGAAAGGCGCTGGAGAAATTTTATCCCCAACTCAAGGAAGTGAAACTGCTGGATTACAAGGTGCGCGTGCTGGCTGCCAGCCACGGCACGGCGTCCAAGGTGCGCGTCCTGATCGAATCGGGAGACCACAAGGAGAAATGGGGAACGGTCGGCGTCTCGGAAAACATCATGGAGGCCAGCTGGCAGGCACTGGCCGACAGTATTGAGTACAAGCTCCTTCCGAAGGACCGGTAGCATCCGCCGCCCGTCCCCGGGTCAGGAAATTCCTTGACACGCACGCTAACCTCACGTAATTTATCGGAAAATTTGATTGGGGTACTTTCCTCTCTGTAAGGCCGGAGGAAAGGGCAGCGCTGCAGAGGAGTCTGGAGGGACGGCATGAGAAAGGCCGACATCGCGAACGAAATATATGAGAAGGTTGGGGTTTCAAAAAAGGAAGCTGCCGACATCGTGGAATTCGTCCTGAATCTGATGAAGAACGTCCTCCACAAGGGAGAATCCATCAAAATCGCCGGGTTCGGGAATTTCGTCGTGCGCAGCAAGGGCCCACGAAAAGGTCGCAATCCACGAACGGGCCAGGAGATCGGTATTACGCCCCGCCGAGTGGTGACGTTCCGTCCCAGTCAGGTGTTTAAAAAGTACGTCAACTCCTAGCAGAGGGCAGACACCATTCTGCTCTAAGCTTGAACAAAAAGGACAATGTGCTTTGGGGGTTGCTCAAAAAGGCCAGCCAACGCGGCCGCAGGGAGCGAGAACCCCGAGGCGTACTTTTTGTCGTACGTTAAGGGGAGCGAGCGACCGAGAACAAAGTTGGGGGCCTTTTTCAGCAGCCTGTGAAGTGTGAGGGATGGGGATGGCGGCTGAGCCTAGGCTAGGCACCAAGATTTTCTACAAAATCGGAGAGGTCAGTGAGATTGCAAAGCTGCCGCCGTACGTCCTGCGGTTCTGGGAATCGCAATTCAGCTTTCTCAAACCGCAGAAAAGCCGCGGGCACCAGCGGCTGTATCTCCAGCGGGATGTCGAAACGGTGCTGGAAATCAAGCGCATGTTGTACGAAGAGGGGCACACGATCGCCGGGCTCCAGAGATTTTGGGCACGCCGGGGCCGCCATGGGAAACGAAAGGCCAACCCGCGGGACGTGGCCAAGCGCATCCGGGGAGACCTCCGCGCCATTCTGAAACTTCTCGAATCGTACGAATCGTAACAGTTTTGAAAAATTGCGTGGATGTGTTGAAGGTCTGACAGGATGGTCAAAAAGGCCGTCCGGCAAGGCCGCAGCGAGCGAGAGGCCGAGGCGTACTTTTTCCCGTACGTTGAGGTCTTGAGCGAAGCGAGAACGACGCTGGCGGCCTTTTTCAACATCCTGTTCGTGCTGGTTGAGTCGGGGCGTAGCGCAGCCTGGTAGCGCACTCGCTTGGGGTGCGAGTGGTCGTGGGTTCAAATCCCGCCGCCCCGACCATACCAAGCTTCGCTTGAGCCGCCCGCTTCGTTCACATGCGGGCGGATAGTTACTTTGCCTCAAGTGGGCTTGAATTGGCGCTTGCGAGGTGCGGCGGCTTCAAATTAAACGGGCGCCGCAGTAAACACATTAATGAGATCTTGTTTACTTAAGCTGCCCCCGGCAGCTTTTATTTTTTATGGATCTCAATTGATAAAAATCCTCGTCACCAACGATGATGGCATCGCCTCCCCCGGCCTGCATGCGCTGGCCAGGGCCATGCGTCCGCTGGGGCAGGTATGGGTGGTGGCGCCTGATCGCGAGCGCACGGCAGCCGCCCACGCGCTGACTCTGCACAAACCGCTGCGCATCACGCGCGTCGAGCCGCGCGTCTATGCGATCAACGGAACGCCGACCGATTGCGTCAATCTGGCTCTGAAGAAACTGCTGCGCGGGACGCCGGCGCTGGTCGTCTCGGGTATTAACCGGGGGGTCAACCTGGGCGACGACGTGACCTATTCGGGCACCGTCTCGGCGGCGCTCGAGGGGACCATCATGGGGATTCCCTCCATCGCCGTGTCCCAGGAGACCGGCAGGACCTTTCGCCACGACGTGGCGGCCTTCTATGCGTCGCGCGTCGCGCGGGCCGTGCTCAAGTACGGGCTGCCCGAAGAAACCCTGCTGAACGTCAACGTGCCGGACCGGCCGAAGGCGAAGATCGCCGGGGTCCGGGTCGCCGCGCTCAGCCGGCGGCGATTCGACGAGCCAATTATTGAGAAGACGGATCCCCACGGAAGAAAGTATTATTGGATCGCCGGCACGCGGGTCTCATGGTCACGGCAGAAACATTCCGATCATGAAATGCTGCGGCGCGGGTTTGTGACGCTCACGCCGATTCACCTGGATATCACGAACCACGAGGCGATGGAGCAGCTGCGCGAGTGGGAAGCGCTGATCGCAGGCGGGCGAAAGAACGGTTTTTCCGGTTTGTCTCGTTTGTCCTGTTCTTTTCGTACAACCAGAAAAACAAGAGCAACTAAACAAACCCGATAAACTGTTTGTATGCTGAAGATCTACAACACGCTCACCGGTCGAAAAGAAGAATTCGAACCGCTCACGGCCGGCACGGTGAAGATGTATGTCTGCGGCGTCACCGTCTACGACGAATGCCACCTCGGCCACGCGCGCAGCGCACTGGTCTTCGAAACAATCCGGCGATATCTCGAACGCTCCGGCCTCGCCGTCACCTTCGTCAAAAACTTCACGGACGTCGACGACAAGATCATCAAGCGCGCCAACGAACTCAAGATTCCCTGGCAGGATGTCACAAGCAGATACATCGACGCCTATTACCGCGACATGGGCCGTCTGGGCATCCAGCCGGCGACCGTCGAGCCAAAGGCCACGGAGCATATGGCGGAGATCGTGGCCCTCGTCGAGGCGCTGATCCGCAAGGACGTTGCCTATCAGGTGAATGGAGACGTGTATTTTCAGGTGGGGCGCTACGTAGGCTATGGGCGGCTTTCCAAGCGAAAGCTCGACGACATGCAGGCCGGGGCCCGCGTCGAGGTGGACGCGCGCAAGCGCCATCCGATGGATTTCGCCCTGTGGAAGGGCGCGAAGCCCGGCGAGCCGTCCTGGGAGAGTCCCTGGGGGAAGGGACGGCCCGGCTGGCACATCGAGTGCTCGGCTATGGCCATGAAACACCTCGGTGAAACGTTCGATATTCACGGCGGCGGAGCGGATTTGATTTTTCCGCATCACGAGAACGAGATTGCCCAGTCCTGCGGCGCGACCGGAAAAGAATTCGCCCGCTACTGGCTGCACAATGGATTTGTGCAGATCAACCAGGAGAAGATGTCCAAGTCGCTGGGGAATTTCTTCACGATCCGGGAGATTTTTGAGAAATGGGGCTATCGGGAGGCAGTGACGGGGGAAACATTGCGATATTTTCTCCTCTCCACCCACTACCGGAGCCCGTTGGATTTTTCCGATCAGGCGTTGCAAGAGGCGAAGCGGGCGCTGGACGGCTTCTACGGGCTGTTTCAGCGGCTTGAGGAAGCCGCACAAGATTCAAGCCGCGGGGATGCGCATGTTCCGGCTCTGGTGGAGCCTCTGGACGGCGCGATCCGTCAGGCCATGGACGATGATTTCAATACACCGGCGGCGATTGCCGTTCTGCAGCGGTTGCGCACGGACACGAACAAACTGGCGGATGCAGGGCTCTCACGGCAGGCCGGTGCCAGGCTCCTCGAGGCATTTCGTCTGGCGGGACGGCTATTCGGGATGTTTCAACTGTCGACAAAAGATTGGGAATTCCAGGATCTGGGCATCAAATTGAAAACAGCGGTCGCGTTATCCGATGATGAAATCGAACGGCTGATCGCCGATCGGAACGAAGCCAGAAAACGGAGGGATTTTGCGAGAGCGGATGAAGTCAGACAAACCCTGGCCGCGCAGGGAATCACGCTGGAAGACCGGCCCGACGGAACCACCCGCTGGAAGCGGTGAGTCCGGCGAGATCATCTTCGGCCTGCATGCGGTGGAGGAAGCGCTGCGTTCCGGCGCGCGGCCGCTGCGCCGGCTGGTCGTTGTGCGCACGGACCGGCAGTTCGAAGAAATCGTCCAGCTCGCCCGCGCCGCCGGCGTGCCGGTTCGCATAGAACCGCGGCAGGCATTGGACCGATTGGTCCCGTCCGGCCGCCATCAGGGCGTCGTTGCACTGGCCGGAGCGAAGGCTTACGCCGAGCTGGAGGAAATCCTCCAAGCTGCCCTCAAGCAAAACCAGCCGGCATTGGTGCTTCTGTTGGATGGCGTCGAAGATCCGCACAATCTCGGCGCGGTGCTGCGGACGGCGGAAGCGGCCGGCGCTCATGGCGTGGTGATTCCGGAGCGCCGGTCGGTGGGGCTCACGGGAACCGTGGCCAAAGCTTCCGCCGGCGCGGTGGAGCATCTGCCGGTGGCCTGCGTGACGAACCTGTCCCGCGCCATCGAGCAACTGAAAGAGCAGAACATCTGGGTCTACGCGCTCGATCCTTCAGCGGAAAAATCCTACACGGCGCTTGATCTGAAAGGACCGGTGGCGCTGGTTCTTGGCGGGGAGGGGAAAGGCGTCCGCGCGGGGGTGTTGGACAAATGCGATGATCGCGCAAAAATTCAGATGCACGGCCGCGTCGCATCTCTCAACGTCTCGGCGGCAGCGGCGATTGTCTTGTTCGAAGTGGTTCGCCAGCGGACGGGCGCCGGCAGCGGCAGCCCAGATCATTCATGAACGCTTCTGCTGCAATCGCGGATACGCTGCTGCGACGAGCATGCTCGCCACTCGGTCGGTCAACGTACTGCAGAGAGTACGCCTTCCTCCCTCACGGCTGCGCGTGCCCGTCTTGCGACGCGTCTGCGCGATTTCGCGACGAACCGTCATGAACAATCTGGGCTAGCGGATTTTCAGCAGGCCGTCCAGGATGGCCGCCTTGAGCAATTGCGCCGTGTTCGTGACGCGAACCTTTTTCATCATGTTGGCGCGGTGCGCTTCAACCGTCTTCACGCTGATGGTCAGCTGCTGACCGATTTCCCGGTTCTTCAATCCCGACCAGATCAGCTCCAGGATCTCCTGCTCCCGCCCCGTCAGCGATTCGGGGCGTTTCTTCGGCGAGAACGATACGGTCGCAGATTTTAGATTGCGGGGCCGGCTCATCATGGCGACTGCCGTTCCTTTCATATGCACAACTCCTCCTGACTTCCATGGCGGAGGGCCGCCTGCCGGACATTCGCTTCACAAATTATATCTGGCAATTGGCAGGTTGGCAAAAAGCTGGAAGAAGGCGAAAAGATAGAAGAAACCGCAGCGCACTGGCGGGAGAATCCGAAACTGGCTACAATGCCGGCCGTGCCGCCTGACTTTTTCCCATACGCCGTCGCCGGTCTGTTCGGATCCATCATCGGCAGTTTCCTGAACGTCTGCATTTACCGTCTGCCCCGGCACGAGTCCATCGTTTGGCCTTCGTCACGCTGCCCCGCCTGCGGAAAACAGATCGCGCCCTATGACAACATTCCGATTCTGAGCTTTCTCTGGCTGCGAGGCCGATGCCGCGCCTGCCGCGCGCCGATCTCGCTTCGCTATCCGCTCGTCGAAGCGGCGAACGGAATCGGATATGCGGCGATCGTCTGGCGATTCGGACTCGACTGGCCCTCGCTGGCGTACGCGGCGCTCTTCTCGGCCCTGCTGGTGGTCACATTCATCGATCTGGATCATCAGATTATCCCGGACCGCATCACGCTCCCGGGCATTCCGCTGGGCATCTTGTGCGCCGCCGCCGTGCTGCCCATCGGAATTGTCGATTCGCTGCTCGGCGTGCTGCTGGGCGGAGGACTGCTCTGGTTCATGGCCTGGCTCAGCCCCTACCTGTTCGGGAAGGAGGGAATGGGCGGCGGGGACATCAAGCTCCTGGCGATGGTCGGCGCATTCCTGGGCTGGGAGCCGGTACTGCTGACCGTGCTGGTCGGCGCTTCCGTCGGCGCGCTGACGGGGCTTTCCTTGATCGCACTCAAACGGCTCCGCCGGGATCAGTATCTGCCGTTCGGTCCGTTCCTGGCGCTCGGCGCCGTTGTGGCGATGTTTTTCTTCCACGAGCTTAAAATCTGGTACCTGGGTTTCCTGGTTCCTTGACGGCCGGCCGCCTCCTTCCCTGAGGGTTCTTCCGTATCCAAACAGGCGAGCGCTGTATCTGAACCGCACATGCCGGTGCGGGCACGACATTCATTCTCGATTTCCTTTTTGCCGGACATACGTGGACTTAGGGACATGCCTCCTTCCCTGCGCGCCGCGTCCGGCGATGCCGCCGTCAGGCACGGGATTTGGAATGTGACGCGGTCAGGTCACAGGCGGCTACTCAACGGCAGCGCATCTTCACAAGGAGGATACGATGAACGAGCAGGGAAAAAGTTTGGTCGAGATCATCATGGTCATGGCGCTGGTTGTCACGATGACGGCGCTCACCGGAGCGGGTTTGCTGGCGGCGACGACAAAACAGCGCGGGCGCGTCGTGGCAACCGAGCTGGCGCAGGAGCTTCGGGCCGCCCGCTACCTCGCGATCATGCGCCGGGAGCGCATTCGCGTCGTGCTGGAGCCGGGCACGGCCACGATGCGGGTTGAAACGGCCGAGACGCCCGCCCGGACGATCCGGGAATACGATTTTCACGGGAAAGGCGTCACCGTCGAGCGTCTCTCGAGCGGCGCCGACATCATGTTCTATCCGAGCGGCCGTGCGGCGTCTCCGGCCACCATCACGCTTGCAAACAGCCGGCAGGACCGCTGGCAACTTACGGTCAGCCTCATCGGACGCGTGTCGCAGGTCTGATCGCGGCGGCGCGATTATCGGAGGAAGCCATGCATCAGGCACAACGGCAGGCCGGATTCAGTTTGATCGAAGTCATGATGGCCATGATCGTCCTCGCGTTCGGGATTCTCGGCGTCATGAGCGCGTTCCGGTGGTCGGATCATGGCCTGCGCCAGAGCACGACCGGCACGCGCGCGCTGGCGCTGGCGGAGTCGCGACTGGAAGCCAAGCGCGCGGCGCCGTGGGACGCGTTGCTCACGGACGATCTGGACGGAGACGGACGCGCGGATGTCGCCATGCAGGACGACGGCCGCCCGCCCGACGCGCAGGCAGGCGACGGCCTCTATACGGCGGCGATCGAGCAGGACGGCATCGTGCTCCGTTGGACGGTGCAGCCTGACCGACCCGGCGTTGTGCAGACCTGGGGATCGGCGGTCATCACGGCCGGCGCGCGCTATCAGGTCGGGCAGGGTCAGTGGCGCGATGTCGCGGTGGGGACGCTGCGGGCGAACCCGCGGTATCTCGGTGTGCGATGAGCCGCCGGCCGATCGGAAATTGCCGGGGCGTCTGCCTGGCGGAAGTCCTGATTGCGCTGGCCGCCGGGGCGGTGGTGCTGTCGGCGACAGTGCAATCACTCGATCATTTTGAGCGCCGGCTCTCGAAGCAGCACGTGGTGGCGGCGCAGGCGCAGGACCTGCGGATCGGGCTCAAGGTGCTGGAGGATGAATTGCGTGTGATGGGAGCGGGGGCTTCCGCGTCGGAGGCGCCGCTCCACGTCGCGGACCGGCAGGACGTCGAGTTTACCGCCAATCTCAGCGGCCTGGTGACAACGCTCGCCGATCCGGTCTCGCCGGTCCAGCAGGAGCTGCCGGTCGTCAACGGAGCCGACTGGCCGAAAGGGAAGCGGATTCTGGTGTGCGACCGGATGCAGTGCGCCGAAGGCCGGCTCGCGCGCGACGGACGAAAGACGACGCTGAGCGTGGCGGCGCCGCTGGGACACGAGTTTGCGCCGGGCAGCGAAGTGCGCGTCGTCAACCGCGTGCGGTACTACGTGAAAACGGATCGGAACGGTCCGGCGCGCGTGATGCGGGATGTGGACGGCGGCGCGAATCCATTGATCGGAGAGGTCGCGCGATTTCAGTTCAGCTATTTTGACCGGACCGGCGCGCCGACGACCGATCCGCTCCAGGTCACCCGCGTCCGGATCGACGCGGCGGTCGGAGAGGGGCGAAACCGCGTCATCCGGGACATCGGACTTCGCGGTCGCTGAACGGTTCGAAACCGGCCGTCTTAACAAGGAGGAACCAATGCCCAACCGACACTCCGAGCGGGGCGCGGCGCTGATCGGCGCCGTGCTGATTATTGTGATCCTGTCCATGCTGGCGACGGTCTCGTTGAACGTGGCGGCGCAGGAGATCGAAAGCGTGACGGCGGCAAAGGAGGAAGCCGTGGCGCGTCATGTGGCGGAAGCCGGCGCCGATCTCGTCATGCAGTGGTTTCATGATCCTTCACCGGATCCCGGCGGACCGGGCCGCCTGCTGTTCGCCAGGCGGCAGACGGGGGCCGACGGCAGCCCGTCGTTTTTCGACGATGTCGGGCGGTCCCGGTTCACCGGCACGGAGGACCGGCCGGACGTGCTCTACGATGCGGCCCGGCCGCCGGACAATCGGCTGCTGAACGATCCATCCACCGGGTGGTTCCGCGCGCTGGGAGGCCTGGGGCGGATCACGCGACTGGCCGTCTATGCTCCGGCCAGTCCGGGCCTGCTCTGCACCGTGCAGGTCACGGCGGAAGCGCGCAGCCTGACGCGGACGCTGGCGGTGCAGATGGGGGCCACGCAACTGCCGCCGATCCGGGCCGGCGTGCAGATCGGCAACAGCGGTCCGGTGCAGGCTGCGGCCGGACCGCTGCCGGTATCGGTTCATTGGGGCGCTCTCATCGTGAACGGCGACGTCCGGCTGGGTGCACTTCGGGACATCCCCGTCAAAACCGATCTGGCACCGGTGACGGGGCAGGCCTATGCCGACATGGAGCATCGCGAAGATCGCTGGTTTGATGTATTCGTCGGCGGGGAGGCATTGTTCACGGCTCCGCCGGCCGGTGCGGAACCGGTGCCGCCGAACCTGCACGTCCGTCAGGAACCCTCGCCGGGCTTGCGGCAGGATCGTTGGGATTACCAGACCCTGAAAGAGACCGCCCTGCGCGCGGGCACTTATTACGCACGAGGTCAGGACGGCCTGCTGTACCGTCACGGCCGGATCGAACCGGGGCGCGGTGTGACTGCGACCGAGGCGTTTCAATCCGGTACCGTCGGCGACCATCATGGTCTCGTCTTCGTGGATACGCTCGACCAAGCGCCGCCGCATGGCGATAACCTGGGCACGCTGGTTCTTAACGCCGGGTATATGGAAGGGCTGTTCGTCGTGAACGCACACGTGAAGTTTGCCCCTGCGGGTGCGGGAGAGTCGTTGCCGGCCCGCAGTCCGGAAACGACGGAGGCTCTTCAACTGGAAGGCATCAATCTGCATGGTGCGCTGGTCACTCCGGGCAATCTCATCTTGGATGGATCGTCACGGCTCTACGGTGCGGTTATTGTCGGTGGAACGGCGGAGCAGGCATCAGGAACCGGCGCGCAACTCGAAGTATGGTACGACAACGAATTCGAGGCCGGGCTTTTTCGGGGTCTCCCGCTGGTCCATCAGGCGCTCGGAACATGGCTGGAAAAGCATGGAGATAAGAGGACTTAAACACCGGACGGACAAAAAATGTCATTACTTGGCACTTACCTGTACCAGAGGTATACTACTGCGCCGGGTGCCTTGCCGGATGATGGATGAAATCAACGGGTTGGGAGCATCCATAAAACGTTCTCTAAGGCATGGACCTTGCGACTTTACAAGCTGATGAATTGTGCACTCACACATACGAGAAAAAACGAGCAGCGCCTGGCCGTGCAAGACGGGTACACCATCATCGAGATGATGGTGGTGGTGTTGATTGTTGGGATCCTTTCGGGAATCGCCATCACGAGTTACCGGGGTCAGTTGCCGCAAAGCCGGTTGAGAGAGGCGACAACCAGTCTCCATAGCACGATCAATCTTGCCAGGGTCATGGCTATGAGCCAGAACGCGACGATGACCGTCCAGATTGCCGGAGGCACGACGACGATTTCAGGCACCAGCGTGACGGTGACCAACCCCATCACCGTGACCGTCGTCAGAACGCTTGGCGGTGCGGATTCAACGGTGGGGGCGTCGACGTTGAACTTCCATAATGATGTCACGTCGCTCACCGTCGCCCCGGGTTTCGTGTCGGGAACGACCAGGCCCTGGGTCCGGTTCATCTCCATGGGGTTTCGCGCGGGCACGGGCAATCAACTTATCACCCTGACGAACACGCAGGGGAGAGTTCATTCGGTCATCGTCACGCCGGGCGGGAAGGCGCAGTGGTGCCTCAAAGCCACCTGCCCGTGATCGCGGAATACCGAGCGACGCCATGCAGACAACCATGAAGAGACAGCGCCTGTTGCCGCGGAACCGCCAGGGGGGATTTTCCATGCTGGAGGTCATGATTGCGCTGACGGTCATCACGGTCGGCATGCTGGGCATTGCGGTGATGCAGCAGTTCGCGATCGCCAGAAACGTGGATGCGAAGGAGTTGAGCGTGGCGACCAATCTGGCAGTGGAAATGATGGATCGCATCCAGTACAGCCAGAAGAACGTCGTGTCGTACAACGGCGTCGACGTGTCGTCCGCCAGCGCCACGTGCCCGGCCACTCCGCAGATGACCGCCGGAGACTGCACCCAGTGGCAGGCCCGGCTGATCGCATCCAGACTGCCCAGCGTCAGGGGAACGGTGAGTGTCACGGCCACCGGGCCCGCGAGCCTGAACCAGTGGCTGGTGACGGTGCAGATCAGATGGTCGAATCTGGTGTACCCGCTGACGTTCACCAGCGTGGTGAGTCTTGGATGAAGGCGCAGGGAGAAACCATGGCAGCCGTTAATTCTACTCATGCCTCGCGCAAGGCCCGCCGGAATGTGTGCGGCGACGAACGCGCCATGTCGCTGATAGAAATCATGGTTGCCCTCACCATCAGCGCGATTCTCGTCGGGGGCGCGTACTCGATGCTCTACAGCAGCATGCAGACGCAAACGGTCAACGAACAGGCGGTGCAGACGCAACAGAATGGCCGTATTGCGATGGAGTTGATCGCCCAGGATCTTAAGGAAGCCGGTTTTAATGCCCAGACGCTTGCGCCTCCCGGCATCGGCACGGTCGGCGCCGCCGGCACCTGCGGGACGAACGCGATTGTCCCCCTCGACAATAATACCGCCGGCGCGGACACGGGGCCGGATTCCTTCAGCGTGGTCGTGCCGATCCCCCTGTCCACGCTGCAAACCCAGATCACCGGCGCCGCGCCGACCACCAGCGTCGTCCTTGCGAACGGCGCCCTGGCGGCGGCCGAGGGATGGGGCACGGCGCCCTATGCGACTCCGAATCCGGTGATCTCCATCGCAGGATTCCACACCGGCACGGTCAGCTCCACGTCCAGCGATACGCTGACCCTGGCAACGCAGGTGAAACTTCCCAGGGAAGCCGTCCTGCCGGTCGGGATGCAGGTGTACTGGTTGAAATGCGTCATGTACAAGGTCATTCACGCCAGCAGCAACGCGGCGACGGAGCAGCCCCTGTGCGGAGGCACTCTGCCCTGCCTGGTCCGGGGAACGCCGCCCTGCCTGACGACGCAGACGGGTCCCGCCTGCGTGGCGGTGGTGGACGGGATCGAAGATTTGCAGCTCTCCTATGCCTGCGACGGATGCGCGGGGACCGAAGACGGCGTGATCGACGATCAGACCGGCGGGACGCCCAACGTGTTCGAGGCCGCCGATTTCATCTCGAACAATGCCTGGAACGCCGGCGCCTTCCTTCCCAAAACCATCCGGATGGTTCAGGTTTCTCTGGTGGCCCGCCATGTCGGATCGATCCTGGGATCGGAAAGCGTCAGGGGAGCGCAGGCGGCGTACTCACCCGTGCCGCTCGTGGTGCAGGATCATAATCACGCCAGCGGCGTGTTTGCCGCCAGCGATCTCGGCTCGGCGGCGGCGCAGGGGGTGTACAGCCAGACGATGCGCCGTGTGTACAATAGAACGGTGCAATTGAAAAACATGGGGCTTTTCTGACCCGGTGCGAAAGGACAACATGAGACAGGCGACGAGCATATCTGAACGTGCGGCCGATCAACGGGGCATGGCGCTGCTCACGGGCATTTTGTTGCTGATGATCATGACCGTCATCGGCATCGCCTCCATTACGC
>MHEU01000042.1:3228-3461 GCA_001805245.1 Nitrospirae bacterium RIFCSPLOWO2_02_FULL_62_14 | reverse complement strand
TTGCCGGTTACGTCCGGGCCGGCGAGGCGGCGACGGTGGCGGCCGAGTCGTGCCTGGCTGTTTCGGTGCGCGCGATCGAGTTCACCATCCGCGACAGCAAGGTTCCGGACGTGCTGCTGGACAGCGCCAGCCCGGCCGGCCCGGTGCCGGACGGGAACAAGACGATCCTGATGAACGAGATCATGGGGGCGACGGGGTATGAAGTCGGCGGCTCCTATAGCGAGCCCGCCCTT
>MHEU01000042.1:400-3221 GCA_001805245.1 Nitrospirae bacterium RIFCSPLOWO2_02_FULL_62_14 | reverse complement strand
GCCCGAACTGTAACATCGGGGTCCCGAGTCCTTCGCAAACCCTGAACAATTTCGTCGTCACCGGCGACATCGACCGGCTGCACTCGAAAGCCGGCTCCGGCAGCTCGACGTTGATGATCCAGGGCTATGAGGGCCTCGGCAGCGGCTCAGGATCCGGCGGCACCGAGATTCTCTATCAGGTCAGTTGCCTGGCGACCAATGCCGCGACCAACGCCCGGTCGAAGGTGACGGCCATCTACGCCTGCAAGCCGGTGGCGGACGGCTGCCTGCGGAAGATATAAGAAGGCCCGGAGCAAACAGGGAAATGGAAAGGGAGGACCTGGTCATGACACGCATGCGGTTGCCGAACTGGTTTCTGGTGCTGGGCATGGCGCTCGGCCTGGGTCTCACCGGTGTTGGAACAGCGCTGCCTCAATCGGGCCCGAATCAGGCGGACCAGGATCAGGCGGAACACAAAAAACTCGCCCAGCTGGCGCCGGAGGCAATGAAGTCCGGGAAAATTACGGCCAAGTCGAACGACTCGGTGACAATCGACGGGCATGCCTATCCCCTGCATCCGAACGTGATTTTTTCCGATAGCGTCGGAGGCAAGATGAGATGGCGAGACTTTACGGTGAATAGCTCGGTGCAGTTCCATCTCACCAAGGACGGCAAGGTGGACAAGCTGGTGGCGTTGGACTCGCCAGGCTAGTGGGAAACGGATCCGCTCGCACGAGAGTGGACGATCGAACCGACATGGAAGATATGGACAAGATGAACAGACGTCACGAGGATCGGAGGAATCGGCCATGAAACGCACAATGCTTGCTCTGCTTGTACTCATGGGACTATGGATGCCGTTCGGATTGGGGGATACCAGCGCCCAAACGATCAGCAACTCCACCTACACGTCGGTCCCGCCGTTCGCCTCGACCAACACGATCTCGAACGTGCTCATCCTGCTGGACAACTCGGGCAGCATGGGGCGGCGGGCGAACTGTCAATTTTCGACAGGCGGAGACGGCAACAACTGCCCCACATTCGTTGAGACCGTGACCTACGGGGGGCTCTTCGATACGATGTCCTGCTACACCTATGACGCGACGGACACCCGCTTCGAGGCGCCCACTGCGAAAGCGACGATCAGCACGGCCTGCGCCGCCACCGAGTGGGACGGGAATTTCCTGAACTGGGTGTCGCTGCGCCGGATCGATATGGCGAAAGTGGCCATGACCGGCGGAACCTGCGCGGTGGCCCGCAACGCAGATGGCACCTGTCCGCCGATCGGCACCCCGTCGAAAATCACGATCACGGCAGCCAACCAGTTTGCCTATTCCAGCGGCGGGACCATGACCACGCCGCAGGTTCTGACCGGCGCGGGGGTGAACAGAGCCAACGGGCGAGTGCCCACCGACGTTCAGGTTACTGGTAGTGGCGCCGGGACCCCCGCGCAACTTTATTTCCATGTCATGGGGACTGATGGGGGGGCCGGGCCCCTGATCGGCTCCTTTTGCGTAAATGACGACAACAACAGGCCGTCGCCTGACAGCGCGGCCAGCTGCACCACTAACAACGGCGGCGGCTTTACCGAGCAGCAGTTCGTCATCCGGGTCACGAAGGATACAGAGCCGACGGGGGTGATTCAGGAGGTCGGCTCCCAGGTTCGCTTCGGCCTCATGGAGTTTCTGGGGGTCAGCTACTTTGCCGATGGCAGCAGCGACCAGGGAGGCCAGGTGCTGGTGCCGGTCGGCGCCAGGCAGCGGAAGACCTGGAACGGAAGTGCCGTGACGACCTACTCGACCAACAACGTGGCGATGGTGAACGCGCTCGATGCCTCGTACAACCAGGGCAACACCCCCATGGCGGAGACGCTCTACGAGGCGGCTCGCTATTTCGCCCAGATTGGTTCGGCGTTTCACACGGGTAGTTTTGTCTATCCTATTGCCTTCTCGCCCGGAGTCGGCCTGGCCACAAACGGCATCGGCTCGCTGGGGACCGGAGAAGAGACGGTGCTGACCGGCAGCGAGGACTGCAACCTTCCGGTCGCCCTCAGCTATATCGCGAATGCCTGCGGGCGCGATCCCTATTTCCTGGGCAGCAACCACGCGCCCATGTGGGCCAGTCCCTCGACGCAGGCTGCCTGCTGCGAAAGCTTCGCGATCATCTTCACGGACGGCGATTCGCAACAGGATGGCAGCGTCCCGGCCGCCCTCCAAGATCTGGCCCATACGTATCACGGGCTACATTGCACGGGCACCAATGCCACGATCCATGCGCCGAACGGCACCTGCAATATCAACATAGCCACCCCGACCGCGACGCTGCTGAGTGAGCACAAGACGGACTTTGCCAACTCCGGAACCCACTACCTCGATGACGTGGCCTATTGGATGCATACGAGGGATCTCCGGCCGGGCTTCGCCGGCGACGTGGCGCCGGCCTCGGCCAGCACCAACATCGAAGATATTGCTGTGGCGGGCCACCCCTTGTCGGGCTTCCAGAACGTGACCGTCTACGCGTTCTTCGCATTCGCGCAAGCTGAGAACCGGGAGTTCCTGCTCCAGACGGCAAGACAAGGCGGGTTCGAGGACCTCAACAACAACCGCGTTCCTGATTGCGATACCGCCGTGCTCACGAATCCGTGCGAGTGGGATAAGGTGATCAATGCCACGGGCGCAGCAGGCCGGGACAATGTCCCGGACACGTACTTTGAATCCTCCGATGTGTCGGAGATGAAAGAACGGCTGTCGCAGGCCCTCTCCAGCATCCTGCAGCAGAGCACGTCCGGCACGTCGCTGTCGGTGCTGGCGACCTCGACCACCGGTGAAGGCGCGCTCTACCA
>MHEU01000042.1:0-352 GCA_001805245.1 Nitrospirae bacterium RIFCSPLOWO2_02_FULL_62_14 | reverse complement strand
GAGGACACCGACGGGGACGGAAGGCTGGTCTATAAAAACGACAAGATCATCAAGACGAAGTATAACGCGGGCACGGGTGCAGTCGATGTCGAGCTCTTCGCGGACACCGCGCCCTCTCCCGATGGCGACGGTCAGGCTGATACCCCTGCCTCGCCGTCGTCCATCATCGCGCTGAAGGACATCAAGCCGATCTGGGAAGGCGGCAGGAAACTGGCCGAACGGGATACGACGGCGCTCCCGCGAAACATCCTGACGTGGCTGGATTTGGACAACGATACGGTGGTGGATTCCAGCGAGCAGCTTGCGTTTACCACAAGCAATGAGGCACAGATCAGGCCGTACGTGCGGGCAG
>MHEU01000041.1:10070-11579 GCA_001805245.1 Nitrospirae bacterium RIFCSPLOWO2_02_FULL_62_14 | reverse complement strand
CGGACACGCGGCCGATGAGCAGCCGGCACGTCAGGGTCCCTATATCAATTCCAGCCAAGAGCATGGCGATGATGTCCCAAAGTCCATCAAGTCTGTTAAGTCATCAAATCAAAGACTTTCGACTTGAAGACTTTTCGACTTTACGACTGCATCCATTATTCGACGCCCAGGATGTCGTCCATCTCGGCGAGCAATTTTGTGCGCTCCGCCCGCAACATCGAAACCTGCTGCACGATCTGATTGATCTCGCGATCCGCCAGCACATGCTCGGCCGACTCGCCTCGCTCGTGCAAATCCACCGCCCGCTCGCCGATGTCGCCACAGAGGTCCCGGATGCGGTCATCCAGCTTGCGCAGGTCCAATCGCAACCGGAGTAACTCGGTTTCTTCCAGAGCCCGCGTGGCCGCCTTGGCCGTCCCATACCGCAATGACGTCCAACCGGCCCTGACATCGTGCTTCATCCGTTTCAGCAATCCCATGTCAACCTCCGCGAGACTTGCGTGAAAAGCGAGACTTGCGCGACTCGCCTGTCGCGCCTTTCGCGCGCGTCGCGTGTTTAGCTCACTGATCCCAGCACCAGCTTGGCCTGCCAGCGCCGCCGCATGGCGTCCCGCGCCGCCTGATGATCCGAAGCCGACAACCGGGGGTCCTCCCGCACCATGGCCTGGGCTTCCAGCCGCGCCTGCTCCAGCAGCGCGCCGTCGCGGATCAGATTGGCCACACGGAACTCCGGCACGCCCCATTGCCGGGCGCCGAAAAACTCCCCCGGTCCGCGCAGGCGCAAATCCTCCTCGGCAATCACGAATCCGTCGTTCGAGGCGACCAGGGCATCGAGCCGGCGGCGCGCGGCGCTTCCCTCCACGCCGGCCGCCACGGCCGACAGGAGCAGGCAATACGATTGCTGCGCGCCCCGTCCCACGCGGCCGCGCAACTGGTGAAGCTGCGCCAGCCCGAACCGTTCCGCATGCTCGATCACCATCACGGAGGCGTTCGGCACGTCTACGCCGACTTCGATGACCGTCGTCGCGACCAGCACCTGGAGCGCTCCGGATTTGAACGCCGCCATCGTACGCTCTTTCTCCTCGCCTTTCATCCGGCCATGCAGCAGGCCGACGCGGACCGACTTGAAGATCGATTGCTGCAGCCGCTCGGCCCCCTCGATCGCCGCGCGCAGGTCGACCTTCTCGGATTCCTCGACCAGCGGATAGACGACGTACGCCTGACGGCCGGCCCGCACTTCATCCTGCACGAACTGGTACGCCCGCCGGCGCTCCGGCTCGTCGAACACCCGCGTCCGGACCGGCTTGCGCCCGGGCGGCAGCGCGTCGATGGCGGACACGTCCAGATCGCCGTACACCGTCATGGCCAGCGTGCGCGGTATCGGCGTGGCCGTCAGCACCAGCACGTCGGGACGATACCCCTTTGCCAGGAGCGTCTTGCGCTGGAGCACGCCGAATTTATGCTGCTCGTCGATCACCACCAGGCCCAGCCGGGCAAACTGCACGTGCT
>MHEU01000041.1:4685-10057 GCA_001805245.1 Nitrospirae bacterium RIFCSPLOWO2_02_FULL_62_14 | reverse complement strand
CGCGCGCGCCTTCGGCGTGCCGCCGCCGGTCAGTAGCACCGCCGTGAGTCCGAGCCCCTCCAGGAGGCGGCGCATGTTGAGATAATGCTGCTCGGCCAGAATTTCCGTCGGCACCATCAGCGCGGCCTGGCAACCCGATCCGCAGGCCGTCACCATCGCCAGCAGCGCCACCACGGTCTTTCCGCATCCCACATCGCCCTGAATCAGCCGGTGCATCGGACGCGGCGAGGCCATGTCGTGTTGGATCTCCGCCAGCACCCGCTCCTGGGCTTGCGTCAGGCGGAACGGCAACAGCGCGCGCAGTTTGCCGACCAGCGGCGTGCCCATGTCGAACCGGACTCCCTTGGCCTCCTCCTTGACCGCCTGTTGCTGCGAAGCCAGCCCCAGTTGCAGCAGGAGGAATTCTTCGAAGGCCAGCCGCCGGTGGGCCGGCGTCACCCCCTGGTTGAGCGCCTCGAGATCGCCCGGCGACTGCGGAAAATGCACTTCGCGCAGCGCCGCCCGTATCGGCAACAGCCGCTGGCGGAACCGGACCTGGGCCGGAACGATATCGGCCATCCCGTCGAGATAGTGGTCGAGCAGCCCCTTGATCAGCGTACGAAGCTGCCGGCTCGTGATCCCCTTTGTTTCAGGATAGACCGGCACGATCCGGCCGACATGCAGCGGCTCATCCTCATCGTCCAGCACCTCGTAGTGCGGCACGTCCATCCGGAGATCCGTCCAGCCCTTGCGGCCGGCCAGGGCCGTCCCGCTGACCATCACGCGGCAGCCTGTCTTGAAAACGTCTTCCAGGTAGGGCTGATTGAAATACACGCACTGGAGTGCGCCGGTGTCATCCTCGATCGTCACGTTCAAAATGCTCATGCGCCGGCGCGGAATCCGGCTCAAGCGGGCGCGGATGACGGTCCCGCAGACCGTGGCGGCCACGCCGGGCACAAGCTGGCCGATCGGCAGCAGCGACGAGCGGTCTTCATAACGCCGCGGGGCATACCACAACGCCTCCTCGACCGTGGCCACGCCGAGCCTGGCCAGCAGGGCCGCGCGTTTCGGTCCCACGCCCTTGGCATACTGAATCGGAAGACTCCAGAGATCGGCCGGCGCGGGACCGGACGGCTTCGTCTGCTCGTACACATCCGGCCCGCTCAGCCGCTTCAAAATCACCTGTGACTCCACCACCCGCCGCCGGCGTTCGGCAGGATCGGTTGAGGCGTCAAAATCGCCGAACAATGCGCGAAGCGCCAGCAGGTCCGTTTCCACGTTTGCCGGATACACATCGCCGGCAAGCGCGTCGAGCACCTGATTCGAAATGAACGGCCCCAGGCTTTTTACGTTTTCCAGATGGGCATAGGCGTCCCGGCTGGCAAATTCGATCGGACGGGCGAGGCGCTGCACGAGCTGCTGCAGGCGCTCCAGACGGGTTGGCGGCGATGCGGGAAGCTTGTCAGGCAAAGCGAGCCTATGCTACCATAGGCTCAGTTTTTCGGACAATGAACCTGAGTGAGAAGGAGTTTCAACCGTGGCTTTCACGTGTGACATCTGCGACAAGCGGCGTCAAGCCGGGAACAACGTCAGTCACGCCAACAACAAGACCAAGAGGGTCTTCAATCCCAATCTGCAGACCATCAAGGCCTTGATCAACGGCGCTCCCAAGCGCATCCGGGTCTGCACCCGTTGCCTGCGTTCGGGCTTCGTAAAAAAGTCCGTCTAGCCCGCATTATCCCTGAGCACTTCTGCTGCAACCGCACAATCGCTGCGGCGGCAAGCTTGGCCGTCTGTCTTCGACATGGCCAAGCGGGCGGACTCGCCGCTCAGTCGGTCAACGTACGATGTACGCCTCCCTTCTTCGCGCCTCCGCGCGCCCACCTCGCTGCGCGACTGTGCGCTTTCGCGACGAATTGTCAGGGATATTGCGGGCTAATTGAGCGGAGGAGACTTCGGATCGGACGGTACCGATGATACCACCTGCGGTGTCCTGACGAACAGGTACGAGAGCGCTCCTCCAAGTCCCATCATTGCCAGAATCAGCAGGAAGCCGGCGACCCAGATTGGCAGCGGCGTCAGCCCCATCGCCACGTTCACAAAGCTGATCAACCACAGCCCGACGGCAACTATCAGCAGGTGCTTGAACCGTTGCACCCCGGCAAAAGACCCGCTGATCGTAAACCCCACCGTCCCCCAGAAGAAATTGGACAGACCGATCGGCAAAGCGGTGACTTCCTCTCCCATGGCTTGAATAATCTGTGCAGAGGCAAAACTGCTTACCATCACCAGACCGACCACGATGGACACGTCGCGGGCAACGGCAATCCAGCGGATAGGCATGGGCACTCCTACGGCGCCGACCATATCACCTTGCCGTTCCGATACACCAGCTTGAGCGCGAACCGATCGTCCGGCGACAGGTAGAGACGCCGGCTGCCGTCCTTGTTCGTCAGAACCAGACTGACTTCGCCGGCCCCGTCAAGACCAAGCCCTGCACGCGCCTTGCCGTTTTTATCCAGCAGAAGAAACTCCTCCGCGCTGACCCCGTTCGTCTTGGATTCGGCGCCGGCAATGCCTCCCGGGAAAAGGCGCTCCGACATCGCCCCGCCGGGAAAACCGGACAGCATCATGGCTGCAACCAATATCGCATACTGAAGTCGTGTCATCGCTCATCCATTTCATCAAAAAACACCGCCATGCGACAGTATCCGTCGTTATTATGACTGAAGGCGAAGTTTAAATTAAGGTTTTATCCGCCGCCTCTATTACGAAAAGAGGTAACGGCTCAACCGAAGCTTGGTATGGAGCGGGCGATGGGATTTGAACCGCACTCCGTCGCCGGCTCGGCCCTGAAGCCTGCCTCGCGGCTCCTACTGAGGGGGCCAGCCCCCTCGTATCTCCCCACGAAGGGGGCACACCCCCTTCGGCACCCCCTTGTCGTGGGTCCAAATCCACACGGTCTATCCGCTCACGATTGACACTTCACGATTCACGAGCGGCGAAGAATCTAAGCTCACTGCTGGCAAAATAACTATCCGCCGCGATGTGATTGAACGCGGCGGCTCAAGCGAAGCTTGGTATGGAGCGGGCGATGGGATTTGAACCCACGACAACTTGCTTGGGAAGCAAGGACTCTACCACTGAGCTACGCCCGCCCCGAATTGATGAGGAAAGATAAGAGCGTCCGCATCGTACAGTTCGGCCCATGACAAGTCAAGGCAATGGGCAAACGTTATTCGTTAGCGTAAATCGTTAAACGTAAGAGGCGTAACAAGGACTGCCTGTTTCCTGCGAATAGCAAATACCGGTTAATGTCCTTAAGCTCGGTTCTCCACTTTTACCTCCCCATCATTTTGCCCGCGAGATGAAAACGGCGGTGCCGCAGAGTCTGATCCTTACTTTTCATCTAAAACAAGTGTTCCGCCCGGCGCCGATTCTTCCACGACCGATGCTTCACCGCGTTTTTTAGATTCCAAGGCGTAAACGACTACCGCCCGATCTTTTCCCTTCACCTTGACCGATCGCAATTTCCGCAATACGACATGTCCCAGCCGGCCTTTATTATCCTCTCTCTCATCCCCTTCCAATAAACCCTTCAGGCGTGCGGCCGTGTCATCCGTGATTATAATCGGACACGCAAAATGACGGGTCAGCCCTTGAATGCGGGACGCCAAGTTCACGGCATCGCCGGTCATTGTGTATTCCATCTTTTTCCCCTCGGCTCCAATATTGCCAACGACGGCGACGCCGGTGTGAATGCCAATGCCGATGTCGAGCACCACTTTCTTCTCCGCCTTCCACTGTTTCTGCAACTCTGCCAAACGCCTCCGCATATGAAGCGCGCATTTAATTGCCAACTCCACATGGTCCGGCTGATCAATCGGGGCACCCCAGAACACGACGATCTCGTCGCCGAAAAACTTGTCCAGCGTCCCGTTCCATCGAAAGATCACATCTGTCATGGCTCCGAAATACTCGTTGAGCTGGATCACAACATCCTCTGCCGAGTGCTTCTCGCTGAAAGCCGTAAAGCCGACCACATCGCTGAACAGCATCGTCAGCTCCTTGCGCTGGCCGCCTATCTTCGCCTTACTGGGATCTCGTATGATTTGATCGACAACCCGTGGGCTCACATACCTGGAGAATATCGTCCGGATATCCTGAGCCTGCTTCGCCATCCTTTCTTTTTCCATGCGCTGTTTTTGAGCAAACTCCGCCAGCGCTCCATAATAGATCGTCATGACCAAGAAGAATGGCACCCTCAGCAGGATTATCTCAAGGGACTCCGTCTTCTCCTGGTCAAGAAGAACGAGCCGTCCCAATTCCAGAACACCGTACGCCACACATGTGACAGCCGAAAGGGACAGTGCCTGTTTGAAGTTGCTCGATGCCCCTGCAATCATAATGATGCCGTAGTACACAACGTAAAAGCTTGTGTCGGCGAGCCCCGTTTCCAAAAGAGTGATCGGGATGAGCAGTGTATCAATGATAACAAACGTAGTAGCGGCGGCACGCCAGCTCATGATGAGGGGAAGTCCATAGACAAGCGTGAGGTTGCCAAATAGCAAGGCCGCTACAAACGTCTCCATCCTGACGATTCCAACTTCGGGTTGCTTGGTGAGAACCACATGAACGGACAGCACAATCACGACAAGCCACTGCAAGATGGGGATAGGCGTAGCATAGTTATCTCTCAATTCGGCGTGCGCCGTTTTGGAGACCTTCAGAAGGGATAAGAGTCTTTCGGCAGGATTCATGGACGCTTCACGCGCGGCTCAACTGGCACAACACCCTCTTATTCAGCGGCGCCGAACGTTCAAACAGGTTCAGGCAAAGCATTTCGTTCGACTGCAAGCAGTGTCGGCTTACATTGAATTGAAGTCAATCAATTCAACGGATCGGAAGCAGTGCCTTCTACACTTCCGGCATGGCCTCGTTTGCCGGTCATTGTCTTGACTGTGCGCGCGAATGCCCGGCAGAAAGGAACAGGGTCAGGAAAGAGAACAATGACCGGAAATCGCCAACGGCTACGGATCACGTGGAGGGAAAGTGGGTACGGACAATGGGAGAGGAGCCGCACGCCGTCGCCGGCTGAGCCCAGAAGCCTGCCTCGCCGACTCCTACAGAGGGGGCCAGCCCCCTCGTATCTCCCCACGAAGGGGGCGCACCCCCTTCGAAATCCCCCATGTCGTGGGTTCAAATCCACGACAGACATTTTGCTCACGATACACGCTTCACGTTTGACGAGCGACGGTGTTTTGGAGCGGGCGATGGGATTTGAACCCACGACAACTTGCTTGGGAAGCAAGGACTCTACCACTGAGCTACGCCCGCCCCGAGTTCGACGAGGACCACTAACGCGCTGCATACTACCGCCCACCCTAGAGCAA
>MHEU01000041.1:0-4630 GCA_001805245.1 Nitrospirae bacterium RIFCSPLOWO2_02_FULL_62_14 | reverse complement strand
ATGTTGTGGGGCTTTGATTCTCTTCTACCAAGACACTGGGATTTCCACGGCTACCCAGCTCTGAAATATACCATTGTAGCTCTCTTCGGCTTCGTTCTAGTACTCATGCTCATCAGAGCCATATTTAACGTCGGCAATTCAAAGGACAATAAAACGGAGGAGCCCCATATCGTGGGCTGGATTGGTTGGTTTGCCGATAATTACCCAGGCCTTTTTGCTTCAATTCTCTTCTTGGCGTTCTACGCTTTGGGGATCTATTTACTTGGAAACTGATCGCCTATCGTTGGGGCAAGAATGCCACCGGCCAAAGAATGGCTATCCTGCAAGCCCTTCTATTACTGTTTGGCCATCTGTAAGCCCAAAACACTTTGGCAACTTGGTCTCCTTTTTGACCACTCAGGATGGGAGCTCGATGCTGGCCATTGCTGACAATACACACAGGCTGCTCCGGATAAGATGATGTTTCTGGCTCATTTTGAAGGTAGTTGGAGCTTATCCCATCACCCGCTCGTGAACAAAATATTGCTCCTTGCGGCCCTGATTATCGTGTCGATCGGGTTGTTTGCGTATATAAGGTTAAGAGAGAACGAGACTCGAATCGCGGCAAGGTTAGGTGGGATCCTCAATACTCATCCATGGACAATCGGAGCAATATTTTCCCTCCTGTTTATCGCATCGAGCCTCTACTTATTTTTGTAGCTGACCATAACGTTTAGGGTTTGAATTCCACCAATGCAAATTTTCTGCGGCCGACACGGAGCCGGTATTGATGGCCGGCCATGAGCGCGATGGTCTTATTCGGGTCCTGCTGTCTCTGCTCGTCCACTTCAACGCCGCCCTGCACGACCAGCCGGCGGGCGTCGCTCTTGCTCGACACCAGACCGGTTTTGGCCACCAGGTCCACGATGCCGATCTCCGGCGCGCGGGGATTTTTCACATCCCGCGGGGTCAGCTTGATCCGCGCATCCGGCTCGGCGGGAAACTCCTTCTCCTGGAATTTCTGCTGGAATCCGGCGCGGGCCCTCCTGCCGGCTTCGTCATCGTGGTACCGGGACACAATCTGCTCGGCCAGCGATTGCTTGGCCTCCATGGGATGCATCGCCTTCACGCGATCGAGATACTCGGTCGTCAGCAGTTCGTAGTACCGGAGCATGAGCGTATCGCTGATGGACATGAGCTTGCCGAACATCTCCTCCGGCGCATCCTCCAGCGCGATATAGTTCCCCGTGCTTTTGCTCATCTTCTTGACGCCGTCGGTCCCCTCCAGCAGCGGCATCGTCAGGACCACCTGCGCCTCCTGCCCGTAATCGCGCTGGAGATCGCGCCCGACCAGCAGATTGAACTTCTGGTCGGTCCCGCCCAGTTCCACGTCCGCCTTCAACGCCACGGAGTCATAGCCCTGGATGAGCGGATACATGAATTCGTGCACGCTGATCGGTTTCTGCTCCTGATAGCGCTTGCGGAAATCGTCCCGCTCCAGCATCCGCGCCACGCGATAGTGGGCACTGATCGCGATCAACTCCTCGGCCTTCATCGGACTCATCCACCGGCTGTTGAACTCCACGGTGGTTTTCTTCGGATCGAGAATCTTGAAGATCTGTCGCTCGTAGGTTTTGGCGTTCTTCTGCACCTGCTCCTTCGTGAGCGCCACGCGGGTTTCGGACACGCCGGTGGGATCGCCGATCATGCCGGTGAAATCGCCGATCAGGAAAATCACCTGATGCCCGAGATCCTGGAAATGCTTCAGCTTGTGAATCAGCACCGTGTGCCCCAGGTGCAGATCGGGCGCCGTGGGATCGAACCCGGCCTTGATCCGCAGGGGACGATTCTCCTTCAGCGAGCGGGTTAGCTTGGCTTCCAGCTCGCTTTGCTGAATCACCTCCACCGCTCCGCGGAGGATCAAGTCCATCTGTCGTGCGAGTTCGCTCATGTCCAACCCGCATTATGCATGACGGTTCGTTGCGAAATCACGCAGTCGCGTGGCGAGACGGGCGCGTGGAGCCGGGAGAACCCGAGGCGTACTTGAAACAGTACGTCGAGGGGGCGAGCGGCGAGCCCGCCCTCCTGCATGCCGGTAAGTCGCGTGCAGGCTTGTCTTAGCAGCGAATCCGTGATTGCAGCAGAAGTGTTCATGGATAATGCGGGTCAGACCGTGATGAGGGAGCGCAGCTGCTCCATCCGCTTTTTGCCGATTCCCTTGACCCCTTGCAAATCCTCGACCGTCCGATACCGTCCATGCGCTTTGCGCCACTCCACCATGCGCTGCGCCAGCACCGGCCCGACACCCGGCAATACCTGCAGTTCATCTGCGCTGGCGCGATTGATATCGATCTTCGACTCCGCCTTCGCCGGCGAGACCGTGGCAACCGGCTGAACCGGAGCCGGCACGGCCGCCGGCTGAACCGGGATGGTCGCCTCCTGCGGCACGGGCCAGCCGATCCACAGCACCACCGCCACCGTCGCCGCCAGCATGGAGAATTTAACCGATAAAGATTTGAACATGGTCTATCAAGTCAGAAAGTCTGAAAGTCTTCAAGTCGAAACTCCGAGACTGTACGACTTGACAACGTTATGACTTTACGACGGCTTTTTACGCGCCAGATGAATCGCCATCCCCTCGATGTCTTCAGCCGCTTCCATGAGACCTTCCGACAGCGTCGGATGCGCATGGATCATGTCGGCCATTTGCGCCGGGGTTGCCCCCATATGCATGGCCATCGCCGCTTCATGCACAAGGTCGGCGGCATGCGATCCGATGATGTGCACGCCGAGAATGTTCTGCGTCTTCCCATCGCGGATGATCTTGAACATGCCGGTGATGTCGCCCGTCCCCTGCGCCTTGCCGAGGGCCGCATATCGAAACCGTCCTATTTTGACATCCGTGTCCGGATTGCGCCCGACTTCCTGTACTTTCGCACGTGCCTGCTGTTCCGTCAGGCCGACCCGCCCGATTTCCGGCAGGGTAAAAATACCGGCCGGGATCAGATTGTAGCTGACCTTGCTCGTGTGGCCGAGAATATTCTGGACGGCCACCTTGCCCTGCGCCGAAGCCACATGCGCCAGCATTGCCTTCCCAACCACGTCGCCGATCGCATAGACCCCGCGTACATTGGTCTCCATGCGATCGTTGACGAGGATTTCTCCCCGCGTGCCGACCTGCACTCCGGCCTTTTCGAGCCCGATGCCTTTCGAATTGAGCCCGCGCCCGACCGAGACCAAAATCTGTTGCACTTCGACGACCGTCCCGTCCTTCAACGTCGCGCGCACCAGGCCCGGCTGCCGCTCGACCTTTTCGACGGTCGTGCCGACACACAACTCGACGCCGCGCTTCTTCAACTCGCGCGCCATGAACGCGGTGATTTCCTCATCCTCCAGCGGCAGGACCTGCGGCATCATCTCCACGACCGTGACCTTCGTCCCCAGCCCGCTGTACAACGAGGCAAACTCACAGCCTTCGACCCCGCCGCCGACAATCAGCAGGCTCTTGGGAATTGAGCTGAGATCGAGTGCTTCTTTACTGGTGATGATCTGCTTGCCGTCCACCGGAAACAACGGCAGGTTGGGCCAGGAGGAACCAGTGGCGATCACGATGGCGTCCGCCTGCACCGTCGCCTCCGTCCCGTCTCGCTTCGCGATACGGAGCGACTTCGCATCCAGCAGCTCGCCGGTGCCTTCGATATGCTCGATGTTCCAGATTTTGAAGAGAGTCGCAATGCCTTTGACCAGGCCTTCCACCACCTTGTTCTTGCGGGCCACCATGCGGACCGGGTCATACCCGATCGATCCCTCGACCGTCAGCCCGTAGTCGGCCGCTTTCTTGACCTTGTCTCCCAGTTCGACCACGGCGAGCAGCGCCTTGCTGGGAATGCAGCCCCAGTTCAGACAGACTCCGCCCAGCGCCTGGTTTTCGATCACCGTCACCCGCGCACCCAGTTGGGCGGCCCGGATGGCGGCGACATATCCGCCTGGCCCGGCCCCCAGGATGGCGATGTGCTGTTGTTTTCCCATGGAAAACACAGGTTGAGGTTTAGGTTGAGGCTCAGGCAGGAGGGATTCCAGCGAGGCCAGGAATTTTTCTCAACCTTAACCTCAGCCTCAACCTTTCTTCTGCGAAGCAAGAAACGCTTCGTATTGCGCGGAGGTCATCAACCCGTCCACCTGCCTGGGTTCGCTCAACTCGATGACGGCGATCCAGCCCTTGCCGTATGGGTCCGAGTTGACGACTTCGGGATGATCCTTGAGATCCGTATTGATCTTCACGATCTTGCCGCTCACCGGTGAATAGATGGACGACGTCGTCTTCGTGGACTCCACCTCGCCGACCTGCTGGTTCGCCGTCACCGCAGCCCCGACCTTCGGCAGATCGAGAAACACGATGTCGCCCAGCGCGTCCTGCGCAAAATGGCTGATGCCGAGCGTGGCCTGCTTGCCGTCAACGCGGATCCACTCATGCTCCTTGTGATAACGCAGCTCTGTTGGATACATGATCTCCCTTTGGCTTCTGGTTGAGGTTGCGGTTGAGAAAGACTCGGCTTCATCGGATCGAACCTTAGCCTGAACCTTCACCTCAACCGTTATTTTTTTGGTGGCGTGATCCTAGAGAGTGCTCCCCCGCCTTGTCAATCCCACG
>MHEU01000040.1:752-6040 GCA_001805245.1 Nitrospirae bacterium RIFCSPLOWO2_02_FULL_62_14 | reverse complement strand
CGATTTGGATGACCCCGACGCCTGCAAGGTTCGTGAGGGACATGGGGAAGGAGCGTTTGTGGTTCTCTCTGCACAAAAGAGAACGTGGCGGTCCTGACGTCAGCAACGCCGCTGAAAACTGACGGACAAACCTTGCCTAATCCCTGTTTCCTTATATGAGAGGAAACTTTGTGGGTCCAGTATGACCCTCTTGACCTTAGATACGGTTCCAAGGTCTAGAATGCTTTCGAGAGGGGGGCAAGCATGTCGCCTCAGAAATATACAGTCAGCCAACTTGCTCGAATCGCTGGCGTGGGACCGGATAGTATCCGCATCTATGAGCGAATCGGAATCGTGCCGAGGGCGGAGCGCTCTTCTGCCGGGTATCGCCTGTGGAATGCGCGTGACGTGCAATACCTCAAGTGGATAGCCCCGGCTAAGCATGCAGGTTTCACGCTTCATGAGCTGGCCGAAATCTTTCGGAGGTACCGCACCGGAAGTCCCCCATGTCGCACAGTCCGGGATCTCCTCCAACGGAAACTCGCTGACCTGGATCGGCAGATTGACGAACTGTCGACTCTGCGCACCAAGCTGAGGCGTGTGCTCGCTCGATGGAAAGGGCGACTGCGCCACGCCGCGCCTGGCGAGTTTGTCCCCCTGTTTGATGACTTGCGCGACGTGCCCATCACACAAACAAGAGCGGCTTTGACTCGGAAAAGCCGCAAAGGAGGGAAACCATGATTCATACTCTGGTGAGCTTTCATGTCCAGCCGTCCAAGGTCCACGAGTTCGAATCCCTTCATCGCGCGCTTGCCCAGTTTATGAGCGTCCAACCTGGATGCATTGAGATAAGGGTTCACCGGTCGCTGAAAACTCCTCGGGAATACGTGGTGTACGGAACCTGGGGAAGCAAAGAAGCTTGGGAGCGCGCGCATCAAACCGCAGAATTTAGAACTCGCTTCCAGGATCTGCCAATTCAAAAGCACACGCTCTCAAGCGCGAGCTTCTTCGAGTTGGCCTATGGCTACAAGGAAAGTGGTGACGCATGAAGATTCTTTTTATTCTGAACGATGCGCCGTATGGATCGGAGAAGACATACAACGCGCTCCGGCTGGCGATGAAATTACAGCAGGAGCACGCCGGTGCGGAGATCAGAGTCTTTCTGATGGCAGACGCCGTCACCGCGGCGTTGCCCGGCCAGACCACGCCGCAGGGTTATTACAACATCGAGCGGATGTTCAAGGCTGTTGTGAACAAGGGCGGGCAGGTCAAGATATGCGGGACGTGCGCCGAAGGACGCGGCATCCACAAGCTCGTTTTGATGGAAGGGGCGGAGATCAGCACCATGAGCCAGTTGGCCCAATGGGTGGTGGACTCGGACCGGGTGCTGACTTTCTGAGGTCTCACAGCAGAAAACACACTGGAAAGTCGGCCAGCAAGCACTGTATCGGGGACGAAGAAATGGGGACATTCAAAATTATAGGACCATCGCCATTGGCGTAGCCCACTTGCGCGTGGCGCCGCCCGGCGATCTGTCGGGCACTTTCTCTTCCCCCGAGCGGCGGCCCGGTCTCCCTTCAACTGCGCGCTCTTTCTCACCCGCCCGCCCCGGGCGCGCCAAGGCGCGCCCTTTTCCCGCGGCGAGGGCCTTCTTTGTCCTTGTTCTTTCCACATATTCCTTGTGAGTGCGGTCTGGTTTCCTTCGACTGCGCGCATCGAGGGAGCACATTCTGATCGTGCGGCCTCTGCGAGCAAGGAAGGGAACCAGACCGCTAGCTCATCTTTCCACCCCGCGTGTTGCGCGAGCACGAAGGGAGACTGGGGCGCCCGCTCATTTTCCGTCCGCGAGCCGTTCTGCTAATCCGGTGAGGCGAGCGGCCAACAGTACGACGTGAACGGCCGTGAGGGGGCAACGCATCGTGCCGACGCCGGAGCAGTTCGCCCTTCGTCAGCCGCTGCTCCGTCTGATCGTGCCCCTTCTGCGAGCAAGAAGGAGACCAACCTGCCAGTTCGTCCCGACTCCTTTTACTAAAGCAGAAAGCAGACGGGAAAGTCGACGAGCAGACATTGCATCCGGAGCGAGAGCCGCCGCAGCCGCGTGACATCGTCCGCCATCACCCTGCCGGGGTCCAGCCGTTCCAGCCACTGTGCATCCGCTCGCATCTTCGAGTGCGAAAGAAACGACGTGCCCGGAATTTCCGAATCCTCCCGGGCGGCTTGCGTCGCCAGCAGCCGCAGCGTCGCGATGTCGTCTGCCAGCTCCACCCGGCCCCGTTCGAAGCGGTAGGGCTCCGTGTCCTCGTCCAGGATCTGCAACAGGCGCTGCATCCAGCCGACCGTCGCCGCCATGCGCTCGTAATGCAGCGTGTCCGGCAGGTCGGACGGCTGATGGTAGCGCGGTGTCCGGCCTGCCGAGAGAAAGAGGAACGGCACGCCGATGTTCCGGAATGCATCGTAGTCACTAAAAGACACGTGCCCGATCAGCGGCAGTTCCTCGATCAGGTGCATGCCGAGCGGGAGCACCGTGAGACGTGAGGCGTGAGGGGTAAGGGGTTTCGCTTCACGCTTCACGCCTGACGCTTCACGCGCCGCCTCCTTGAGGCGGCGATACAGCCCCGGCGACTGTTCTGCGCCGCCCGCGAAGATGGTGTCCTGGATCGGCTTCCAGTGCACGCCTCCCATCAGGTCCATCACGATGACGGCCTGGAACCGGGACGGCAGGTCGATCTCGGGAGGGAGATGGTCCACGAACTGTTGCGAGCCCATCAGCGGGGTCCGGATATGGGGAGGTTCTTCGGCGTTGAAGGCGATAAACAGCAGATGGTGATGCGCGAGGGCCGGCATGGCGCGGGCGGTTTCCAGCAGAATCCCGATCGCCGAGGCGTTATCGTCGGCGCCCAGGTAGTTTCCACCGAGATGATCGAAGTGCGCGGCAAGCAGAATCCAGGGTGCGGATCCCGTGCGGCCTGATGCGGGCCGCATCCCGATGAGGTTGTCGCCGAGGTCGCCCGCCAGTTGCTGCCGGTAGCCGCCCAGCGAGGGCACCGGTTCCAGTCCGATCTCCCGAAAAGAGTCGGCGAGGTACGCAGCCGCCTTGCGGTTGCCCTCGGTGCCCGGTTTGCGGCCGTGCAAGTCCGGGCCGGCGAGAAACTGCACGTGCGCGCGCAGTCGTTGGGCGAGGTCGCTGGAGACCGGAAGAGCGTGGGGATCGACGGCGGTGGTCATGGAAGCGGCCTGCGCACCGGCGGCACACAGCAGGAGGACGGCGGCGCCACCGACAAGTCTCCGCCGGTGGTCATGACGCACGGTCAAGGTTTCGGTGCCGGGGATTCCGTGTCGGCCGCCTGCTGCGCCCTGTGCTTGAGTGCGCGGCCCTTGGTTGGCGTCGGATCGGGAATCAACCCGTAGGTCTGCCGGCCTTCGTGATTTTCCGGCAGATATTCCGTGATCGGCATTCCGTCTTCCCGCACGAACAGGAGGCAGTGGCAGTATTTGTAGATCTGCATCTCGTCGCAGGCGCAGATCCAGCGGCGCAGTTTCGCTTCTTCCTGCTTATCCTTGTAAAAATTACAGGGGCAGAGCGGCTTTCCAAGTTCATCCATGTGGGCGGCCAGGCCCTTGACGACGGCGTCGGTCACGGCCGCGTTGGGATGCATGGTCGTGCCGCTCTTTTCGGCAAACCCCTTCACGTACTTCCACATTTTGTCGAGACTCTGCTGGCTCGGTTCCGACATGCGACTCCCCGGTTACGCTTTGTGCCCGGGCTGGCTTCCTAGAAAGACCCGGAGCCGTTCGCGTTGCGAGGCCTGGATGTCGACGAACTCCACGCCGAAGGTATCCCCCTTGACCCATCGCACGACGCTCCGCTCGACTTTCAAGGGCCGCGGGTAGTCAGGCAGAAATAGATCGACCTTCAGATTGGCGCCCGCTTCCGGGATGGTCTGGCACTGAATCTTACATCCCGTCCGGGACAGGTCGTTGACGCGTCCCTCTCCCTCCAATCCTCCGCCCGAGAAAAAGGTCCGGCATTCAAGTTTGTGGCGGGCCGTGATGCGGGGCTTCTGGGGAGGGTGCTGCTGCAACTCCTGCATCAGTTCCTGACCCTCGCTTTTCGAGAGCCATCCCTTGCGCGCCAGCAGGCTCAGCAGCGCGGCGGCTTCCATTCTATAGGAGGTCACCATCGCCTTGAGTGTGGTGAGGTCGCGCGGATCGATCAATTCTGGCATGGGCTCTCCCTTTACTATGTGCGCCAGCGGAGCGTGACCGGTCCCTTCAGGGGATGGTCCAGCGCGCCGCCGTGCTGTTGGGCCGCGAGATAGGCCGCCTTCAACTTTGTGTACCACTTGGCCGGTGCGTCGGGGTCGCCGATAAGCATCAGCGGCGGGTCGTGCCGCAACCCGATGGCCTGTCGCGCCATGGCGGTCGTATCCTGCACCAGGAACGCCCGGCCGAACAGCCGCAGGAGGGTTTTGGAGAACGGCAGCCAGCGCAGGCAATCCCAGGCCGCGCAGAAGTCCATGCGGCACTGCGTATCGGAGATCGGCGTGATCATGGCGCGCGAGAGGAACCACTGGGAGCCGGATTGAATGGTCTCGATGCGAATGTTGGGCAGCAAAAAGTCAATCGTCACGGTCGGCGCGCCGCTCGACAGGCCGACCAGCTTATAGACCGCACTGTTGCTCGAGGCCGGGTGGGAGACCATCCGGAAGCCGAGCGGCAGCGGTTCATAGGTTTTGGATTTCTCGCGGATGGTCGCCCGGCTGCGCCACCAGGGGTTTCGATGGACGAAGGGACCGTGCGCCGGGTCGATCAACCCCACGAGGCCGTTGTCGATCGTTGAGGTCAGCGGCACGGAAATGTGGAGCGTGCGATAGGACGTGGAGAGCACGGGCAGCGCCGGCGGCTCGGGCAACCTATCCGGCACACCCTGCTTGCCGGGCACATAGACCCACACGTAGCCGTCGCGATCTTTTGCCGGATAGGCGGTGACGCCGATTTTTTCCGGCTGCACGCCCGAATCCGCGACGAGGGCCGGAATGTCCCGGCAGCGTCCGGCGGTGTCGAACTGCCAGCCGTGGTACGAGCATTCGATCCGCTCGCCGTCGAAGCAGCCGAATGAAAGCGGCATGGCGCGGTGAGGGCAGATGTCGCGCAGCGCGGCCACGCGGCCCTGCCGGTCGCGGCAGATGACGAGCGGCAGCCCGGCCAGTGTCTGGGCTTTCATCTGCCCGGCCCGCACGTCGGTCGACAGCAGGGCGGCGTACCAGAAACCGGTCAGCGGCTGGCTCTGAGTTCCGTTGGAAGAAGTG
>MHEU01000040.1:0-744 GCA_001805245.1 Nitrospirae bacterium RIFCSPLOWO2_02_FULL_62_14 | reverse complement strand
TGGCCGTGGGAAAACCACGGCCGGGCTTGTCGTAGCGGCGTATACGCAGTTGCAGTAGAAGCGTTCATGGATACTGCGGGCTAGGATAGTCGAACGCCGTCGCAGGTGCAAGGAGGTTGGATAAGGAATCCGTCTTATTGCCGCGACTGGTTGAGCACAGCAAGAAACTCCTCCAGAGCCTGCGCGTAGCGCTTCTTCCGGTCCCACTTGATTCCGAAGTGATCCAGGCCGTCGAAGAGGATCAGCCGTTTGGGCTCATGCGCGGCATGAAACAGCAGTTCGGCATGCTGCACCGGAACCACCGAATCAGCCGTTCCATGGAGGATGAGAACCGGACACGATACGCCGGCGATCTTTTCAAGATTGTGGAACCTGTCGAACGGAAGGATCCGGGCTGGCAGGGAGACTCGAAACGCCGAGGCGAAGGCGCTTTCGATAATAAGGCCGGCCAGCGGTTTCCTCGACGCGAGGTCGACGGCGGGCCCTCCGCCCATCGAAAAGCCGTAGGCAATGATCCGGCCTGGAGGAACGCCCAATGTTCCGGTGAGGTGGTCATAGGCGGCGTCGATGTCCCGATAGGCATGGTGCTCCGAGGGCGTACCCTGGCTGGTTCCGTAGCCTTCGTAATCGTAGGCGAACACGGCCAAGCCCATCTTGCGAAGCGTCTCCAGCGCCTCCTCGCTGTCCCCCAAATCTTCCGAATTCCCGTGGCTGTATAAGATGGTGAACTGTGCTCGCGGGTTG
>MHEU01000039.1 GCA_001805245.1 Nitrospirae bacterium RIFCSPLOWO2_02_FULL_62_14 | reverse complement strand
TGGCGATGGTGCTGATTTATCTGGTGATGGTCGGGCTGTTCCGCTCCTACCTGGACCCCCTCATCATCATGTTCGCGGTCCCGCTGGGCTTTATCGGAGTCATCGGGATGCTGCTGCTCACCCAGACCTCGGTCAACGTCGAATCGCTCATCGGCACGCTGATGATGATCGGCATTGTCGTCTCCAACAGCGTGCTGCTGGTGGACTTCGCCAACCGGCGGCTGCGGGAGGGCCTGCCGCTGGAGGAGGCGGTGGTGGAGGCGGGGCGGCTGCGCATCCGCCCGATCCTCATGACCTCGCTGGCGACGATCCTGGGGCTGGCGCCGATGGCGTTGGGGATGGGCGAGGGCAGCGAGACCAACATGCCGCTGGCGCGGGCCGTCATCGGCGGGCTGACCGTCTCCACCGCCATGACCCTGCTGTTCGTGCCGGTCCTGCATGCCCTCGCCCGCCGGCGCTCCGCGGCCAGTCTGATTGAAACGGCCGGGATATCTGGTCACAAAGAGACAGAACAGCTTTAATCGTGTACGATGATATCCAGTCTCGTGTCGGACTGGTTGATGAAGAGGAGCACCGCGTGCACACCCGGCAGGAAGGTAGAATCAGTCCGGTGATCGGCCTGATCGGCCTGATCGGCTTGGCCTTGCTCGTGCTGGCGTTGGCCCTGTTCAGGGACCAGCCCCCGGATGCCACATCCGAGATAGACGTCAAAACGAACCACGCCGGGCCGGGTGCAACCGCAGGGCTTCCTGTTCAGGTCATGAAACCGCAGCGGCGAGACATCTCCTTCACAATCACCCTGCCGGCGAACATCTCGCCCTGGTACCAGGCCACTCTATACGCAAAAGTGCCGGGCTACCTGACATCGATGGGGTTCGACAAGGGCGACTCGGTCACGAAAGGACAACTGCTGGCGGTGATTGACGCACCTGAGGTGGAGCAGCAGTACCGACAGGCTGAGGCCGATTATGCGATCAAGCAGATCACCTATCAACGCCTCCATAGTGTCTGGAAAGAAAACCCGGACGTGATTGCGAAGCAGGATGTGGATGTGGCGGCCGCAGTGGCCGAGGGGGCCAAGCATATGCGGGACAACCGCCGCACCATGCTGGATTACACCAAGGTCTACGCCCCATTCTCCGGCGTCATTACGGCGCGGTTTGCCGACCCTGGGGCGCTCATCCAGTCGGCAGCCGTTTCAGCCACGCAGGCGGTGCCGTTATATACACTCATGGATCTTGAAACCGTCCGGGTCTATGTGAGCGTCCCCCAGGAGGTCTCGCTGCTTGCCAAGGCCGGCGTGCCGGTGACGTTGACATTTAAGGAATCGCCTGGCCAGGAGTTCAAAGGCTCGATCACCCGGACGACGGAAGCCTTGGATCCCGCCACCCGCACACTGCTGGTCGAGATCGACATGCCGAACAAGGAGCGTCAGCTCCAAGCGGGCACGTTCGTGAGCGCGACGCTGTATTTGAAGCAGCATCCCGACGCCCTGGTGATTCCACCTGCTGCGATTGTGACGGGGGCCAACAAGGAGAGGGCCGTCTTCACGGCCGAGCAAGGCAAGACCAGATATCTGGCGATCAAGACCGGGCTGGATGACGGGAATTGGGTGGAAGTCGTGGATGGCCTGACCGGGAATGAAGATATCATCGTCGTAGGCAAATCCGGTCTGAAGGACGGCCAGGCCGTGGACCCGTCGCCATACAATCTTCCGGAAGGCAAACCGTCGAGCCAGAAGTACTAACAGGATGTTGAAAAAGTCCGCCAGCTTTGTTCTCGCATCGCTCAGAGGCTCAACGTACGGTTCGAAGCTTACTGGAGGCAAAATAACTATCCGCTCGCATTTGATTGAAGCGAGCGGCTCAAGCGAAGCTTGGTATGTACCTCCTCGACTTTCGCTCGTGCGGTCGCGCCTCGGGAAAGGGCGCGTCTTGGCGCGCCGGGGCGGGGCGGGTGAGAAAGCGGCCCTTTTGAACATCCTGCAAGCTGTTCCGCGCCATCCGTGAACGCTTGCCGTTGCCCCGTTTCAGGGTGCTCAAAAGGATTTTCAACAGTCTGCTAAAGACTCTCAAGGAGGAGCGCATGCGACAGCATCGGATCGTTGTTTCAAGACTTCTCACGTTATCCATCGCAGTGTTGGTCTGCCTCTGGCCGCAGGCGCATCTCCAGGCCGAGATGGCAAAACCGCCGGCCGACTCAACCAAGCGAAGTAGTTCCCCTGGCCGTTTTCTGGGAATACGACAAGCCATTGAGATTGCGCTTCAGAAGCATCCCACCCTGCAATCGGCCGACGCGAACCTCAAGTCCGCTGAAGCCCGTACCGAGCAGACCCGCTCGCTCTACTATCCGCAAGTCTATGCGAACTTCGATAGTACGGCCGGCGTGGGAGGAATCAACTCCCGCTTCGTGGCGCCGGCCGGCGCCATGCTCCGGCAGAACCTGAGTCAGTACGCAGGCGGCGTCATCGCCAACCAACGGCTGTACGATTTCGGATTTACGAAAAATCTTGTCGACTCGTCGAAACTCGCTGCGCGCGCCCAGGAGCAGGACGTCAATGCGCAGCGCATCCTGGTGATCGTCACCGTTCAGCGAGCATATCTGAACAGTCTGAAACGATACCGGCTGGTGCAAATCGCCGAAGATACGGTCCGGGAGCGCGGGATCATCCGATCGCAGGTGGACGTGCTCTACCGCCAGCAACTCAAGTCCAAACTGGACTTGGCCCTGGTGCAGGTGGAACTGACCAACGCCGAATCGATGCTGGTCAGAGCCCGCAACGATTTGAGAGCCAGCTTCGCCGAGATCAACCGCGCCATGGGTGTCAGCGGCCCGGAAGATTACGTCCTGGAGGACATCTCGATTGTGGTGCGTCAGCCTCGTCCGCTCGAATCATTGATTACTGCCAGCCTCTCTCATCCCGAACTCCAGCGGGCGAAAGAGGTCACACGTTCGGCAGAGGCTCGTCTCCAGGCCATAAAAAAGCAATACCTCCCGACCGTCTCGGCGGTCGCCAGCGCGGGTGATTACGAGACGTTCGACACGAGTCGAAATGAAAGAACGGGCGGCTGGTGGACCGCCGGCGCACTGATTTCGATGCCCCTGTTTACCGGCTTTCTCATCGAAAACCAGGTGCGTGAAGCCAAGTCGAATAAAGAGGCGGCGGACGCAGGCAGCCTGAACATCGAGCAGGCCCTGACGCAACAGGTCACCAACGCGTACCTGGACACGGTGACATTCGCCCAACAGATCAAGCTGGCCGAGGAGCAGGTCAAAACGGCGCAGGAAGCGCTGCAACTGGCGCGGCAACGCTACAAACTGGGGTTGGGCTCCATCGTCGAAGTCACACAGTCGGAAGTGGCGCTCACCGGAGCGCAAACGAGGCTGGCAGAGGCGCAATATGATTACAAGATCGCGGAGGTGACCCTGGCGTACACGACGAGCCAGACGATGGACCTCACTGCCGTCATCCCCTAACCCGGATTCTTCACGAAGCGTGAACAATCCGCCCTGCCGTTCGACGGGCTCACGGCCCCGAGCCTGTCGAGGGGCGGGCTTCGACTTCGCCCCGCAGGAGCGTGGCTTCGCTCAGGGTTAGCCTTGAGTCCCTCGACCTTGCTCGGGATCCTGAGCTATGTCGAAGGACAGGCCATACGGCCTGTCGAAACCGACAGGGGTGGAGAGGAACCGTCCCTGTCGGCGCATTATTCACGAACGCGACTGGTTCGTGAATAATGCGGGCTAAGGAGCGACCGACGCGGTAGCTCTGGCGGACGGAAGCTTGTTGAGATCGATCACCACGTCGTCCTGTTCCAGACCCCAGATCACATCCCACACACTGCGGGTCTTCGGCACGACCGCATGCGCAGGATCGAAAAAGACGTCGAAATCCTTGGGTGAGATCGGCAGGACCGGATACCGGCGATCGTAGACCATCCCATACGCCGGGATCCCGTATATCTCGCGATGATTGCTTACCGTGAAGTGCAGCTTGCTGTCCTTCACATAGAGCCCGCCGGACGTGACCTGCCTCTTCACGGAGGTTTGCGGATAGCTCAGATAATAGGAGACCCGTTCATCGGGCGTGGCCTTCGCCAGCGCATCCGCCAGTTTCGTCGCCAGCATTTCGATTTCCGTCTCCGTGAACACCGGTTCAGACTCCGCCTCGCCGGAAATCCAGACATGGATCTTCAGCCGGCGATCACGAACATGGAGCCCCTTGAGAATGGCCGTCATGTCATCGGCGCCGACCATCGCCGGATGCGAATGCCTGGTCTCCGGACGATCCGGCAACACGCGATGATCCACCTCCACGCGCACGAAGTTGGTCGGGTCTTCGTAGACGATCCGGGACGGCACATGCGGCACGGTACAGCCGGCTAGCAGAACGACAACAAAGACATAAGACGTGAGACGTGAGACGTCGCAGGGGCAGTATCTCCTAGCCCTGTGCCTTCCCACGCTTTTCTCGTCTAACGCCTTACGTTTCACGTTTTACGTTATTCGGGGACTGTCACGGCGATTTCGATCCGCTCCAGCGGATTGTCCCGCCCGTCCCGCCTGGCGGAGACGATCTTGTCCGCCACGTCCATTCCGCTCTCCACTTCGCCAAAGGCCGTGTACTGCCAGTCCAGGAAGTTCGCATCCGCCACGCAGATAAAAAACTGGGACCCCGCGCTGTCCGGATCGTTTGCCCGGGCCATGGACACCACGCCCCGCTTGTGCGGCTTGCTGTTGAATTCGGCCTTGACCCGGTGGCCGGGCCCGCCCATGCCATGGGACGCGCGGTCCGGGTTCTTGCTGTTCGGATCACCGCCCTGGATCATGAATCCTGGAATCACCCGATGGAAGGTCGTGCCGTCGTAGAATTTCCTGCCCGCCAGCTCGAGAAAGTTCTTCACGTGATTCGGCGCCACATCGGGAAAGAACCGCAGGACGATGTCGCCCCAGTCCTCCCCCTTGCTGGCGACCTTGATGGTCGCGCGCGTCTGCTCTCCGGTATCGGCCATGTTCGTCCTTTCTCCTACTGATCCTCGCGAGACGGCTGTTCGACCAGCCCCTCGCTGATATTGACCCAGTTCCGGCCCTCGTCGTCGCTACGGAACGCGCCGGCGCTCGTTCCGGCATAGAACACCCCGTCCCCGGACAACGTGAGCGTCTGGACGGACAGTTCCGTCAGCCCGGAATTCAGCGGCATCCACTGCCTGCCGCCATCGAGCGTCTTGAAGATTCCGCGTCCCGTCGCCACAACCAGTCCACGCTGGCCGACGACAATACCGCGTATGGAATCGTTCGGCAACGCCCGGCTGATCGCCCGCCACGTCTCGCCGCCATCCTCGCTCCGGAACACCCCGCCGTCGAACGTCCCGGCGTAGAGCGTGCGGTTGCCGCCGGCCACCAGGGCCCTGATGAAATTCTCGATCAGCCCTTCATGATCCTTCAGCCCAT
>MHEU01000038.1:4926-6711 GCA_001805245.1 Nitrospirae bacterium RIFCSPLOWO2_02_FULL_62_14 | reverse complement strand
GAGCGAGAATCCCGACCAGGTTGTCGAGTTGGTGGAAGAGCCGGACACGGTCTGCGGAGCCTGCCCGCATCGGGCTCCTGCCGGCTGCACGCTGAACGGAACCGGATCGGAAGCGGGAATGCAGGCGCAGGACCGGCACGTCTTGAAGCGGTTGGGACTCGCTGCGGGCAGCGTGGTGCGCTGGCACGACGTGCTTGAGCGCATCCGTGTGTCGATCACGGGGAGCGATCTCCCGAATATCTGCGGGAGTTGCCGCTGGCTGCCGCTCGGGTATTGCAAGGAAGGGATCGATCGGTTGCGGCAATGAGCAAGATCAAAGTCATCTTTTTCGATGCCGCCGGCACGCTCTTTCACGTGAAGGGCTCGGTTGCGGATATCTACCTGATCCATGCGGAGAAGTACGGCGTGAAGCGAACGCCTGACCTGATGGAGTCCCTCAAGGGCGCCTTTGCGCGCGCGTTTGCCGATGCGCCGCCTCCGGTGTTCGCCGTGAGCGACCCGAAAGAGATCAAACGGTGTGAGCGGCTCTGGTGGTTCGATGTGGTCCACAACGTCTGGTACCGCGTCGGGATGTTCGAACGGTTTGATGAATATTTCGAGGATGTTTTCGAAGCGTTCAGCGGTCCGTCCCATTGGGCGCTCTATCCTGAAACAGTGGGCGTGCTGATGGGGTTGAAGGAGCAGGGGTACGAAATCGGAATTATTTCGAACTTCGATTCACGGCTGTTCAACGTGCTGCGCGGACTGAGCATTGCCGCTCTCTTCGATACGATTACGATTTCGAGCCTGGCCCATGCCGCCAAGCCGGCACCCAAGATTTTTCGGCTTGCATTGGACAAGCACGCGATGGACCCTGACGAGGCCGTGCACGTGGGAGACAGCCTGCAGGACGATGTCGAGGGAGCAAGGAGGGCGGGCCTCGCGGCGGTCCTGGTCAGTCGCGAGTCGGATATCCGGTCTGCGGCGTCAGTGCCCGCGATCCGCACGCTGGATGGATTACCAAAATTGATCGCCGGTCTCTGAGAGTGGAGGCAAGGGGGAGCTATGAAGCTGCCATTTGAGAAATCGATTTTTGAGGAGTTCATCAGCCAGGCTCTCAGGAAATTTGAGCAACATCTCAGAAACGAGCACATGACTCAGAATACGATCACCCAGCGCATGCGCGGGGCCACGGAATTTGCCCGCTTTCTCACCGATCGACCGCATCGCTATCGGGAACGCACGGCCGGCACCATTTAGGCAGGCCTGTCGCAGAGCAGCTCCGGCACCACATCTTTCGCGCGGCCTTGTAATGAGACGTCCACGGCGCCGGAATTCGGCGTGGCGTCCAGGTTGATCTCGACTACGAAGGCGCCGGCAGACTTGGCCGCCGGCGCGAATGAGGCCGCGGGATAGACCACGCCGGAGGTGCCGATGATCAGCAGCATCTCGCACGATTCGAGCGCCTCATAGCTCTTGGCAATATCTCCCGCAGCCAGTGATTCGCCGAACCAGACAATGTGCGGACGCACCATCGCATGGCAGGTGCTGCAGGTCGGCAGGATAGGAATCGGCACCTGGCGGTTGTCTTCTATCCGGCCGCAGGCGGTGCAACGGACCTTCCAGATGTTGCCGTGAATCTCGGACAGCTTGGTGGAGCCGGCATCGCGATGCAAGCCGTCCACGTTCTGTGTAATGAGCCAGAAGCGTGAGAACCGCCGCTCCATTGCGGCAACCGCATCGTGTGCCGGATTCGGCTTCTTGGTCGCGATCAGTTCACGCCGCCAGTTGTACCACTCCCAAACC
>MHEU01000038.1:0-4845 GCA_001805245.1 Nitrospirae bacterium RIFCSPLOWO2_02_FULL_62_14 | reverse complement strand
AATGTCGGTACGCCGCTGTCGGCCGAGATGCCGGCGCCGGTCAGCACCGTCATCGAACGCGCGGCCTTCAATCGTGCTTTGACTTCGAGAATGCCGGCCATCGAGACCTCGTTTTTTGAGAAGGCGTGGTATAGTAGCGCACAATGATGAGGTCATAAAGTCGTAAAGTCGTAACGTCATCATGTCCTCGCATCAGGACTTTACGACTTTCGGACTTTAGGCTTTATGACTGAGGTAATTCCATGCGGCAGATCATGATCGTCGGCGCCGGATCGGTCGGCGGATTTTTCGGCGCCCACCTGGCCAAAGGTAATCCGAACGTATCCTTCCTGCTTCGACCTCGGACCTTGCAGGCCGTCAAGGAACGAGGGCTCATTCTCCGCAGCGCAAGCGGAACCTTGACCGTCCGGCCTCCCGCCGCATCCGATCCGCGTGAGTTGGTGCGCCCCGACCTCGTGATCCTGGCTGTCAAAGCCTACGACCTTGACGAAGTCATGGATCAGCTCGAACCGGTCCTGACTGCAAAGACGGTCATTCTGACCCTGCAGAACGGCGTGGATGTGGAGGATCGAATCCTCGCGCGCTTGCATCGCGATTGCGTGGTGGGCGGCGTGGCCTTTATCTATTCCAAGATCGTTGAGCCGGGCGTGATCGAACACTACAAACGAGGGACGGTTGCGATCGGAGAAATGATGGGGCATAAGACCGAACGGCTTGGCATGATAGCCGATCTCTTCAAGCAGGCGGGGATTCAGTGCCAAATCTCGCAGGATATCCGCCGCAGCAAATGGGAAAAGATGTGCTGGAACTGCGTGTTCAATCCGATCACGGTCCTGATCAACGACCGGGTGGCCAAGGCCTTGGACCATCCGGAGATGATGGGCGTGATCCGGCAGATTGTCGGCGAGGTGGCGGCGGTGTCCGCCACGCTCAAGGTCCCTCTGGCACCGGATATAGCCGAAAAAACCATCCTAGCTGCCCAGGCCATCCGGGACATCCATACATCCATGTACGATGACTGGAAGGCCGGCCGACCGACCGAGATCGACTCGCTCAACGGCTATATCGTTCAGAAGGGGCGGGAACTGGGGATTCCAACGCCGGTGAATGAGGCTCTGACGGCGATGGTCAAAACGGTGATGGAAAAGGAAAAGGCCGGCCCTGGAACCCTTCGAATTGAGGGAGCGGTCGTGCAGCCGGTCACGCTGGACCGGGAAGCGCTGGACAAGCTTCCGGCTGAGCATCGGGTAACGGATCTTGGATCAATCATGCCGAATATGAACGGGAAAGCGATAAGAGTGAAAGGGATTCTTGAAGTCCCGGCATTGGCGATCGGAGCCGACCATGTCACCTTCCATTCGCAGGACGGCCAGTTCGCTGCCAGCCTGACGGTCAAGCAGGCGGCGGAGTACGGAGTGCTGGTCTACGAACTGGACGGACAGCCCCTGCCTGCGTCCAAAGGCGGGCCGTTCCGGCTGGTTGCGCCGGGACTCGGCGATCTGTGTGCCAATGTGAAGGGTGTCGCCCGCATTGAACTGACGAAGGGCCCTGGAAAGGACACGCGGCCCTCGAGAAAGGCCACATGAGTCAGGCAGACGAGCAGGAACAGGAGCAATTCGAAGAAGAGTCGAGCGCGCCTCCGCCGAGAACTGGTCCGCTGGTTCGTCCGGTCTATGTGCTGGTGCTGGCGGTTCTCGTGCTTGGCGGCGGAGTGTTTGCCCTGACGGGTCCGGCCTGCAACATGAAAGACCCGGGCCGAGATCTCCGGGATTTGGCCCAGCCGCAGATCATGGAGCAGGCCATCAACCGCTTCAAGGATATCCCGACGCTCGTGGCATTCACGGACACGACCCATGTGCTGGCCAAGCCGCTACCCGTGAATCCAGCGACTTCCGGTATGATGGTCAACAGCGTGCTGGGCGTGAAAAAGGTGGGAGAAACCAGCGAGGTGATCACGCATCACGCCGGCAACGGTTTTATTGCCTACAAGCTTCGCCTGCCTGACGGCGCCTGCGGGTACGTGTTCTCGACCGATCCGATCCGTCTGACATCGCGATAGGCGCGCGGCGGTCCATAGACCGTAGCTATTTTGCCTCGCCTTGTGTATTCTGCTTCGGCAAGATGCTGATCTCGCCGGAACGCCTGACCCAATCCGAGTCCGTTTCATACCGCCTGTCCAAATCGAAATTTCTGTCCGGCCTCCAGTGCCACAAGCGGCTGTTCCTGGAAATCTACCGGCCGGCGCTTGCCACCAAGCCCGATGAAATCACGCAGGCCATCCTCGACATGGGCACCGAGATCGGGGAGCTGGCCCGGAAACGGTATCCCGGCGGCGTGCTGGTCGAGGCCGACCGCAAGCATGCGGAGGAGGCGCTCGCCCATACGAAGGCGCTGCTGGCCGATCCGAACGTCCCCGCCATTTTCGAGGCGGCATTCATGTTCGAGAATGTCTTCATTCGCGTGGACGTTCTCGAACGGCTCTCGACGGGGGAAAGCGGCGAATCGGTCTGGCGGCTGATCGAAGTCAAATCCTCCACGCGCGTCAAGGAGGTGCATCTCGACGATCTTGCCATCCAGACCTACGTCATCAACGGCGCCGGTGTGATTCTGGCGAAATCCTGCCTCATGCACATCAGTACGCGATATGTGTACCCCGGCGGCGAGCTTAACCTACAAGAGTTCTTCGGGATTCAGGATTGCACCGAGCCGGTGCAGGCGCGGCTGGCCGACGTGCCGAGCAAGCTGATCGAAATGAAAGCCATGCTGGCCGATCCGGCGCCGCCGGTCATCGAGCCGGACGGACACTGTTTCTCACCCTACGAATGCCAGTTCTGGGACCATTGCACGAAGAACAAGCCCGAACGCTGGATCTACCATCTGCCTGGAGGGGACAAGACGTTCCGGCTGTTGATGCGGCTGGGCATTCGAACCATGGATGAGATTCCAACCGACTTCAACCTCACCATCTGGCAGCGCCGCGTGAAAGACAACATCGAATGGGTGAGCCCCAAGCTGCCCATTATACTCAAAACAGTTCGCTACCCTGTGCATCATCTGGATTTTGAAACGTTCATGCCGGCGATTCCCCGGTTTCCGCAGACAAGACCCTATCAGGTGATTCCCACCCAGTGGTCCAATCATGTGGAATACGATGACGGCAGGATCGACCACGACCAATACCTCTGTCTGGATGTGAAGGATCCACGCGAGGAATTGGCCCTGCGCTTGCTGGACTCGCTGGGGCGGGAAGGCAGTATCTGTGTCTATTCAGACTACGAACGGTCGGTCATCGGGCGGCTGGCCGAGGCCCTGCCATCATTGCGGCAGGAACTCCAGCAGTTGCTGAGCCGGCTCTGGGATCTGTTCGATGTGATACGCGACCACTATTATCATCCGGCATTCAAGGGATCGTACTCGATCAAGTCCGTGCTGCCGGCGGTCGTGCCGGCGCTCGGCTACGGCGATCTGGAAATTCAGGACGGCGAGATCGCAGCACGGGCCTATCACCGGATGCTCTTCGATGAGACTGATTGGGTGGAGAAGGCCAGGATTCGGGAAGCGCTGCTTAAATACTGCGCACGGGACACGCTGGCGATGGTGGAATTGCGGAAGGCGTTGGGAGGGAAGGGGGTAGCCTAAATTAAGATTTTATCCGTCGGCAAAATCGAGCCCGCAAGTATCTCCTTCAGCCTGCGACGGCCAGTGGTTGATTTATAAAACCTTTCCTTCTGACGTGCCTCGCTCAGGGTTTGAAATTCTTCGGTGTAAATCACTCTATACGGACGATAGTGACGAGAGGATTTTACTTTTCCTTCGTTATGCTCTTTTAGGCGCTTTTCAATGTCGTCACTAACGCCTGTATATGTCCTTGTTTTTGCTTCATTCAGAAGAATGTAAACGTAGTGCATACTTCCTCATGATTGAGGATGGCGGATCCGCCATTGTGCCAGGCACAATGGCGAGATCTCGCCAAAGTTTGCACAGCAAACTTTGGCGGAGAGGGTGGGCAGTCAAAGTCGCCCTCGCGACGAGTGCTCCCACTGAGGGGGCCAGCCCCCTCGTGTCTCCCCACGCAGGGGAGCTTCTCCCCCGCGAACCCCCTCGTTCGACTCCCACCAAAAATGCTTGTCGCGGAGCGACACCGTTTCCGGTGATTAGCTGCCACGACCTGTCGGTACTCTGGCGCGCCACTGCCCGTTGGCTGATGATCGGACGGCTTCTAGCGCGCCAAGGGTGGCGGAGAGGGTGGGAGTCGAACCCACGGTCGAGTTACCCCGACACCGGTTTTCGAGACCGGCACTTTAGGCCACTCAGTCACCTCTCCACCCAGCTTGCTGGAGCCGCGAGCCATTACATTTTTTTGGCGAGCGGAGAAACCCTGCCAGTTATCCGGCGCCTTCCTCAACGCCCTGCCTGAGACTCTTGAAGAACGTCTGTAACAGTTCCTGACTTTCCTGTGCAAGAACCCCGTCGATAACTTCGACGCGATGGTTCAGTTTCCGCTCCTTCGGCAGATCGAAGATCGACCCGCAGGCGCCGGCCTTGGGGTCCATGGCACCGAACACCAGACGGGGAATCCTCGCCAGGATGATGGCGCCGATGCACATGGCACAGGGTTCCAGCGTCACATAGAGTGTTGTATCGATCAGGCGCCAGGAGCCGGACTGCGTCGCGGCTTCCCGGATGGCGACCATTTCCGCATGGGCGGTCGGATCCTGCCAGGTCTCCCGAAAGTTATGGGCCTGCGCCAGAACCTGATTGTCCCGCACGAGCACGGCGCCGATCGGAACTTCCTCCCGTGCGGAGGCCTCCCGAGCCTGCTCCAGCGCCAGCCGCATGTATTCC
>MHEU01000037.1:76563-78047 GCA_001805245.1 Nitrospirae bacterium RIFCSPLOWO2_02_FULL_62_14 | reverse complement strand
GCTCATTCTCAATGCGATGCTCAAACAGCGGACCCCGTGGCGCACGGAACCGGTGCCGTGTGCTTGACAGCTCAAGACAGTTGCTGTCGCCTTTAACGCTTCGCCACGTTCAGCGGACTACGCCAACAGTGATTGCTCTACAAACCTTGAAGGTCCCTATTTCCCCATACTTCCGAATAAGACTCCCGACCCCTTGATTTCTTCTTTTTTCCCATATCTCACGCCTTGGCGATGTTGGACGGCAGAACTACAAAGTAGGTCGGAGTCCCTAACTTCGCAAGCAAGCGAATACGGACAACAATCGAGTCATTTCGATGGTGACGCGCGAGGGAGACCTCGTGGAGCAAGCCGGAAGGCGGCTCATCCGTTGCAACGCTCCCGATGTAGTGCATGCAGTTTGTCAAATCTTCACCTAGCGCAATTTGGGCAAGCCTGGATCGCTGGGCTGATACTCCAATGTCTGCAGCTATATATGAGAGAGCGATCTTGGCAAGAAGACTGCAAAACGCCGAAACCTCAGCCTTAGACTCAGGCATGAGCGAATGGACCCTGAGCTCCTGCGCTAGCGATTGCAGTAATTCTTGAAAATCATGATGCGGCGACGCGCCCCGAACCCATAGGCGACTAGTTACGGGACCTGCCGCATCGGATTCGTCGGTGCCTGTTAGTGCACCAGGGGCTTCAAAGTACGGGAAGGTAATTAGAAATGGGTACCGTTCCTGAACGACCGGAACGTACTCCCACTCAGACTCCTCAGTCCTCTTAATCTTCAATTGGAGAGTCTCGGGGCGGCTTTTCTTTCGCCGAGACGGAAGGCCATAGAGCAGTCGGAGCGGACCGTACATCGTCCGCAAGCAAGTCCGCTCCAACCTGCCAGTCTTGGCGCTACAACTTGAGCAGCTCGACTGCGGCAGCACTAAGCGTCCACCTAGCCCGAGCGGAATGATGTGCTCGTCCGACAATCGGCATCTTGACCCGCAGTAAATGCAATGTCCAACTGATCTATAGGTTCGCGCAGACTGCACCGGCAGGTAACTGTGAAGTGGCGGAACTGCGCTCGGGGTGGGCATGACGTTGTCTTTGCGTGGCCCAACCATTAAGTCTGCTGCGGACTGCCCGTGCCGCTTAGCAAGGCAACCCCAGGAATTCATTGATGAGAAATCTACTCCGCTGATCAACGCGTGTCCATCACTCCATCTGGTTCGACTCTCCGCATAGAGGCAGAGAAAACGATAGAAAGAAAGACGGAGACATTCGCTATTTCCGATGAAGGCAGGCTACGCTTTCCTAAAAATTGCGTCAATATTTCGGAGAGGCAGACAGACTTGGAGGCGGACCCTTCGATGGGCTCAGGACAGGCAATATTTCGAGGGTAATCACTACTGGAGCAGCCCACTGAATGTGGCGAAGCGTTAAAGGCGACGGGCTTGCTAGCGGCCCGTCGCCTTTCTCTTATTTATTAGCTGAGGATTCGCTGGTGGGGT
>MHEU01000037.1:71074-76461 GCA_001805245.1 Nitrospirae bacterium RIFCSPLOWO2_02_FULL_62_14 | reverse complement strand
AGTCCGCGAAGGAATTTCCGAAGGATTCCGCCCGGCAAAGTCCGAAAGGGCCGTTCCGGGAGGCGCTGGAGCGGAAGGGTATGCCACCCCACTACCATTTTATTCAGGACGTTTTGTGCCGATGCCGAAGCAGTTCGCCCTTCGTCAGCCGCGGCACTTCTTAGACATTGAACCGGAAGTAGACGATGTCGCCTTCCTTGATGACGTAGTCCTTGCCTTCCAGCCTGAATAATCCCTTTTCCTTCACCTTCGCCTCCGACCCGCAGGCCAGGAGGTCATTATAATGGTAGACTTCGGCGCGGATGAACCCGCGTTCCATGTCTGTATGGATCTTGCCGGCCGCCTGCGGCGCCTTGGTCCCTTCCACGATCGGCCAGGCCCGGGACTCCTGCTCGCCGGCGGTAAAGAAGGTCATGACCCGGAGAAGCTGGTAGGCCTCGCGTGTCAGGCGGACAAGGCCGGACTCGGTCAGGCCCATGCCTTTCAGAAAGTCCGCCCGTTCCTCTTCCGGCAGCGACGAGAGCTCCGCTTCAAGCTGGCCGCAAATCGTCACGACCCGCGCCCTCCGTTTTTCGGCAAACTCCCGGACCGTTCTGACCATTGCCTCATCCGCATTCGGCCCCTCCGAGACGTTGGCCACGAACAGGACCGGCTTGGCCGCCAGCAGCTGGCATTCGTCGAGGATGGTCCGCTCCTCCGTCGTGTAGGGCAGGTTGCCCAGCCATTCGCCCTTGTCGAGCAGTCCCATCAGGCGCTCCACGAACGCCATCTCCACCGCCGCCTTTTTGTCGCCGGCGCGGACCTTCTTTTCCGTCTTCTGCTTCCGACGTTCGAGCGTCTCCAGATCGGCCAGCATCAGCTCGGTTTCAATGACGCCGATGTCGCGGAGCGGGTCCACGCTTCCGCTCACATGCACGACATCGGTGCCCTGGAAACACCGGACGATATGCAGCAGGGCATCCACCTCGCGGATGTGCCCGAGAAACTGGTTGCCGAGCCCCTCGCCCTTGCTGGCCCCCTCCACCAGCCCGGCGATGTCGCGGACTTCGAGCGTGGCCGGCGTGGTTTTTTTTGATTTGAAAATCTCGGTCAGCTTTGTCAGGCGCGGATCCGGCACCAGCGCGATGCCCGTGTTGGGATCCACCGTCGCAAACGGGTAATTGGCCGCCAGCGCCCCGCCGCCGGTCAGGGCGTTGAACACGGTGGTCTTCCCGACGTTCGGCAGACCGATCATGCCGCAGCATAAACCCATAATGACAACAGTTTTGAGTGATGAGTTATGAGTGTTGAGTTGACCGTCGTCTGGAAGTACTCAAAACTTATAACTCAAAACTTATAACTGCTCCTCCCCTCGTACATGAAATTTATTCATCGCGGCATCCACACCTTCTACGAGCGCGCACTCCAGCGCCTGCACCGCTTGATCGACGCCGGTCTCGATCACCGTTGCGTCATCCTTCGTAAACGGCTCGAGCACATAGTCTGCGGAATCCGCTCCGGGCGCCGGTCGCCCGATGCCGATTTTCAATCTAACAAATTGATCCGTGCCCAGCTCAGTTATAATGGATGAGACACCGTTATGCCCGCCGGCCCCTCCGCTCCGTTTGAGACGCAACCGGCCCGGCTCCATGTCCAGGTCATCATGGACGACCGTCAGATCCTGAGGGGCGCATCCCAGCCGCGCGAGCAATTCCACGACGGCCGTTCCCGACTGATTCATCCAGGTGAGCGGAATGGCAAGCGCAATGTCGACGGGCTTGTCGACCGGCCCGATCCGGCCTGTGCCCAGACGGGTCGATCCTGCGGACTTCAGAGAGATGGACCATTGAGCGGACGCCCGTTCGATGACACGGGCGCCGATGTTGTGGCGGGTGTGTGCGTATCGGTCGCCGGGATTGCCGAGTCCGACAATGACTCGCAAGGCTATTTCTTCTTCTCTTCCTTCTTTTCAGCCTTCTTCTCAGCCTTGGGAGCCGCTTCCTTCGCGCCTTCCTTGCCCTTCTCAGTTGTGGCCGCCGCGCCGGGCTTCGCCTCGGCAGCAGGCGCGGCGCCGGTCGCCACTTCCGCAGCCGCTGCCGCTTCCTTGCCCTTCGCGATGACCTCCGGCTCCTTGCCCTCGCCGGTCACCGCCGCGCTGGTCAGCAGGGCCTCGAGCTTGGCTTCGGACATCGGGATCGCCACGCTGACGACCATCTGATCCGGATCGTCCAGGAACCGCACGCCGGTAATCGGCTGGAGATCCTTGACGTGGATGCCCTGCCCGATCGTGAGCGCCGAGGCGTCCACGGGGATCGAATCCGGAAGCGCCGACGGCAGACACTCGACATGAACGTCGCGCATGTTGTGCTGCAGAATGCCGCCTTCCTTCACGCCGGCCGGCTGGCCGCCGATCACGCTCACCGGCACCTTCACGCGGATGGCCTTGTCCATCAACACTTCAAACAGGTCGGCATGGAGCACGTCACCGCTGACAGGGTCGAGCTGATAGTCCCGCAACAGCGCGATGCGAGTGCCCTTGGAGGCGGCGCCCGCCATTTTCACGGTAATCAGCGCCGTGCTGCCGGCATGCGCGCGAAGAATCTCCCGCAGGTCTTCCGGGTCCAGCGTCAGGAGCACACACTCGCCCTGCCCGTAGAGGACGGCCGGCACCCGGCCCTTGCGCCGCAACTGACGCGCCGCACCTTTGCCCGAGTTGGTTCTGATTTCCGCTGCCAGATCGAATTTCATGACATCTCCTTCTAGACACGAAAATAGCGACTAGCGAACAGCAACTAGCTCGAAACTTTGAGCTGCCAGCTGCTAGCTACTCGCTACGAGCTTCAGCTACGCAAACAATGAACTGACCGATTCTTCCCCGTGAATCCGTTTGATGGCCTCTCCCAGGAGCGGCGCGACGGACAGCACGTGCAACTTGGGACACTGCTGATCCTTGCCGTTGAGCGGAATCGTATTGGTCACGACGACCTCGGTCAACCGCGATCCCTGCAGCCGTTCGAGCGCCGGACCCGACAGCACCGGATGCACGCAGCCGGCCCAGACCGACTTCGCCCCCTTGTCCGCGCACGCCTGCGCGCCCTGTACGATCGTGCCCGCTGTATCGATCATGTCATCCAGCAGGATCGCGTGCTTCCCCTCGACGTCGCCGATAATATTCATGACCTGCGCGTTGTTCGGCCCTTCACGCCGCTTGTCGATGATCGCCAGGTTCGTCTGCAGCCGCTTGGCGAAGGCCCGGGCCCGCTCCACGCCGCCGGCGTCCGGCGACACGATCACCACATCCTTGAGCTCCTTTGCAAACCGTTTATTGATGTACTCCAGCATCACCGGCAGCGCGTACAAGTGATCCACCGGGATGTTGAAAAACCCCTGGATTTGTCCCGCGTGCAGATCCATCGTGAGCACCCGGTCGGCGCCGGCGGTCGTCACCAGATCTGCCACCAACTTGGCCGTGATCGGCACCCGGGGCTGATCCTTGCGGTCCTGCCGCCCATAGCCGAAATACGGAATCACGGCCGTGATGCGGCAGGCCGACGAGCGCTTGAGCGCATCGATCATGATGAGCAGTTCCATGATCGAATTGTTGACCGGCGGACAACACGACTGCACCACGAAGACGTCCGCCCCGCGGACGTTTTCCTCGATCCGCATGCGGATTTCCCCGTCGCTGAAGGACGAAACCGTGGCCGCGCCCATCCCGATGCCGAGGCACCCGCAAATTTCCTTGGCCAGAGCCGGATTCGCGTTTCCAGAAAACAGCTTCAGCGCTTTATCCATGACTCCTCTCCGAAAGCCATCGCCCGGCCAGTGAACAGTGGAATCTAACGGAAAATCCGCAAAATTGTCAATCCTTCGACCGCCCCGATTTTCTGCGCGGGGCTTGCTCAGGATTGACGCTGAGCGGTGGTGAGCCTGTTCCTCGGCATAGCTCGGAAGACTGAATCCATCGAAGGATCGAACCAGGTGCTGTCGAAGCGTCAACCAACCGGCGTTGGATTCGGAGCCCCTCCGGCTTCGCACAAAAGCGGGGCGGTCCCGGCGGGAACGGCGAAGACGCGCCAGCCTTCGGTGCGGCCGAGCGCCTGCTGCGCCCGGACCGCCGCAGCCTTGTCGCGAAACACTCCGAACACCGTGGCGCCGCTTCCGGACAGCAGCGCCGCTTCCGCGCCGGCGTCCAGCAACTGCTGCTTGATCTGGCCCAGCACCGGGTGCGACGGCGCCAGCGCCGCTTCGAAGTCGTTTTCCATCAGCGCCACCGCCTGCTCCCACGACACCGCGCCGCCGCGGTCGATCCCGCGCAAACCATCCGCAAGGGGCCTCACGCCCGAACGTCCCGCGGACAATTGCTCATAAGCCCACCGCGTTTCGATCGGGAACCCCGGATTGACCAGCACGACCCAGCGTGTCCCGGTCACGGCAAATGCCGTCACGTCCTCGCCGCGGCCCCGCACCAGTGCACTGGGGGCGAACAGGAAAAACGGCACATCGCTGCCCAGCGGCGATCCGACGCCCGCCATCGTTTCGCGCGACCAGCCCAACCCCAGCAAGGCATTCAACGCGATGATCGCCGCTGCCGCGTCGCTGCTGCCGCCGCCGAGCCCGGCCGACACCGGAATCCGCTTGATCAGATGGATTTCCACGCCGGGAGAACGGCTCTCGGCAAGCCCGGCCCGGGCCAGCACCGCCGCCGCGGCGCGCACGACCAGATTGCGACCGTCGGTGGGCACGCCAGGCTCGTCGCATTGCAACCGGATGCCGGCGCGGGCGGACAGCCCGACATACAGTTCATCCTCCAGTCCCACCGTCTGCATCGCGGACCACAGATTGTGATAGCCGTCCGGCCGGCGATCCAGCACGCGGAGCACCAGGTTGACCTTGGCCGGCGCGTTAATGCGGACTGTTCGTGTGCTTCCCATCGCTCCCACCGTCTTCGTCCCTGTCCTCGTCCTCGCCTCTCGTGATGGCAAATTTGCTCAGGCGATAGCGAAACGAACGCGTATCCAGCTGCAGCAGTTTGGCCGCCCGCTTCCTGACCCATTTTGTGCGCTCCAGCGCCTTCAGCAGCAGATCCCTTTCGATCGACTCGATCAGGCGCTCCAGGTCAAGCCCTTCCGAAGGCAGTTCCGTGGGATACGCCGATTTGACCGCGGCTGACGGCCGGTGCAGCCAGCCGGCCACATCGTCTTCCGTGATCGTCGCGCTGCCGCCGACGGCCACCGCGCGCTCGATCAGGTTTTCAAGCTCCCGCACGTTGCCCTTCCATTCATGGGCCGCCAGCAGCTTCAAGGCCCCGGCCGAAAGCGCGGGAACGGGCCGCCCGCCGGCGCGGGAGAATTTCTCCAGGAAATGCTGCGCCAACAGGGGAATATCCGACGTCCGCTGCCGGAGCG
>MHEU01000037.1:51758-71036 GCA_001805245.1 Nitrospirae bacterium RIFCSPLOWO2_02_FULL_62_14 | reverse complement strand
AGATCCTCGCGGAACGAACCGTCCTTGACGGCCTTCTCGAGGTTCTTGTTCGTCGCGGCGATCACCCGCACGTCGACCTTCACGTCCTGCGTCCCCCCGACGCGACGGAATTCGCGCTCCTGCAGGACCCGCAGCAGCTTGACCTGGGTCGCCGGCGTCGTTTCCCCGATTTCATCGAGGAAGATGCTGCCGCCGCTGGCCGCTTCGAAGAGACCGGCTTTGTTCGTCGCGGCGCCGGTGAACGCCCCCTTCATATAGCCGAACAGCTCGCTCTCCAGCAGCGTCTCCGGCAGGGCGCTGCAGTTCACCGGCACGAACGGCATCCGGGCGCGCGTGCTGTTGGCATGGATCGCGCGCGCGACCAGCTCCTTGCCCGTCCCGCTCTCTCCGCAGATCAGCACGTTGCTCTTGGTGTCCGCCACCTTCTTGATGACATCGAAGATTTTCTGCATGGCCTCGCTGTTTCCGATCAGTCCGGCCGACGGCGTCTTCGCGGCCACCTCCCGCTTCAGGAGCATGTTCTCCGTGGAGAGACGGCGTTTTTCCAATGCGTTCCGGATGATGAGCTGGACCTCGTCGACCTGGAACGGCTTGGGAAGATAATCGTAGGCGCCCAGCTTCATCGCCTCCACCGCCGATTCCGCCGATGCAAACGCCGTAATGATCAGCACGACGGAATCGGGTGACGTCTCTTTCACCGCCTTGAGGACATCCAGCCCGCTCGCCTTCGGCATCTTGAGGTCGGTGATCACCAGATCGAACAGTTCCTTCTCGATCCGCGCAATGGCTTCGCCTCCGTCGGAGGCCACGGTAACGTCATACCCGGCCCGCCTGAGCATGATGCTCAGGACGTCCCGCAGGCTGCGCTCATCGTCGACGATCAGGATTTTTTCCACGATTCGTGCCCCTCTAGAACCACGGAGCCAAACGCGTTACGGGACGATCCTCAGTCCCAAGACTCAATGGGTACCGCATGCTGAACGATCCCGTTAACGATCAGGATTTTTTCCATGGCTCCCGACCCTCATGCCACAACCGGAGACCCGATCCGGCCTCGACCGGCAGACAGACCGCAAACCGGGCGCCTTTCCCCTCTTCGCTGTCGACCCTGATCCACCCCCCATGCTGATCCACGATCCGCTGCGCCGTGGCCAGACCAAGCCCGGACCCGTTCTGCTTGGTCGTGAAGAAGGGAAAGAATATTTTGTTGAGATCCTCCTTCTTGATGCCGACCCCGGTATCCTGCACGGCCACCTCCACGATGTCGCCGCTGCGCTTGCCCGACGTAACCCGCCGGCACGCGGTGGAGATCGTCACCCACCCTCCCGTCGGCATTGCCTGCAGGGCGTTCGTCGCCAGATTCCAAAACACCTGCTTCATTTTGTCCGGATCGACCTGGATCATCGGAACGTGTTCGCCATGATGCACCGTCACGGCCTGGACCTCTCGCAGATGGCCATCGTGCCTGATCAGCGCCACCGTGTCGTCGACGAGTTCGCGCAGATCGCATTCCTTGAGGTTGAGGTCCGGCGGACGCGAATAGCGCAGGAATTCCGTCACGATCGCGTTGAGCCGCGTGGCTTCCCGTGTCGCAATATCCATGAGCCGCGCGTTTTCCTCGTCGATCGTGGGCTCCTTGCGGAGCATTTGCAACGCGCCGGCCATCCCGCCCAGGGGATTCCGGATTTCGTGCGCCATGCCGGCCGACATCTCGCCGATCTTGGCGAACCATTCGCGGCGGCGCATCTCCTCTTCAAGATCGCGCATCTGCGTCAGATCCTTGAAGACTCCCACCAGCCCGACCCGTACATTGCCCTCAGTGAGGGGAGACAGGGTCATGCCGAGCACCAGGCGGCTGCCGTCGGCCCGTTGACTCTCCACCTCAAAACTGTCCGGCACCTTTCGGAACGCATTATCCCGCTTGCCTCCGAACACCTCCCACCAGGACCGGTGCAGGACCGCCCCGGTTTCATAGCCGGTCATGTCGAGGGCCGCGCGGTTGAGCCATGTCAGGCGCCCCTCTCCGTCAGTCGTGAATACGCCGCTGGGAATGCTCTGCACGACGTTCTCATGAAACGCCTGCAGCCGGCTCAGGCCCTGCTCTGTTTCCACCAGCGACTGGTCGGCCCGCTTGAGTTGCTCGGCCAACGTGCCGCTGAGAAAACCGCCGGCCAGCACCGCCAGCGCATGCATGCTATACGCTTGCAACGTCGTCAACGGCGGCAGCGGCTCGGAAGAAAACCACCCCAGTGAATCCGCCCAGCCGCGTTGCTGCACAATGGTCACCAGACCAAAGAGGATCACGGAAACTCCAGCCATGATCAGCCCGCCGCGGCGCTGGAGAATGAAGCTCGCGCAGAGTACCGTGATCACATACAGTGTTAAAAACGGGCTGCTGATCCCCTCCGTCCTGGCCACCAAAAATGTTTCCAGCAACAGATCCACGCCGATCTGTGCGTAGGCGAATTGCTGAAGCGCCCGCGTAGTGGAAAGCTGTCGAAGCGCGACGGCGTAGGCGATCGTGATCGCGTAGGTAAAGACGATCAGCGCGTAGTAGGCGAAGACGAGTTCGTTTTTGGCTATTTGGAACGCGATGGACAGGCCGAGCAGGAGGGTGACCACGACCACCCGGAAGGCTATCAACCACTTCAGCCGGACCTTGATTTCGTCCATGGATTCGTGTGCGTCAGTGGGGAAACAACGTGTGCGGGTGACGCGAACCGGTACGGGAGGGGCGCCTCCTGCTGCTGCAGAAGACGCCACCCCCTATGCCATCCTGCTGCCTTACGACCCGATCGCGCTGGCCATCTTGAAGATCGGGAGGTACATGGCGATGACGATGAAACCGATGACCGTACCCAGGAAGACCATCATCATTGGCTCCAGGAGCGCCGTCAGCGCCTCCACGGCCGTATCGACCTCGTCATCGTAAAAATCGGCGATCTTGCTCAGCATCGCGTCCAACGCGCCGGTGGCTTCGCCCACGGAGATCATCTGCGTGACCATGTTGGGGAACACGCCGCTTTTCGCCAACGGTTCGGCAACGGTCTTTCCTTCGCTGATGCTGGATCGTGCCGACATGATGGCATTCTCGACGACCTTGTTGCCGGCGGTTTTGGCCACGATGCTCAGACCTTCGAGAATCGGCACGCCGCTGGAGATCAGCGTGCCGAGCGTGCGCGTGAACTGGGCAACGGACGCCTTCCGGATCAAGTCTCCCGCGACAGGCAGTTTGAGCGCCAGGATGTCCATTTGCAGACGACCCTTCGGGGTAGTGTAGTACCACTTGAGCGCCCGCAGCATCCCGTAGGCCCCTCCGGCCAGTATGTACCAATAGCTCTGCATGAAATTGCTGACATCGATGACGATCTGCGTGGGGCCCGGCAGCCCTTGTTTTCCGCCCGACATTTCCGTGAACATCTGGGCAAAGATCGGGATCACGAAGATCATCAACACGGTGATCACGACGAACGCGACGCCCAGGATGGCCGCCGGATAGACCATGGCGGATTTGATGCGGGCCTTCAGCTTCATCGCCTTTTCGATGTGCTTGGCCAGACGTCCCAGAATCGTGTCCAGCAATCCGCCGGATTCGCCCGCGGCCACCATGTTGACATACAGATCGTCGAACACCTTGGGGTGCCTTTTGAGCGCGTCGGCGAACGTGGAGCCCCCCTCCACCGTGCTCTTAATTTCGCCGATCGATTTGCCGAAGAATTTGTTCTCGACGGCCACGGCCGAGGCAAGAATGTCGAGACACTGGATCAGGGGCAGGCCGGAGTTGATCATCGTGGCAAACTGGCGGGTGAAGACCACGATATCCTTGTCGTTCACACTGCCGCCGCCGAAGACATTCGCGAAGTCGAAACCTTTGCCTTTTTCCTTCAAGTCGGTGGCGGTGACACCTAGGCCGGCGAGTTGCCCCTTGGCTTCCTCGAGAGAATTGGCGGTGATTTCGCCTTTTTTGGCTTCGCCCTGCTTCGTTTTTCCGCTATAGGTATAGACGATCGGCATGGGTAACCTCGTTTGCCCTCAGCCTCATATCGCGCTTCGGGCCGCACGCTTTTCAGCCCGCGCATTTCCCGCCATCAGATTCACGAGACGAACGAAAACCTTAAATCCGCTCGTTGTTACAATGGGTTAGAGAAATGCGCTCGATGGGCAGTCTACTGGAGGTGCAAAAACTTGTCAACTTGAACGCGTTTCGATGTCGGCAAAATATCAGGATGTTTTAGTCGAAGACGCCCCGGCTAAATCTGGCCGACATTGAGGCGGGCGAACCCTCTATAAAGGTAGTGGAACCCGGACGCCACGGTCAGCAGCACCACGAGGTACAACAGGGGGTCGAGCAGACGCATATCCATCTGACGGGCTACACAGGACACCGCCAGCAGAAGATAGGCCAACTGGAACACCGTGGTGCCCTTGCCCAGCAACGTGGGCGCAATATCCACGGCCGAATCGGTCAGGTGCGCGAGCAACGCTCCGGCGAGCAGAATGACATCCCGGCTCACAACCAGAATGACCATCCATAAGGGCACCAGATGCAGCGCGGACAGGGTCAAAAAACCGGACGTCAGGAGCAGCTTGTCTGCCAGCGGATCGAGATACATGCCCAGCTTCGTGCGCTGGTTGGCCGCCCGGGCAATGGTTCCGTCCAGCGCATCCGTGAGGCCGGCGCCCAACAGCACAGCCAGAGCCGGCTCATACCGGGCATACAGCATCAGGCCGACAAACACCGGGATCAGTAGAATCCGCAGCAGGGTCAGGCTGTTGGGAATATTCCACGCGTCGCCGGTCATGAGGGCATCATAGAAAGCGGGTCGCCAGCTTGTCAACGATGGACCAGCATTACCGAGTCCACCGTTCAAACAACGCATCAGAGCCTGAAAGCAACAGTCAAATTATGGTTTTCTCCGGCGGCGGCAATTACGAGGCACCTCAGAATAGCCGCCGGCTCAACAACGCAATCCAATCCCACTGGAGGCAAAGGAACTATCCGCCCGCATGTGATTGAAGCGGGCGGCTCAAGCGAAGCTTGGTATGTTGCACTCGCCATCAAGGCTGACTATAATGCCGCTCTGTTAATCAGAAAGGAACCAGCCGGCATGCCACTTCCGCTGTCGTTCAAAAAAGAAGGCACGATCGAACGCCATCAGGTCGAAGGCATGGACCCGAGCGACCGCTATTTCAGCCGTTCGATCCTGGTCAACCGGGTCGCGCAAGGCTACAGCGGCAGCGTGATGTACGAGGCACTGACCGTGACCGGCCAGACCAGGCCGACGATCGGCGCCGCCGTGTCCAACGTCGTGGAGAAGCTTCAGGAATTCGGCTTTACGCGGATCCGGACGAGGCCGAATTTCAAAGGGCAGCGCTACCTGGCGGAAAAAGAAACCTGGTTGGACTATCCGGATAAATAACCGGGAGCATATGGCGTATAGCCTATAGCTCGGACCCGCCCGCTTTCAGCAAGTCCCTCCGAACCATAAGCCATACGCTATATGCCATTAGCTCTTCCCTACCAGCTCTTCGTAGATCAGATCGTGGATCAGCGGGCGGAACTGCTTGATGGCTTCGTTCCGTCTCGTCGGATGGACACGGTTGGAGAGCAGCACCACTTCCAGTTCTTTCGCCGGATCGACCCAGATCGACGTGCCCGTATAGCCCAAATGCCCGAATGAGGCCGGCGAGAAGCGGCTTCCCGAGGAAGAGGGCGCCGACGGCGTATCCCATCCCAATGCCCAGCTGGACCCCTCAATCCGTTCCTGCCTCGCCGTGAACCGCCTGACGAGATCGGGCGGCAGCACATGACTGCGGCCCACATAGCTGTCCAGCCAGTGCCCGACCACGGCGGAGACTGCCGCCGCCGTCCCGAACAGGCCCGCATGACCGGCTGCACCGCCGAGCGCGCCGGCATTCTCGTCGTGCACCTCGCCGCGCAGCAGCCGCCCGCGCCAGGGATCCTCCTCGGTCGGCGCAATGCGCGAGAGATCCGGCGGCACGCCGTATCCCGATCCCGTCCCCCGCGGCCCGGAAAAGCACAGGGGGGCTTGCATCGGCTCGAAGACGGACTCCCGGCAATGGACCGCCAGCGATTTTCCGACGACCCGTTCCACGAGAATGCCGAGCAGGATGAACCCCAGATCGCTGTACAGGCTGCGCGAGCCGGGCGGGGTTGCCAGCGGTTCCTGCTTGATGAGTTCCAGCGCCATCCCCTCCGCCGCCGGACTGCCGAGCAGCCCCGGCCTGCGGCGGTCCTCCTCCGCAATCCGTTCGTACAGGGGCCGCCAGGCCGGCAGGCCCGAGCTGTGTGTCAGCAGATGGTAGACCGTCGCGTCGCCGATGGCGCTCCCCTTCAGCTCCTCAACGTGCTTCTGAAGCGGAGCATCCACGCCCAGCCGTCTATCCTGGACCAGACGCAGCACCGCAGTCGACGTCGCCAGCGGCTTGGTCAGCGAGGCCAGATCGTAGATCGTCTCCGTGCTGGCCGGTTCCCGCGCAGGCACCAACGCGGCGCTGCCGAACGCCTGATGATAGGCAATCCGCCCCCGCAGACGGACCAGCAGCACGGCCCCGGGGAACACGCCGCCCTCCACCGCGGTCCGCATGGCATCGCCGATCGGATCAGTAGGCTTCATGCATGTACAGGAAAGAACTCTTCGCCGGCAGGATGATCAAAAAGGCCGCCTTCTCACCCGCCCGCCCCGCACGCGCCAAGACGCGTGCCTTTTCCGCGGCAAGGCCGCCGCGATGCGAGAACGAAGCGCGCCCGGCTTGTTCACAACGGTTCGTCGCGAAATTGCGAAGACGCGTGGCGAGACGGACGCGTGGAGCCGCGAGGGACCGAGGCGTACTTGAAACAGTACGGTGAGGAACTGAGCGGCGAACCCGTCTGTCGCAGCAGGGTATCCGCAATTGCAGCAGAAGCGTTGGTGGACAAGCAGGGCTAACGGCCTTTTTCATCATCCGATGTTAACGAGGAGGGTTGGTCATCGGTTCGTCATCCACCATCGGCTCAATGGCAGCCGGGGAATCGCTGTCCTGTTCTTCCATCGTCAAGGCCCGATCGAAGGACCGCAACGTTCCGCGCAGCCGTTCGATCGCCATCGCCCGCTGCTTGCGCAGATCGGAGAGTTCGTGCTGGAGCTTGGCCATCTCCTCGCGGGTATTTCTCAGGAGATCCGCCGCCATCACTTCCGCTTCCTTGACGATCAGTTCGGCGTCCCGCTTGGCCGCCGCTTTCAATTCCTCCGCCATGGTTTGCGTGGACACGAGCGTCCGCGTCAGCGCGGTCTCGGCCTTTTTGGAGTCGGTCAGTTGCCCCTCCGTTGCCCCCAGCCTGTCCCGCAACAGCGCGACCTCGCGGTTGAGTTCGTCGACCGTCTGCGCAATCTGCTCCAGAAACCGATCCACGTCCTGCCGGTTATAGCCCCGCATCGAGACCTTGAACACCATGTGCTGAATGTCGAGCGGCGTGATTTTCATCGTCAACCTCGCAAGCGATTGCTCAGTGCAGTTGGGCGGCGAACTCGTACAGCGAGGCCACCACGGCATACTGCAGAAACACAATGATTAAAATCGCCAGGATCGGCGACAGGTCGATCCCCATCTGCCAGCCCATCCGGCGCCGGATCGGCGACAGCACGGGTTCGGTGACCCGTTCCAAAAACTGCACGATCGGATTCCACGGATCCGGATTCACCCACGAGATCAGCGCGCGCGCGATGATGATCCACATATACAATGTGAGCACCATCTCCAGCACTCGTGCCAGCCCCTGCAGGACATTCCCTGCGAAAAACATCAACGCGTGCCCTCCCGGCCCAACTCTTCCGACCGCTTCGCCGCCGCTTCCACCGCCGCCATCAGCGCGGCGCGGAGCCCGCCCTGTTCCAGGCGATGCAACCCGGCGATCGTCGTCCCGCCCGGCGATGCCACGCGATCCTTCAGTTTGGCCGGATGCTCGCCGGTTTCCAGGACCATCCGGGCCGCGCCCAGCACCGTCTGCGCGGCGAGCAGGTCCGCAACCGTGCGGGGCAGCCCCATCTTCACGCCGCCGTCCGCCAGCGCCTCGATCGCCATGAACACGTAGGCCGGGCCGCTGCCGCTCAGGCCGGTGACGGCATCCATCAGCTTCTCCTCCACCACCACCGCCCGGCCGACCGCTTCGAACAGGCGGCGGGCGAGCTGCTGTTCCTTCTCCGTCACGCCCGCGCCGAACGACAGCGCCGACACCCCGTCGCGGACCAGCACCGGCGTGTTCGGCATCGCGCGCACCACGCGCGCGCTTTTCGGGGCCAGCCTGGCGAGACGGTCGATCGTGACGCCGGCGGCGATCGAGAGGATCAGCTTGCCCGCCAGCGCCGGCGACAGGTCCTTCACCACCTTGTCGAGAACCTGGGGTTTCACCGCCAGCACCACCACGTCGGCCCAGGACGCCGCCTCGCGATTCTCCGATCCGGTGCGAATCCCGAACCGACGCTTCATCACGTCGCGCCGTTCGGCGCTGGCGTCCGTGGCGAACAACGCCTCCGGCGGGACCGTTTTGGCCGCCAGCCAGCCGCCGATCAGGGCTTCGCCCATCTGACCGGACCCGATCATCGCAATCGTGGCCGCCTTCCCGGATTTAGCCATGCCGCTCTCCAAAGATCGCCGTTCCTATTCGAACCAGCGTGGCGCCTTCCTCGACCGCCACCTCGAAATCACCGGACATGCCCATGGAGAGTTCCTCCATCCGGACCCGTGTGAGCCGCGGGCTCGCCAGCGAACGGGCCAGTTCGCGCAGCGCGCGAAAATAGGGGCGCGACGCTTCCGCGTCCGGCCCGGGCGGTGGAATAACCATCAACCCCCTGACGGAAAGATTCGGCATCGCCTCGAGCGCCGTCACGGCGTCAGCCGCCCCATCCGGCGAGAAGCCGGTCTTCGTCACTTCGCGGCCGGCATTGATTTCGAGCAGCACGTCCTGCTGCAACCCGGCTTCCCCCGCGCGGCGGTCGATTTCGGCCGCCAAGTCCACGCTGTCCACCGAATGAATCATCTCGAACGTTCCGACGACCGTCTTGACCTTCCGCCGCTGCAACTGCCCGATGAAGTGCCACCGGACATCGCGCGCTCCGCTCAGCGCGCCAATTTTTGGCACGGCTTCCTGCAGCCGGCTCTCTCCGATCAGCCTCACCCCGGCATCGATCGCCTGGCGGATGCGCTCCACCGACACCGATTTGGTCACGGCCACGAGACGGACCGCCTCGGGGCGGCGGCCGGCGCGAAGCGCGGCCCGGCCGATCCGGTCGACAATGTCACGCACATGTCCGGCAATGCGGTCAGAATCCGGTGCCGGGCGCTGCATGCTGAATGCTGAGTCGGACTCATCGTTCATCGCTCATCGTGCTGCGTTGTTGAACGCTATTGTACCGGAAGAGCGGTGCGTTGTCAGTCGGCCCGGCGTTTCCCGCGCGGGCGGCGGGCCGTCCGCCGCCGGACGGACAGCATGATGCCGCTGACCATCATGCCGCGAACGACTCCCTCGCGCCGATAGGAATGAAAGAGGTCGGGAAGGCAGATGGTGCAGAGGCTGACGCTGTGAATGGCGTCTTCCCGCACTCCGACCGATTGCGCCTGGCCGCGGACGAGCCCGCGCAGGTTGAGCTTTGCGGTGCCCGTCCCCGTTTCCTGCACGAGGCTGCGCCAGTCCGGATAACTGTCCCGGAGCCGCCCCAGGACCGGCTCATCCACCTCGTAGCAGCAGGAGCCGGCGGACGGACCGATGCTCACGCTCAGCGACGCCGGCTGCGATCCGAACCGTTGCGCCATCACCGCAAGGGTCTTCGGCACGATGCCGGCCACGGCGCCGCGCCACCCGGCGTGCACGGCCGCCACGATGTTACGGACGGGATCGTGAATCAGCACCGGCACGCAATCGGCCGTCCGGACCGTCAGCAACACGCCCGGCTGATCGGTCACCAGCGCATCCCATCCGCCTTCGATTGCCGGCGCGCCGGAGACCGGATGATCGACGATCAGCACGTCCGTTCCATGCACCTGCTTGACCGACACCACCACGAGCGCGGACCGGTCCGGCCCGGGCACATCGTGCCTCGTCCCGAAAAAATGCTGCACGCCCTGCCGGACACCGGCAAATCCCGGCACCGTAATCAACATGGCCGCCGTGCCCGCCCGTCAATCGTCCCGCTCCACTAGTTGCTTTGCTTGCGCAGGAACGTCGGCACATCCCACGGATCCTCCGTGGTCAGGCTCAACCGCTCCTGGGTCTCGCGCTTGCTCGTAAACCGGCGCAGGAAGGCCGGCTTTTCGATCTGCTTGCTCTGCTCGTCGCCGCCCGCGTCGCGCACGCCGGCCAGTGCCGGTTCGGCCGCCGCCTGGGACGGCGCCGCCGCTCGCGCGCCGGCGGACAGCCTGGCGGGCGGTTCGTCCTTCTCGAACCCGGTGGCCACGACGGTCACGATCAGGTCTTCCTTGATGTCGGCATTGATCACCTGGCCGACGATGATGTTGGCCTGCGGATCGGCCGCATCCTGGATGATGGAGGCTGCCTCGCCGATTTCGTGCAGCGTCATGTTGGCGCCGCCCGTGATGTTCAACAGCACCCCGCGCGCGCCCGTCACGCTGCCGTCTTCCAGCAGCGGGCTGTTGATGGCCTTCTGCGCCGCTTCCTGCGCCCGGTTGGGTCCGCGCGCCACGCCCATGCCCATCACCGCCCGGCCGGTGAAGGTCATGACGGTTTTGACGTCCGCGAAATCCACGTTCACGTGGCCCGCCGTCGTGATGACGTCGGCGATCCCCTGGATCGCCTGCCGCAGGACATCGTCGGCCACCTTGAACGCCTCCAGTAGCGGCGTGGATTTATCCACGATGCCGAGCAGCCGCTGATTGGGAATCACCAGCAGCGTATCCACATGCCGGCGCAGCTCGCGCAAGCCTTCCTCGGCGTAACTCATCCGGCGATGGCCTTCATATTGAAAGGGCTTGGTCACCACGCCGACGGTCAGGATGCCCATCTCGCGCGCGATCCCGGCGACGATCGGCGCCGCGCCGGTCCCCGTCCCGCCGCCCATCCCCGCGGTGACAAACACCATCTCGGCCCCTTCCAGGCATTCACGGATCTGGTCGCGGCTTTCCAGCGCCGATTCCTTGCCGATCTCCGGCCTGGCTCCTGCCCCCAGGCCTTTCGTCCGTTCGGGCCCCAGTTGAATTTTGAACGAGGCCTGGGCCCGTCCCAGCGCCTGGACGTCGGTGTTGGCCGAGATGAACTCCACGTTTTTGAGACCGGACTGGATCATCGTGTTGACGGCATTACACCCGGCTCCGCCGACACCGATGACCTTGATGTGGACCGGCATCACGTCGCCTTCGTGTAGTGAGAACATATGGTCTCCTCCTTTTAGCTGATGGCAAGCTGCCTGCTGCCCGCCGTTCGCTGCCCGTTTGTTTAGAAAAACTCCAGCATCCATTCCTTCATCCGCCCGAACACCCGGCCGACCCGGCGCCCGTTGCGGCCGCCGGCGGTGACCATCTCGTCCGAGTGATGGCACGCGTGCAGGATCAGGCCGACGCCGGTGGCATGCATCGGAGTGCCCGCGATGTCGCGCAACCCCTCCACGCCGTGCGGCACGCCGCGCCGCGCCGGCAGGTTCAGCATCCGCTCCGCCGCGTCCGGCATTCCCTCCAGCATGGAGGTCCCGCCGGTGATGACCACGCCCGCCCCCAGCATGCCTTCGTAGCCGGCCCGCGTGATCTCGTGACGCACCATCTCGAACATCTCGTCCACGCGCGGCTCGATGACCTCGGCCAGCTCGCGCCGGGACACCGTGCGCGCCGGACGCTCGCCCATGCTCGGCACCTCCAGCGTCTCGTTGTCCTTGACCATGTCGACCCGCGCGATGCCGTGCTTGATCTTGATCTTCTCCGCTTCCGTCTGCGAGGTGAGCAGCCCGATCGCGATATCCTTCGTGACGTTCTGCCCGCCGATCGGCAGCACCGCCGTGTGGCGGATGCTCCCGTCCACGAAAATGGCCAGATCGGTCGTGCCGCCGCCCAGATCCACCATCGCCACGCCCAGCTCCCGTTCCTCCTGGCTCAGCACAGCTTCGCTCGAGGCCAGCGGCTGGAGCACGATGTCCACCACGTCCAGGCCGGCGCGGTTGACGCACTTGACGATGTTCTGCGCCGACGTCACCGCCCCCGTGATGATCTGCACGTCCACTTCGAGCCGCGAACCGGACATCCCCAGCGGCTCGCGGACGCCGTCCTGGTCGTCCACCATGAATTCACGCGGAATCACGTGCAGCAGCCGCCGGTCCGGCCCCAGCACGGCCATGGAGCGGGCCGCCTCGATTGCGCGGTCGATGTCCGCGCGGGTGACTTCCTGTTTCTTCAGCGCGACGACGCCCCGCGAATGCACGCCGCTGATGTGGCTTCCGGCAATGCCGGTGTAGACCGAATTGATCTGGACCGCCGCCATCAGCTCCGCTTCCTCCACGGCCTTTTTGACGGACTCGACCGTGCTCTCGATATCCACGACGACGCCCTTGCGCAAACCGCGGGACGGATTGGATCCGACCCCGATGATGTTCACCGTGCCTTCCTCCGTCACCTCGGCCACGATGGCGCAGATCTTCGTCGTCCCGATGTCCAACCCCACCACGATATGATCCCGTCTGGCCATGCTGGTCACCCCCTCCCGTACCTGTTCATGCCGCCGAGTTGCCGTCTTCGATCGATCATGACAACTGCTCCCGTTCGCGCACGATCACCTTGTCGGAAAATCGCAAATCGATGTCGCGCGGCCCCCGCGCCGCGCCGGCCCGGTGCGCCGGCTCCGTTGCGCGGTACCGCTCCCATTGCTCGTCGAACGGCCAGGACCCGAACTTGAACCGCATGCCCTGGACGTAGGCCACCGCATGCTCCGGGTCGCTCATGTCCACTTCGGGACGGCCGTCCAGCGACTGCGCCAGCAATCCCCCCAGCCTGACCGCGTTTTGCGCGGTCCGGCGCAACTGGTCGTCGCCGAGCAGCAACCGCCCGGGGTCGACCCCGATCACCACCGGCAGATCCTCGTACTCGTGCTCCGCCATCGCCGTCAGCACCGCCCCCTCCTCGTCCAGCAGGTAGTTCGCGGACGCCGCTTTCAACACCGCCGCCGGACGCCGCTCGGTGATCTCCACGGACAACACATGCATCGGCAGACGGCTGACCGCCGCCGACTTGATCCACGGATGCGTCGCAGCGCGCGACTCCAAATGGGCCGGGCTGACCGACAGCAGCGTGGCGCGGAAATCCAGCTGCAACCGTTTCATCACGTCTTCGCGCGTCACGGTCCGAAGACCGGTCACTCTCACCTCACGAATCTCGAACCAGCCGGCAACAACCGGTCCCGCCGCAATATAGGCCTGCACCGCCGTCCATGCGCCCAGGGAGGCCGCCGCGGTCCAGAGCGCCGCACGCGCAATGCGCCGGAGCCGTCCCCCGTGCTCCCGCCGCGCCGACGCGCGCGCCGGATACCGCTCCAGATTCGGACGCGGCCGCTTCGTACGTCCGATTCCTGCCGTCGCCGGTCTCCTCAGCATCGTGCCTCCTTCGCGCGACGCAGCGCGGACTCTAAAATACGTTCCGTGAGCGTGTCGTAATCGATTCCCGCCTTCGCCGCCGCCATCGGCAGCAAACTGGTTTCCGTCATGCCGGGAATCGTGTTCACTTCCAGGACATAGGGCCTGCCGCGCGGCGTCACCCGGAAATCCACCCGCGCCGCGCCGTCGCAGCCCAGGATGTCGCAGGCCCGCACCGCCAGATCCGTCACCTGCCGGTTGACGCCGGCCGGCAGGGGCGCCGGGCAGAGGTAGCGGCTGCGTCCCTTGGTGTACTTGGCGGCATAATCGTAAAACCCGCCGGGCGCGACGATCTCGATCGTGGGCAGCGCCCGCGACCGGTTCGCTCCCTTGAGCACGGAGACGGTCACCTCATGGCCGGGAATATAGGCTTCCACGATCGCCTCGCGGTCATGCGCGTGCGCGCGCCTGAGCGCCGCGCGCCACTCGGATGCCTTCCGGACGATTGAAATGCCGATTGTCGACCCCTCCGCCGCCGGCTTCACGATCACCGGCCACTTCAGCCGGGCGGGCTTCGATGCCGTCTCGCCCCTGCGGACGACCGTGCCATCCGGAACCGGAATGCCGTGACAGGCCAGCAGCGTCTTGGCCGTAATCTTGTGCATCGCGATCGCGCTCGTCTTGACGCCGGAACCCGTGTAGGGCATGCCGATGGTCTCCAGAAATCCCTGAATCGTGCCGTCTTCCCCGCCCGGTCCGTGCAACGCGACGAACGCCATCTCCACCTTCCTAGCCTGCAATTGCTTCAAGAGCGAATCACCCACGTCGATCGCAACCGCCCGGTACCCGCGGCGGAGCAATGCCCGGTGCACGGCCTGCCCGGTCCGCAACGAAATCTCCCGCTCCGACGACCGTCCGCCCATGAGGACCCCGATGCGCGCCCTTGTCAGTGGCATATCTGGTTCATCTGGTTTGTCTGGTTCATCTGGTTTGTCTGGTTGTTACTCGTCGAACCAAAGAAACCAAACAAACCACATAAACTAGAAAAACGGGCCTTCACGGTTCCCCGACGATCTTCAGTTCCAGTTCGAGCGTCAGGCCCGTCCGCTCCTCGACCGTGCGCCCGACTTTCTTGATCAGCGCAATCACGTCGGCCGCCTTCGCATGGCCGAGGTTCACGACGAAGTTCGCGTGCTTGTCCGACACCTGCGCGTCGCCGATCCGCGCGCCCTTGAGTCCCGCCGCTTCGATCACGCGGCCGGCCGGGTCGGGCCCCGGGTTTTTGAACACGCATCCCGCATTGGGCAGCGTCAGCGGCTGGGTGTCTTTTCGATACCGCAGATACTCCTTGACCGTTGCCTGGATTTTTTCCTTCGCGGCCGGCTTGAGCTGCATCCAGACACCCACCACAATGCCCCGCGGCAGCAACGCCCGCCGGTAGCTGAACCGGATGGCCGAGGCCGGGCACTCGACGATCCCGCCGGCCGAATCCACGAGGCGCACGGCCTTGACGCAATCCTGCATCTCGCCGAGTTTGGTGCCCGCATTCATCACGACGCAGCCGGCCACCGTCCCCGGAATCCCGGCCGCCCACTCGAGGCCCGACAGCCCGAGTCCGGTCGCATGCTTCATCACGGTCGGCATTCCGGCGCCGCCTTCGGCGTAGAGCACGTGGCCCGGCTCCTCCCTGACGGCCTTCATCTTCGCCAGGCTGACCACGATGCCGCGGATGCCGTGATCGCGCACCAGCAGATTCGTGCCGCCCAGCACGAAGATCGGAATGCCCGCCGCATGCGCCTGCCGGACCAGCCGGCCGACGTCCTCGGCGTCGGCCGGCATGACCAGCACGTCCGCCGGCCCGCCGATCCGGAACGACGTGTAGTCTTTGAGCGGCGCGTCGAATATCACCTCGCCCCGCAGGCCCGCCACCGCCGCGCGCACATCCGATGCGGTCCATCGTGAGGGTGTTCTCCGTGATGCGGTCCGACGTTTCACGCAACCTCCGGCAAGCAGTGCCAGCTTCACAACCGCTCCAACAACTCGACCCCGGTTTTCCAGATATCTCCCGCGCCCAGCGTGAGCACCAGGTCGCCCGGCTGCAGCGCCGGCAGTACGAGCTGAGCCAGTTCGGCCCGCTGCTCGATCCACGTCACCGACGGATGGCCCGCCGCGCGCACGGACTCGGCGAGCTGCCGGCCGGACACGCCGGGAATCGGCGTCTCGCCGGCCGCATAGATCTCGGTCATGAACAGCGCATCGGCCTGTTCGAAGGCGTGCGCAAATTCCGCGGCCAGGTCGCGGGTCCGCGTATAGCGGTGCGGCTGGAAGAGCACCACCAGGCGGCGGTTCCAGCCCTGCTTGGCGGCGGCCAGCGTGGCGCGGATCTCGGTCGGATGGTGGCCGTAGTCGTCCACGACCATGATGCCGTTCTTTTCGCCACGCAGATGGAACCGCCGCTCCACGCCGGCGAAGGTCGCCAGGCCCTTCCGGATCAAATCGACCGGCACGTCCAGCTCCATGCCCACCGCAATCGCAGCCAGCGCGTTCGAGACGTTGTGAACCCCCGGCGCAGGCAGGCGGAACGGCCCGAGACTCTTGCCCTTGAACGACGCGCGGAACTCCGTCTCCCATTGCTTCATCGTGATATCGGTCGCGCGGAAGTCAGGCGTCACACCGCCTGTGTCATGCAGGCCGTAGGTCTGGTAGCGCCGGACGACCTGCGGAAGCATTTTCCGGAGGTGATCGTCGTCGGCGCAGAGCACCGCCAGGCCGTAGAACGGCACGCGGTTGATGAATTCGAGGAAGCTCTGCTCCAGCCGCTCCATCGTGCCGTAATGGTCCAGATGCTCCTGGTCGAGGTTCGTGACCGCCACGATCGTCGGCGCGAGTTTCAAAAAGGAGCCGTCGCTCTCGTCGGCCTCGGCGACCAGCAGATCGCTCCGTCCCAGCCGGGCATGGCTCCCGAGCGCATTGACCCGTCCGCCGATCACGATCGTGGGGTCCAGCCCGGCCTGCGCCAGCACCGTCGCGACCATCGTCGTGGTGGTCGTTTTCCCGTGCGCGCCGGCGATCGCCACCCCGTATTTCAGCCGCATCAATTCCGCCAGCATCTCGGCCCGCGGAATGACCGGGATCACCCTGGCCCTGGCCGCCACGACTTCCGGATTCGCCGGCTGCACGGCGGAGGAAATCACGACCACCTGCGCGTCTCCGACGTTCGACTCCTGATGGCCGATGAAAATCTTTCCGCCCAATTCACGGAGACGCCTGGTCGTGTCGGACTCCTGCAGGTCGGAACCAGAGACTTTGTACCCGAGCGTGAGCAGCACCTCGGCGATGCCGCTCATGCCGGAGCCGCCGATGCCGACCAGGTGAATCTGTTGAATCCTTCTGAACATATTTCTCCAGGCACGAGGCTATGGGCGATGGGCTATAGGGAAAGCAAAGGTCGTCCCAGCCTCTTATCCATCGCCTATTGCCTATTGCCTATCGCCTCTCGCCTTGCGCTTCATGAGCGCCAAACATTCCCCCACGATCGCCTGCGTGGCATCGGGCCTGCCCATCCCCCGGCTCCGCCCAGCCATCGCCTGCAGCCGCTCCGGCTCGCGCAGCAGCGCCGAGACTTCCTGCGCCAGCCGCTCCCCCGTCAACTCCTGCTGCGGCAGCACCACCGCCCCGCCGGCGTCCGCCAGCACCCGCGCGTTGTGCGCCTGGTGCTGGTAAATCGCGTGCGGCAGCGGGATCAAAATGGCCGGCTTGCCGCAGACGGTCAGTTCCGCCAGCGTCATTGCCCCGGCGCGCGAGACCACCAGGTCCGCGGAACGCAGCGTCTTCGGCATCTCGAACAAAAACGGCACCACCTCGGCCTGCACGCCCGCCGCCTGATAGGCCTCCCGCACCCGCGCATGGTCCGCCTCGCCCGTTTGATGCACGATCACCACTTGATCGCGCATCGCCGCCCATTGCGGCAGGGCGGCGACCATCGCATCGTTGATCGCCCGCGCGCCCTGGCTGCCGCCGAACACCAGCAGCGTGCGACGGGCCACCGTATCGGCCGTATCCTCCTCCGACGGTTCTTCAAACCCGCGCCGCACCGGCATGCCGGTGACCCGCACTTTGGTTGCGGGAAAATGTCCGGCGGCTTCGCGATACGCGACGAACACCAGATCGGCAATCGGCCCCAAGGCCTTGTTGGCCATGCCCGGGTAGGCGTTCGGTTCCAGAATCGCCCGTGGCAGGCCGAGCAGTTTCGCCGCCACCAACACCGGCGGGCTGGTGTAGCCCCCGACCCCGAGCACGAACGATGCGCGCCGCGTGCGCAGCAGGGCCACGGATTGCCAGAGCCCCCGCGGCAACGAGAGCAGGGCGCCCGCCGCCTTCAGGAGACCGCGTCCCATCACCGGCTGCGCTGCAATCATGGCCAGCTCGTACCCCTCGTGCGCCAGAACCTTCGATTCGATCCCTCGTTCCGTGCCGACGAAGAGCATCCGGGTGTCCGGGTCCTGCCGGAAAAATTCCCTCGCGAGCGCCACGGCCGGATAGAGGTGGCCGCCGGTGCCGCCCGCTGCGAACACGATGGTTTTCACGATGCGGCTGCCCCGTTCCGTCCATAGACCCCCGCCTGCCGCCCGCCCTGCCGGTCACGCGAAATGCTCAGAAGAATGCCGATCGCCAGCAGGGACACCAGCAGCGACGACCCTCCGTAGCTGACCAGCGGCAGCGTCAGGCCCTTGGTCGGCAGCAGCCCGGTGGCCACGCCCGCGTTGATCAGCGCCTGAAATCCGATCAGCAACGTAATACCGTGCGCAAGATGGCGGCCGAACGGCTCGCGGGCGCGTCCCGCAATCTGAAATCCCTTGAACACCAGCAGGCCGAACAACGCCATGATCGCGGCCGTCCCGGCCAGTCCCAATTCTTCGCCGACCAGGGCGAGCACGAAGTCGGTGTGCGCCTCGGGCAGAAAAAACAGTTTCTGCTGGCCCTCGCCCAGCCCGACTCCGAACGCCCCTCCGCTGCCGAATGCCAGAAACGACTGGTTCACCTGGAAGCCGGCGCCCGTGGGATCCTTCCCGGGATCGAAAAAGGTCGTCAGGCGTTGCAGGCGGTACGGCGATCGCCAGACCAGCAGGGCGACGGCGGCCAGCGCGACCGGCACGAGGCCGAACAGATGGCTCAGCCGCGCGCCCGCCAGAAACAGCAGCGCATAGGTCACCAGGCCGACCACGACGACGGTGCCGAGGTCTGGCTGCAGCAGGACCAGCCCGGCCAGCAGGCCGACGACGACCAGCGGCGGAAGAAATCCGGCCGCGAATTCGGTCAACCGGCCCTCCCGCTTGGTGAGATACGCCGCCATATAAAGGATAACCGCCAGCTTGACCATCTCGGCCGGCTGCACCGAGATCGGGCCCATCCGGATCCAGCGGCGGGCCCCCTTGGCCATCACGCCGATGGAGGGAATCAACACCAGAACCAGCAGCACCGCCGTCAGTCCCAGCGCCGGCAGGGCCAGCCGTTTCCACACCATGTAATCCATCCGCGACGCCAATTGGAGCAGCAGAAACCCGAAGGCCAGCCAGGCCAGATGGCGCTTGAGAAAATAGATGGAATCCTGGAAGCGGTTCCCCGCCACCACGGCGCTGGCGCTGAACACCATCACCAGTCCGATCAGGGCCAGGACGATCGTCACCGCCAGCAGGCTGCCGTCGGCCGCCGCCCG